>NZ_JBEPCY010000009.1:0-249324 GCF_040299965.1 Streptomyces sp. NPDC000594 | reverse complement strand
CGGAAGCTAAGCCTTTCAGCGCCGATGGTACTGCAGGGGGGACCCTGTGGGAGAGTAGGACGCCGCCGAACAAATTTTGGGCCCCGGCCCCGATATCCATTGTGATATCGGGGCCGGGGCTATTTTGCGTTCTAGGCTGGTACCCATGAGCTATGACCTCGTGATATTCGACAACGACGGTGTCCTCGTGGAGAGCGAGCGGATCGCGAACGCGATCCTGGCGGAGTATCTGACCGAGCTGGGGCACCCCACCTCGTTCGAGGACTCCGTACGGGACTTCATGGGCGCCGCCGTCCACCGGGTCCACGATCTGGTGCTGGAGCGGACCGGGCGGCGGCTGCCCGAGGAGTTCGACGCGACCCTGCACTCCCGTACCGTCGCCGCGTTCGAGCGGGAGCTGGAGCCGGTCGAAGGGGTGGTCGAGGTCCTGGAGAAGCTGACCGCCGAGGGCGTCCCGTACTGCCTGGCCTCCTCCGGCAGCCATGAGCGCATCCGGGCCGGGCACCGGAGGACCGGCCTCGACCGGTGGTTCCCCGAGGAGATCGTCTTCAGCGCCCAGGACGTGGGCCGGGGCAAGCCGGCCCCCGACCTCTTCCTGTACGCCGCGGAGCGGATGGGGTTCGCCCCCGGGCGCTGTGTGGTGGTGGAGGACAGCTCCCTGGGCGTCGCCGCCGCCCTCGCCGCCGGTATGGATGTCTACGGCTTCACGGCGATGACCTCCGCCGACCGGCTCGCCGGGGCGAAGGGGCACTTCCGGTCCATGGCCGAACTGCCCGCGCTCCTGCTCTGATCGCCGGGCCGATACGGTGGCGGGCATGAGCAGCCGTGCGTTGTTGATGTGGGATGAAGCGGTGACGGCGTACGACTTCGGCCGCCAACACCCCATGGACCCGGTGCGGCTCGCGCTGACCATGGGGCTGGTGCGGGCCTTCGGCCTGGACCGGGACGTAGAGGTGGTCGCCGCCAAACCCGCCGGGGATTCGACCCTCCGGCTGGTCCACCGCGAGGACTATCTGGCCGCGGTCCGTGCGGCGTCCGCCGATCCCCGTGCCGCGGATCAGTCCTATGGCCTCGGGACCCTCGACGACCCGGCCTTCCCCGGGATGCACGACGCCTCGGCGCTGATCGCCGGCCAGTCGGTGGCCGCCGCCGAGGCGATCTGGCGGGGCACGGCCGAGCACGCCGTCAACTTCTCCGGAGGGCTCCACCACGCCATGCCGGGCGGGGCCGCCGGGTTCTGTGTCTACAACGACGCCTCGCTCGCCATCGCCCGGCTGCTGGAGCTGGGCGCCGAGCGGGTCGCGTACATCGATGTGGATGTGCACCACGGAGACGGCGTCCAGACGACGTTCTGGGACGACCCCCGTGTTCTGACGGTCTCGTTGCACGAACACCCCAGGATGCTCTTCCCCGGCACCGGATGGCCGGAGGAGACCGGCGGAACGGGGCAGGCCGAGGGCAGTGCGGTCAATGTCGCCCTGCCGGCCGGGACCGGTGACGCGGGCTGGCTGCGGGCGTTCCACGCGGTGGTCCCCGAACTGCTCGCGGACTTCCGGCCCCAGGTGCTGGTGACCCAGCACGGCGCGGACACCCACTTCGAGGACCCCCTGGCGCACCTGGCGGTCTCGCTCGACGCGCAGCGCGCCGTACAGGAGGCATGTCACTCGCTGGCGCACGAGTACACCGACGGCGGGCGGTGGCTCGCGCTGGGCGGCGGGGGATACGCGGTGGTCGATGTGGTGCCGCGGTCCTGGACGCATCTGGTGGCCATCGCCGCGCATCGGCCCATCGACCCGGAGTCGGCGGTTCCGGAGGAGTGGCGGAACGAGGTGTACGCGCGGACCCGGCAGGCCGGGCCGTGGCGGATGACCGATGGGCGGGACCCGGTCTGGCGGGACTGGTCCCAGGGGTACGACCCGGCGGACGAGCTGGACCGGGCGGTGCTGGCGACCCGGCGGTCCGCCTTCCCGCTGCGGGGCCTGCTGGTCTGACCGCCCCGGCGCCCCTGCCCCGTACGCCACTTGTCCTGATGGTCCGGTGGGTCGCTGTCCGGTGCGCGGGTCCGCCCCCGCCCGCCCGCGCGCGGGGCCTCAGGAAGGCCCCGCGCGGCCCTGGGGCCCTCGGACCCCGGGAGGCCCCGGAGCGCCGGGTCGTCCGATCTCTGCCCCTCCTGAGGGGTCTCTCCGGGCTCCCGGCGCCCGTCCGGCCGTCTGGGGAACCGCCGACGGCACGGACAGTGGGGCGCCAAGGCGGGGCCTGCGGCGGTCGAGGAGGTCTCTCCGGCCCCGGACGCCACCCCTCGTATCCGCTCCACCGCCCGCCTCCCGGGCCCTCGCGCCGGGTCCTACGCCGGGGCGACAGACGCTTTGTCGTCGGCGAGTTGCATCGCCCTCACACCCCCGCAGGGCCAATGTGTCGACATAACGACCCGGTTCGGCGTACGTCCGTACCGGCTCGACTACGTACGACGGGTCGCGATGGCGCGGACACCCGGCGCGCGGTCAATCCCCGGTGAAACCGGCGCACACACCCATTTCTCCCGCCCCTCCACGGGTGCCCGGGGCCGGTGCCCAGGGCCGGGCGCCCCCTCGCCCGGCCTTCCCGCCCGGTGTGCCGATCACCCCTGCGGGGCAGGTCAGCGGGGTCTGCGGAGTCCCGGACGCCCGGCGCCCACGGACCCGTACCCCCGGGGAACACATCGGAGGGGCACCCCGCTCCGACGGCCCCCGCCGATGACTCGGCGCGGTCCCCTTACTACCGACCGCTGACGCGCTATGTACTCAATCGAGCGTGTCTGTCACAGTAGGCGGCCGATGGCTGCTCCTCTTCCCCACTCGCACCACCCGCCCCTAGTCTGGGGAGTGAGCGCACAGCGACGAAGAGTCACCGGAGGGGAAGCCGGTGAGCGTCATGTGCGGAAGGTACAGGTGGGTCATGGCTGCTGGCAGCGAGAGGCCTCTGAATGAGGTCAAGTTCCTTACCGTGGCGGAAGTCGCCTCGGTGATGCGGGTGTCGAAGATGACGGTGTACCGCTTGGTACACAGTGGTCATCTGCCGGCGATCCGGGTGGGGAGGTCCTTCCGGGTACCGGAGCAGGCGGTGCACGACTATCTCCGCGAGTCCTTTGTGGGGGTGGAATCCGCCTAGGGGCACCAGGCGGCTGCCCTCGGATTACGGACTCAATGCTCTGGCGGGTAGGCTGGACCGACGTAGGTCGTGTGGGCCCAGACGCCCCGCACCGAGTGAAGAGAAGTAAGCGAGGGTAGTCGTGGGCTCTGTTATCAAGAAGCGGCGCAAGCGGATGGCCAAGAAGAAGCACCGCAAGCTGCTCAAGCGCACTCGCGTTCAGCGTCGTAACAAGAAGTAATACGGCAGCTGTACGTGTGTTTGTGGCCCTTCCACCCATCGGGTGGGAGGGCCACGGCGCTTTTCCGGGAGGGCCGCGGTGCGTTTCGCCGTCCACAGGTCGTCACAGCCGAGCGGCGACCCGCTACGGTGACGCTGGGGAGTGGCCCACGCGGCATCAGGGATGTTGGACCTCAGGGAAGGCGCTGATCTTGGGAAAGGTCGTGCTCGTCACCGGCGTTGCCCGGCAGCTCGGCGGCCGTCTCGTACGGCGGGTTCTGCGCGATCCCGAGGTGGATCGGGTGATCGCGGTCGACGCGGTGGAGCCCGCGCACCGGCTCGACGGGGCCCGGTTCATCCGGGTGGACATCCGCAGCCCCGCGATAGGCAGGGTCCTGGCCGAGCACGCGGTCGACACCGTGGTGCATCTCGATGTCACCGGCACACCGCTGGGGACCGGGGGCCGGACGGCGGTCAAGGAGACCAATGTCATCGGGACCATGCAGCTCCTCGGCGCCTGCCAGAAGACGCCGACCGTCCGCCGCCTGGTGGTGAAGTCCAGTACGAGTGTCTATGGCTCGGCCCCCCGGGACCCCGCCGTCTTTCTGGAGACCACCCCGCCGAAGTCGTTGCCGAGTGGTGGCTTCGCCAAGGACGCGGTCGAGGTCGAGGGGTATGTGCGGGGCTTCGCCCGGCGCCGGCCCGATGTCGCCGTGTGTGTGCTGCGCTTCGCCAACATCCTGGGGCCGTGCGCGGACTCCCCGCTCGCCGAGTACTTCTCCCTGCCCGTCCTGCCGACGGTGTTCGGCTACGATCCGCGCCTCCAGTTCGTCCATGAGGACGATGTCGTCGATGTGCTGCGGATCGCCCTGCACGAGCCCCGGCCGGGGACGCTCAACAGCGGCACCTTCAATGTGGCGGGCGACGGGGTGCTGCTGCTGTCGCAGTGCTCCCGGCGGCTGGGCCGGCCCACCGTCCCGGTGCTGCTGCCCGCCGTCACCTGGATCGGCACCGCGCTGCGGACGGTCGGGGTCACGGACTTCTCGCCGGAGCAGATCCGGCTGCTGACCCATGGGCGGGTGGTGAGCACCGCGCGGATGCGGGAGACCCTGGGATGTGAACCGAAGTTCACCACCGCGGAGACCTTCGCCGACTTCGCCCGCGCCCAGGGGCCGGGGCTGCTGCCCCCGCACTCCATGGCGCGGGCGGTGGACCGGGTGGGCGAGCGGGTGAGGGCCCTGGGGGGCGCCGGGCGGGACCCGGAGCGGGAGGACGGCCGGGCGGCGGATGCCGCGGCCCGGAGCGACGCCGGACAAGGAGCGTAGGCAACGATGGCGGACGCCAAGGTCATTCCGTTCGACGACGACCGGGCCCGGGGTGGTGCCAAGGGCGCCTCCGACGGCACGTCCGGCGCCGATGGCACCCCCGGTAAGGGGGGCGGTCGCCGGGGCGGTGCCTCCCGGGTCGTACGCCAGAAGCCGGCCGCCCGGCGCCGGGCGGCCGGCAAGGACGGCGACACCGGTACGGGGGCGAGGGCCCGGCGCGGGGCGTCCGGTGAGCCGGGTGCCCCGGAGCGCGCGGCGGGCGGCCCACGGACCCCGGTCACGGGTCCCGTACCCGTGGCGGTCCCGGGCGCCCGCAGGGGCACCGGGAGCGCGGCGGAGGACGGCGGGGACGCCTCCTCGTCCGTCTCCTCGTCGTCCGCTTCCCGGTCCGGCGACCCGTCCGGCTCCCCGGCGGCTTCGGCCGCTTCGGCTGCTTCGGCCGAGGAGGGCGGGCGGCGGCCCCGGGGCGGCGGCGACGGTGGCGGCCTGGACCGCCGGATCGCCGACGGTCTGGCCTTTCTGCGCCGCCGGATCACCGGCGAGTACGAGGTGGACGAGTTCGGCTATGACGAGGAGCTGACCGACCAGGTCCTGATGACCGTGCTCCGGCCGCTGTACGAGAAGTACTTCCGGGTCGAGGTGAAGGGCATCGAGAACATCCCGTCGCGGGGCGGGGCGCTGGTGGTGGCCAACCACTCCGGGACGGTGCCGCTGGACGGGCTGATGATGCAGGTCGCCGTCCACGACCGGCATCCGGCCGGGCGCCACCTGCGGTTGCTCGCCGCCGACCTGGTCTTCGTCCTGCCGGTCGTCAATGAGCTGGCCCGGAAGGCGGGGCACACCCTGGCCTGCGCGGAGGACGCGGAGCGGCTGCTGCGGCGGGGCGAGGTCGTGGGGGTGATGCCGGAGGGGTTCAAGGGCATCGGCAAGCCCTTCGGCGACCGCTACCGCCTCCAGCGGTTCGGCCGGGGCGGCTTTGTGTCGACGGCGCTGCGGGCCGGGGTGCCGATCGTGCCGTGCTCGATCGTCGGCGCCGAGGAGATCTATCCGATGATCGGGAACGCGAAGACGCTCGCCCGGCTGCTGGGGCTGCCGTACTTCCCGATCACCCCGACCTTCCCCTGGCTGGGCGCTGCGGGAGCGCTGCCGCTGCCCACCAAGTGGACGATCCAGTTCGGTGAGCCGATCGAGACGGAGGGGTACCCGGCGGAGGCGGCCGAGGACCCGATGCTGATGTTCAATCTGACGGATCAGGTGCGGGAGCAGATCCAGCACACGCTGTACAAGCTGCTGGTCCAGCGTCGCTCGGTGTTCTTCTGACCTTGTTCTTCTGACCTTGCCTTGTCGGCGACCCTCGTGGGTCCGGGGGTCGCGCCCTGCCGCCCCGGCCGCGGGCGACCCCGGGACAGCGGTACGGGCCGGGTCCGGTCGAAGGACGCGGACCCGGCCCGTACGGCGCGGTGTCAGGACTCGGCAGCCCCAGGGAATCGGCGGCTCAGGGCTCGTCGACTCCGGTGATGTCGAGTCCGAGGATGTCCGGCAGCAGCGGTGGGAGGGTGACATCCGGCCGGGTGGCCGGGGACTCCTTGGTCGACGGCACCTCGGGGGTGTCCGGCGACGGCGGTGAGAGCAGCCCGTCGCCCGAGAGCAGTCCGCCCTTGTCGGGGGCGGGGGAGCCGGACGGCCCCGGCCGGTCCGTGCCCGTCTCCGACGGGGTGCCGGTCGCCCCTCCGGGGGAAGCGGGTGGTGTCCGCTGCCGGGGGGCCGTCGGGCTGTCGCTGCTGCGGGCCGCGCCGCCGGTGCGCTGGGCGGGTCCCCGGCGCTCGGCGGGCGGGTCGGGGAGCAGTGCCTGGAGCGGTCCGACCTCCTGCTCTATGGCGTCGAAGACCCGATTCACCTCATGGCCCACATCGGTCAGCTGGGCCGGAAGGCGGTCCCGCAGCCCGTTCCACACCTCGCGGTGGGAGCGGGAGAACGAGCTGAGCTTCTGGATGGGCCCCAGGGAGCCGTCCCGCTGATACGCGGCGTGGAGCAGCTTGTGGCCCTCGTGGGCGTCGTGCCGCATGCCGTTCAGCGCGCGGCGCACCTCGCCGAGCGACTCATGGTCCAGATCGCCCGCCCGGCCGCGCTCCATGAGCCGACGGGCCTCGCTGAGCCGGGTCGACGCCTGGTCCAGATACAGCTCGCCCCGGTCGCTGTCGCCGTCGGCCATCCCGAGCCGGATGTCCTCCATGCCGCGTTTGAGGCCATAGAGGGTGTCACCGGGGAGGGCGTCGGAGCTGGCCGCGGCCACCCCGCTGAAGGCCCCCGCCGCGACACCGACGGTGATGCCCCCGGCCGCGAGGCCCTTCTGCCAGCGGGTGCGGGGGCGGAGTTTCCGGAGCGGTGAGGCCCGATGGGCGCCGCGGCCGGATTTCCGCTGCTCGGGCACCGTGGGACCACTGGATCTGCCGCCCTGGGCCGTGCCCTCCTGGAGCATGGCTTCCATGGCGGCCACGAGCTGGGCGCGCTGCACCACTTTGACCTCGGGGTCGAGCTGCGGCTCCGGCAGCCCGCCGAGGCGGGACGCCAGTGCCAACATCCGTCCCCGCCCGGTCGGTTCGACCGAGCCCTCCGCCGGCTCTTCGGCCGCCTGTTCTTCCAGGGCCTGGGCGAAGGCGTTCGCCCGCCGGTGCGTCGAAACGTTCGCGATCACTGGCGGCACCTCCTCTCGTCATGACGGTCGACTCCCCTGGGTGTCTGGATGGTTGCACGCCCTGAGCACATCCACACGTTCGAGCGAGTGGCGGTGGACAGGGCATGACCACAGGGAGCCTGCACCCCGGACAACGAGTGTCGCGGCACTTGGGTTACGCGCGAAGGATGATCGGACCAGTGCGTCATCGAGGCGTCACCGATGATGGGTTGGGGACGGGTGAGAGGGGTGGTTCCGGGCGGCCTCCGGGCCGGTGGTGGCCGGTCTCCGGAGGCGGGTGCCGACGGTTCCCGGCCGGCTTGCCGGGCCCGTCGGGCGGTGTCGGTGTCGGGGGTCAGCGGGCATCGTCGGGCAGCAGCCGGGCCAGGGTACGGACGGCACGGTACTGGAGGGTCTTGATCGCGCCCTCGTTCTTGCCCATCACCCGGGCGGTCTCGGCGACGGACAGCCCCTGGAGAAAGCGCAGGGTGACACATTCCTGCTGCTGGGGGTTGAGCTTGCGCACCGCCTCCAGCAGCGCGGCGTTGGAGAGGGACTCCAGGACGGAGTCCTCGGGGCTGCGCTCGACCTCATTGGCGTCGAGCATCTCGCCGGTGGTGACCTCCAGCCGGAAGCGGCTGGACTTGAAGTGGTCGGCGACCAGATTGCGGGCGATCGTCACCAGCCAGGCGCCGAAGTCACGGCCCTGCCAGGTGAAGGTGGAGATACGGCGCAGGGCGCGCAGGAACGTCTCACTGGTGAGATCCTCGGCCGTCGCCTTTCCGCCGACGCGGTAGTAGATGTAGCGGTAGACGGTGTCGCTGTACTGGTCGTACAGACGTCCGAAGGCTTCGGCCTCGCCCGCCTGAGCGCGCTCGACCAGTTCCATCATGCGGGCGCTGTCGCTGTCGGCGCTGGGACGGCGGGCGGTGGCCGGGGCGCCGGTCCCGCCCCGTCCGCTCCGTCTCGCGACGCGTCCGCCGGTCGGGCGGCGTCCCTCGACGACGGCGCCGCGCGCCGGGCTCTCCTTGAAGCCGTCCGCGAGGGCGTAGCAGATGGTGGTGGGGGGACCACTGGTGGCGAGGCGGGGCAGGGCGAGGACGGGGACGGTGTGCGCGGCGGGGACACATCCGCGCAAGTGGTCGAGGACCGCCGCGCGAAGCGTAGCCAGGCCCGAGGCGTCAACCCCGACGTGTGGGTACACGGGACTCCCAGAGGCAGAGCTTCCATCACGAGCAGTGCGGAGCCGATCACTCGTCGTGGCGACCGAGGGGCCCGCTGTGCGTCTGAGGAGAATAACGCTTCGTAAAGGCAGTGCTACGCCCAGTTGCTCAAATCATCGTTTCCGTCGCTTCAGTGCCTGTTTGCTGACGGAATTAGTAACTAATTGTGAACGGATGTTGATCGAATTTGATCGATTTCCGGCTCTTCGGGGAGGTCGCCCACATGGGGTCATCGGGGTCGGGTACGGGTGCGCGACACGCCCCCGGTACGCCCCGGCGCGCGGCGCGAGGGGGCCCGGAAGGGGGGCGGATGGGTCAGGGCCGGGAAGCGCCCGGGGCCTCAGGGGCCCCTGGGTCAGCGGCGACGGCGGTGGATCGCCACGGCGGCGGCCGTGCCGCCCGCCAGCGCGCCGACTCCCGCCGCCGCGGGGATGCCGACCTTGGCCGCCTTCCGGCCGGTCCGGTAGTCGCGCAGCCGCCAGTCGCGTTCGCGCGCGTGTCTGCGCAGTTTGGTATCCGGATTGATCGCGTACGGATGTCCGACGAGCGAAAGCATCGGGATGTCGTTGTGCGAATCGCTGTACGCGGCGCAGCGCTCCAGATCCAGACCCTCGGCGGCGGCCAGCGCCCGTACCGCCTCGGCCTTCGCCGGGCCGTGCAGGGGCTCACCGACCAGCCGGCCGGTGTAGACGCCGTCGACCGATTCGGCGACGGTGCCGAGCGCGCCGGTCAGGCCGAGCCTGCGGGCGATGATCGTGGCGGTCTCCACCGGGGCGGCCGTCACCAGCCAGACCTTCTGGCCCGCGTCCAGATGGGCCTGGGCCAGGGCGCGGGTGCCCGGCCAGATCCGGTCGGCCATGTACTCGTCGTAGATCTCCTCGCCGATGCTCATCAGCTCGGAGACCCGGTGGCCCTTGACGATGGAGAGCGCGGACTCGCGTACGTCCTGCATGTGCTCGGGGTCCTCGACCCCGGCCAGCCGGAACCAGGTCTGCTGCCAGGCGAATCGCGCCAGGTCGCGCCGTTGGAAGAACTTCCGCTTGTACAGCCCCCGGCCGAAGTGGAAGAGGGCGGCGCCCTGCATCACGGTGTTGTCGAGGTCGAAGAAGGCGGCGGCCCGGTCGTCCCCCTCCACGGGGAAGGGGGGCTCGGCCGCGGCGGCGCCGTCATCGGTCGCGGTGGTGGTGCCGGTGGTGTCAGCAGCGCCGGTCGTGTCAGCCGTGACGGCTGAGTCGGCGGTGACGGTGGTGCCGGCGGTGGTGTCGGGGTTCTCCGCCAGCTCCCGCGAGGTCTTGCGCGCTGCCTCGGCTGCGGCCTCGCCTGCCAGAACGCTCCGGGCGGTCGCGGAGCGCCTACGGGGGGTGAGCCATCCCAGTGCGGCCATGGGGCGAGCATAGCCAGTCTGTTCGGTACTTCCCGACCCGGCGGTGCACGGTCGGTGAACTCCCGGCGCTCCGGTGCCGTGTCCAGGGGAGGGGCGCCGGCGGACCGCCGCCGGACGGCCCTGTCGCGGGCGGACCGCCCATGGCGGCGTACCGGCCCGTCCATCACGGGACCGGGGTCGTGCGGTCCCGCCGCGGGCGGAGAATGGGGGGCATGACTCCTCTGTTCCGGCGTACCAAGAAGAAGCCCGGTGACCGGCTGGTCACGCTGATCGGGAAGCCGGGGTGTCATCTGTGCGACGACGCCCGTGCCGTGGTCGAGGCGGTCTGCGCCCAGACGGGGGTGGCGTGGGAGGAGAAGGACATCACGCGGGACGAGGCGCTGCACCGGGAGTACTGGGAGCAGATCCCGGTGGTGCTGGTCGACGGCGAGCAGCACACGTTCTGGCGGGTGGACCCGGGGCGGCTGCGGCGCGAGCTGGAGGGCTGACTCCCGGCGGCCGGTCCGGCCGCGCTCGGGGGCTTCCCTTGTCATGGCTCTATCGAGACGCGGGGGAACCGGGCAGAGTGGAGCGGTCCCGCGGGCCCATACGTGAGGAGTGTGTCCTGCTTTGCCCCCTTCGCGCCACGAACGGTCCGGCACGGCTCGCGGTTCCATGTTTACGCGGACAAAGCGCGTGACCCCGATCACTTTGCTCGGACAAAACGGACAGTATCTTTGTGCACGCGTTCACAAAGACATAGCCTGCTGTCGACGGGGCGGTCTGGGAACACTTGGCCGCCCAGAGCCTCGCTCATCCCGCAGGAGCACCGTGGCAACTGGCCGAAATCACCGACCGGCGACCCGCAGCCGAGGAATCCCCGAGGCCACCGTCGCCCGGCTCCCGCTGTATCTGCGGGCGCTGACCGCGCTCTCCGAGCGCTCCGTGCCCACGGTCTCCTCGGAAGAGCTGGCCGCCGCCGCCGGGGTGAACTCCGCCAAGCTGCGCAAGGACTTCTCGTACCTCGGCTCCTACGGGACCCGGGGCGTCGGCTACGACGTCGAGTACCTCGTCTATCAGATCTCCCGTGAGCTGGGGCTCACCCAGGACTGGCCCGTCGTCATCGTCGGTATCGGAAATCTCGGTGCCGCCCTCGCCAACTACGGGGGATTCGCCTCCCGCGGCTTCCGGGTCGCCGCCCTGATCGACGCCGACCCCGCCATGGCGGGCAAGCCGGTGGCGGGCATCGCCGTCCAGCACACCGATGAGCTGGAGAAGATCATCAGCGACAACGGGGTGTCGATCGGTGTGATCGCCACGCCCGCGGGCGCCGCCCAGCAGGTGTGCGACCGGCTGGTCGCCGCCGGGGTGACCTCCATCCTGAACTTCGCCCCCACCGTGCTCTCGGTGCCCGAGGGCGTCGATGTGCGCAAGGTCGACCTCTCCATCGAACTCCAGATCCTCGCCTTCCACGAGCAGCGGAAGGCCGGCGAGGAGAGCGGTCTCCCGGGTGGCCGGAAGGGACCTGACGGGGACATGCCCGCCGTGATGCCGGCATGAGCCTCCTGGTCGTCGGAGTGAGCCACCGCAGCGCCCCCGTCAGCGTCCTGGAGCGCGCCTCGCTCTCCGCGGACGCGCAGGCCAAGCTGCTCGCGGACACCCTGGCCGCCGAGCCCGCCGCCGAGGCCGCGGTGCTGGCCACCTGCAACCGCATCGAGCTGTACGCGGATGTGGAGAAGTTCCACGCGGGCGTCGCCGAGCTGTCCACCCTCCTCGCCCAGCACAGCGGGGTGGGTCTGGAGGAGCTGACCCCTTATCTCTATGTGCACTACGAGGACCGGGCCGTCCACCATCTCTTCTCGGTGGCCTGCGGGCTGGACTCCATGGTCGTGGGCGAGGGGCAGATCCTCGGCCAGATCAAGGACGCCCTCGCGCGCGGCCAGGCCCTGCACACCGCCGGGCGGCTGCTGAACGACCTCTTCCAGCAGGCCCTGCGGGTGGGCAAGCGCGCCCACAGCGAAACCGGCATCGATCGCGCCGGACAGTCGCTGGTCACCTTTGGACTCGAACAACTCGCCGACGGCGCGGAGGTCGCGGAGTGGGTCGAGGGCCGGCGGGCGCTGGTGATCGGCGCCGGTTCGATGTCCTCGCTCGCCGCCACCACGCTGGCCCGGCTGGGCGTGGGCGAGCTGGTGATCGCCAACCGCACCCTGGACCGGGCGACCCGGCTCGCCTCGATCCTCTCCGGCCCCGGCGGGGTGCCGGCCCGCGCCGTCCCCATGACCTCGGTCGCCGACGAGCTGACACGTGCCGACATGGTGATCTCCTGCACCGGGGCCACCGGTCTGGTGCTGACCGCCGACGCGGTCGTCGCCGCGCTGGCCGAGTCGGCCTCCGGGATGATCCCGGCGCCCGGCGCCGCCCCCGGTGAGCCGGCCGATCTGCGCGCCCCCGACGGCAGCCTGGTCGCCCGCCTGGCGGCCACCGCCGCCCGGGACGGGCGGGTGCACGACCGCTCGGTGGAGCCCGCCGTGGCCGTCCCGGCCGCCGAGGGCGCCGAAGCGGCCTGCCCGGCGGGCCTCGACAGCGCGTACGACCGCCCGGCCGCCGTCACCACCGCCGCCGACCGCCCTGCCGTCACCACCGCCGATCGCACCGCGCCGGAAGCCCTCCGCGACGCCGACCGTGACACCGGCCCCGCTCCCGCCGACGGCGCCGCCGACACCGCGTACGACATGGCCCAGCACGGCGCCTGGCTGGAGAACGCCTCCCGCCGGATCGTCCGCCAGGCCCCCGCCGGGAGCGACCCCCTGGCCGGCGGCCCGGTCCGCCTCGCCCTGCTCGACCTCGCCATGCCCCGCGACATCGACCACGCCGTCCACCGGATCCCCGGCGTGCGGCTGGTCGACATCGAGTCGCTCGCCGACGCCTCCGCCGACGCCCCGATGGCCGCCGACGTGGACCGGGTGCGCCGCATCGTCTCCGACGAGATCGCCGCCTTCGGCGCCGCCCAGCGCGCCGCCCGCATCACCCCGACCGTGGTCGCCCTGCGCACCATGGCCGCCGATGTCGTCGCCGGTGAGATCGCCCGGCTCGAAGGGCGGCTCCCGTCGCTGGACGAGAAGGAGCGCGCGGAGATCACCCAGACCGTCCGCCGCGTGGTCGACAAGCTCCTCCACGCCCCCACCGTGCGGGTGAAGCAGCTGGCCAGCGAGCCCGGCGGTGCCGGGTACGCGGATGCGCTGCGGACCCTGTTCGACCTCGACCCGGAGACGGTCGCCTCCGTCAGCCGGGCCGACCTGAATGACGCAGACGTCAAGAACCGAGGACGCGTATGACCGAGAGGGCACTGAGGCTGGGAACCAGGCGCAGCAAGCTCGCCATGGCCCAGTCCGGACAGGTGGCTCAGGAGGTGCGCCGACTGACCGGACGTCCCGTCGAACTGGTCGAGATCACCACGTACGGGGACACCTCCCGCGAACATCTCGCGCAGATCGGCGGCACCGGTGTGTTCGTCGCCGCGCTGCGGGAGGCCCTGCTGCGGGGCGAGGTGGACTTCGCCGTTCACTCGCTCAAGGACCTTCCCACCGCCCAGCCGGACGAGCTGCTGCTGGCGGCGGTCCCGCCGCGCGAGGACCCCCGGGACGTCCTGGTGGCACGGGACGGGCTGACCTTCGACCGGCTCCCCGACGGGGCCCGGGTCGGTACGGGGTCACCGCGCCGGATGGCGCAGCTCAACGCGTATGCCAGGACACATGGTCTGCGCATCGAGACAGTGCCGATCCGCGGCAATATCGACACCCGGATCGGATATGTACGGAGCGGGGAGCTGGACGCGGTGGTACTCGCCGCCGCCGGGCTCAACCGCATCGGAAGGGCGGACGAGGTCTCCGAGACGCTCTCGGACGACTTCATGCTGCCCGCCCCCGGCCAGGGGGCACTGGCGATCGAGTGTGCCGCGGTCGACGCGGACCTCGCCGCCGTTCTCGGTGGACTCGACGACCCGGGCACCCGGGTCGCCGTGACCGCCGAGCGTTCCCTGCTCGCCGCCCTGGAGGCCGGCTGCAGCGCACCTGTGGGTGCGCTCGCCGACCTGTTGGGCGATGAGGAGGTTGTCACCGAAATGCGCCTGCGCGGCGTCGTCGGCACCACCGACGGCTCGACGCTGGTGCAGCTGTCCACCACCGGTCCCGTACCCACGTCGCACGGCGACGCCATCGCGCTCGGTCGCGAACTCGCGTCCGAGATGCTCGCCAAGGGTGCGGCCGGTCTTATGGGGGAGCGAGCACATTGAGCCCCACCACCAACCCGTCCTCGGCGTTCTCGGCACACGGGCACGTCACTTTCCTCGGCGCCGGTCCCGGCGACCCCGGACTGCTGACCCTGCGCGCTGTCGAGGCACTCGCGGGGGCCGATGTACTGATCGCCGAGCCCGAGGTGCTCGACGTGGTACGCGGCCATGCGCGGGCGAGCGTCAGCGCGCCGGAGCTGACGGTTGTTGACGAGGCGTCAACAACCGCCGGAATCCCTGTACTCAGGGATGCGGTCAATCTTGTCATGGAGGCCGCGCGCGGCGGAAAGCGGGTCGTCCGAGCGGTCTCCGGCGATCCCGGACTCGACGCCGACGCGGGCCAGGAGATGCTGGCCTGCGCGGCCGAGGGCATCCCCTTCGAGGTCGTACCGGGGGTCGCCGCCGCGGTCGGTGTCCCCGCCTACGCCGGGGTCCCGCTGCGGGACGCCCAGGGCACCGATGTGCGCTTCGTGGACGCCCGTACCGCCAGTGAGCGCTGCTGGACCGAGGTGGGCGCGAGCGACGGCACGGTCGTCGTCTCCACCACCCTGGACGCGGTCGCCGCGGCCTCCGCCGAGCTGGTCGCGGCGGGCCGCAAGCCCGACACCCCGCTGACCGTCACGGTCGCCGGCACCACCACCCGGCAGCGCACCTGGACCGCCACCCTCGGCTCCATCGCGCAGACCCTGAAGCAGGCCAAGGTGCTGCCGTCCCCGGACGGGCACCGGCCGGTGATAGCCGTGGTCGGTGAGCGCAGCTCCGCCGCCCAGCGTTCCCAGCTGGCGTGGTTCGAGTCCAAGCCGCTCTTCGGCTGGCGGGTCCTGGTGCCCCGCACCAAGGAGCAGGCGGCGTCGCTCTCCGACCAGCTGCGGTCCTACGGCGCGGTCCCGCACGAGGTCCCGACGATCGCGGTCGAGCCGCCCCGTACCCCGCAGCAGATGGAGCGGGCGGTCAAGGGCCTGGTCACCGGCCGTTATGAGTGGATCGCCTTCACCTCCGTGAACGCGGTCAAGGCGGTGCGGGAGAAGTTCGAGGAGTACGGGCTCGACGCGCGCGCCTTCGCCGGGATCAAGGTCGCCGCCGTCGGCGACCAGACCGCCCGTGCGCTGATCGAGTTCGGGGTGAAGCCCGATCTGGTCCCCAGCGGCGAGCAGTCGGCGGCGGGTCTGCTGGAGGACTGGCCGCCGTACGACCCGGTCTTCGACCCGATCGACCGCGTCTTCCTGCCGCGTGCCGACATCGCCACCGAGACCCTGGTCGCGGGCCTGATCGAGCTGGGCTGGGAGGTGGACGACGTCACCGCCTACCGGACGGTGCGCGCCTCGCCGCCGCCGGCCGAGACCCGTGAGGCGATCAAGGGCGGCGGCTTCGACGCGGTCCTGTTCACCTCCTCCTCCACGGTGCGGAATCTGGTGGGCATCGCGGGCAAGCCGCACAATGTCACGGTGATCGCCTGTATCGGCCCGGCGACGGCGAAGACCGCCGAGGAGCACGGGCTGCGGGTGGACGTGCTGTCCCCGGAGCCGTCCGTGCACCGGCTGGCGGAGGCGCTGGCGGAGTTCGGCGCGGCCCGCCGGGTGGCGGCCGTGGAGGCGGGGGAGCATGTGCTCCGGCCTTCCGAGCGCCGTCCGGGCGGCCGCCGCCGCCGGACCACCACCTGATCGCTGAAGTACACCGGGCCCCGGTCCCCTTCCTGAGGGGGCCGGGGCCCGCTGTCGTCCCCGGGGGAGGCCCTCCGGGGCGCCCTTGACCTGAGTGCGGGGTCCGCATACCGTCGCCCGGATTCCCCGCCGTTGTGCGCGCAGCCGCGGAAGCGGAGCCGTACGGGCGGAGCCGTGCGAGGAGAGGGACCGACGACGTGGCGCACCCCCGGGACCATGAGGCGGCGCTCAGCGCGCCCGGTGCCCCCTTCGCGGCGGTACGGGACGAGAACGGCGTCCTCGTCTATGCCGAAGGGCCCCGTACGCTCCCCGAGTTCATGGAGCCCACCTGGGCCTTCGGGGACCGGCCGTTCCTCATCGGCGAGTCGGCCTCGTACACCTACCGGGCCTTCTTCACCGCCTCCTGCGCGCTCGCCCGGCGCATCCATGAGGAGTACGGGATGGCGCGCGGCGAGCGGGCCGCCATCGTGATGCGGAACCACCCGGAGTGGCAGGTCGCCTTCTGGGCGGTCCAGCTGGCCGGGCTGGTCGCCGTCCCCCTGAACACCTGGTGGACGGAGGAGGAGCTGACGTACGCCCTGGACGACTGCGCCCCCGGGCTGCTGCTCGTCGACGGTGGGCTGCTGCCCTCGGTGGACGCCTGGCGGCGGCGGACCGGGGCGCGGGCCGTCGTCTTCCAGGGGAGCGAGGAGCAGCGCGGGGCGGGGATCGAGCGGTACGAGGAGTTCCCCGCGCCGGATCCGCTGATCGCGCCACCCGGGGTGGAGGTGCGCCCGGAGGACGACGCCACGATCATCTACACCTCGGGGACGACCGGCCGGCCCAAGGGGGCGGTGGCCACCCAGCTGGCGCAGGCGGGGTCCGCCCGGCATCTCCAGTTCTACGCGGCGGCCGCGCTGCTGGCCCAGGGGCGGGTCCCGGGGCAGGGTCCGTCGCCGGTGACGCTGATGACGTTTCCGTTCTTCCATGTGGCGGCGTTCGCGTCGCTGTATCCGACGATGGCCGGCGGGGGTGCGCTGGTGCTGATGCGGAAGTGGGACGCCGACGCGGCGCTGGATCTGATCGTCCGGCATGGGGTGACCGGGTACGCCGGGGTGCCCACCACCGCGCTGCGGCTGCTCGACGCGGCCGAGCGCCGGGGCGGGGGGCTGGAGACGGTGGTCCATCTGGGCACCGGGGGCGCCCCGCCGCCGCCGGGGCTGGTGCGCCGGATCACGGCGGGCCACGGTGACCGGATCATGCCCCGGAACGGCTATGGGCTGACCGAGACCAGTGGCGGGGTCCTGACCGCCTATGGCGAGGAGTACCGGCGGGATCCGGGGAGTGTGGGCCGGCCGGTGCCCGCCTGCGAGGTGCGGATCGCCGGTCCGGACGGTGCGGAGCTGCCCGAGGGGGCCGTCGGTGAGCTGTGGCTGCGCGGTCAGTCGCTGGTACGCGGGTACTGGCGGGACGAGCGGGCGACCGCCGCCGCCTTCCGGGACGGCTGGTTCCGTACGGGGGATCTGGCGGTGGTGCGCGAGGGCCGGGTGAGTGTGGTGGACCGGCTCAAGGACATGGTGCTCCGGGGTGGCGAGAATGTGTACTGCGCCGAGGTGGAGGCGGTGCTGCACGACCATCCGGAGGTCGAGGACGCGGCGGTGCTCGGGGTGCCCCATCCGGAGCTGGGGGAGGAGGTCGCCGCCGTGGTGCAGCTGCGGGCGGGGGCGGCGGTGGGCGCGGCGGAGCTGCGGGCGTACGCGGGCGGGCGGCTGGCGGCGTTCAAGGTGCCGGCCCATGTGGTGCTGGGGGCGGTGCCGCGCAATCCGACGGGCAAGGTCCTCAAGCGGGAGCTGCGGCGGGAGCTGTTCGGGGGGCATCCCGGGTGAGTCGTACCGGGCGGGGTCGGGTGAGTCGTACGCCGGTGGTGACCGGGTGCCGGGGCGGCCGGGGCGTCAGGCGCGGGTGATCCGTACCCGGTAGACCCCCTTCTTCGCGGAGACGACGGCGATCTCGACCCCGTTCCGCTGGTCGGTGAAGGACTCGCCGGGCCGGTAGGGCGCGTCCGACAGCTCGGCGTGGACATTGGGGCGCCGGGTGCAGCCTCCGCTGTTCTCCTGGCTGTCCATCACCGTCACCGGCCCGCCGCCGGTGTCCACATCGCCGTGGACGCGGTAGACCAGCACCCCGGGGCGGCAGACGGCCTCGTCGTTCCCGCCCCGGGCGCGGACCTCCACGGCGTATCCGGAGTCCGGCCCTATCGGTATGTAGGTCATCTTCGGGCCGCCCCGGCGGGAGAGCGGGGTGAGAGTGTAGGTCCGGGTCCCGGGCGCCGACGCGCAGCCGATCTGCCGGTCGTCCAGCCAGCCGAGCTTCCATTTGTGCCAGGCCAGCAGGTCGTTGTTGGCCCCCCAGTCCTCGGACATGATGTCCCAGTGGCCGACCGCCCCGCCGCCGTCGGGGGTGTAGAGGTCGGGCAGGCCGAAGACATGGCCGTTCTCGTGCGGGAGCACCCGGTAGCCGGTCTCCGCGTGGGTGCCGGAGCCGTCGTCCTGGCGGCTGTAGACAAAGGACGTGTTGGCGAGCGGTACCCCGTCGGCGACGGGTGCCTCGGGGTTGCCGGAGAAGGTCACGGAGAGCACGGTGTCCAGCGCGGATGGGCCGGCGTTGGGGGTGACCAATATGTTGACCAGGTCGTACGCGCTGAAGTCGACCTCGGGGTCGGCCACCCGCACCAGATCCTCGACCAGGGTGCGGTAGGCGGGGTCGTACGGGGCGCCGCGCTCTATCCCGTACTCCTCGAAGGGCAGGGGCATCCGCAGCCAGGTGGTGACGGGGGTGTGCGGGCGGTAGCGCAGCCGCCCGTACGAGCTGGTGCCGAACCACTCGGCGGTCTGCGGGAAGAACTCCGCCTGCCGGTCCAGTGCGCTGCCCTCGCCCTCGGCGTCCGGGAAGTCGATCATCAGATTGAGGGCGCGGATCTCTCCGGTGGACCGGGAGTAGCCGGGCGGGGTGGGTATGCCCTCGGACATCTGGACGCCGGAGCCGGGGGTGAGGCGGCAGGGGCCGACTCCCGCCCGTCCGGGGACGGCGACGGGTCCCGCCGAGGTGCGGGCGGGGGTGTGGGGGGTGCCGCCCGAGGTGGTGAGGGCGGCGAGGGAGAAGGCGGTGAGCGCGGTGAGGACGCCGAGGTGGCGTATCCGGTGGCGTCCGCGCCGCATATCGACCACCTGCCTTCCCGCTGCCCGGTGGAGCCGGGTGCGGTCCGCTCCGTCCGCCGGTCCGGTCTCCGGTCCCCGATCTCCGGTCTCCGGCGGCGCTGTCCGCTCTCCGAGGTACGGCGGCGCGCTGTCCGCCGCGCCACCGGTGTCTGTCCGATCAGCCTGGGGCGGCGGGCGGCGGGGCGCGCGCGGGGTGGGCCGTCCGGGTTCTCCCGCCACGTCGGGCGGCCCCGCCGGGCCTCGCCGCCGGGACTCCTGCCGGGCCTCGCCGCCGGGACCCCCGCCGGGCCCCCGCCGGGCCTCGCCGGGGAGGGTGACGCAGGTCACTTCGGGCGGGGAAATAAGCGGGGACACTCTCCCCGTTTGAACTCGTGTCCCCGCTGAAGCGGGGAGATGTTCCCCGGTTGTACGGGGTGGATGTGCCCCGGCTGTACGGGTGACGCGGAAGTGGGAGGGCTCATGGTCGGCATCGGCACCACCGGGGTGCGGGTGGAGGGGGAGGGCACGCGGCCCGTGCCCCGGCCCAGGGCGGACGCCCTGCGGAACCGGGAGCGGATCGTCTCCGCCGCCCGTGAGCTGTTCGTGGAGTACGGCCCCGTCGTCCCCTTCGACGAGGTGGCCCGCCGCGCCGGGATCGGCAACGCCACCCTCTACCGCCACTTCCCCGACCGGGACGCGCTGGTGCGCGCGGTCGTGGTCTCCGTCCTCTCCCGCACCACCGACCGTGCGGAGGTGGCGGCCAGGGAAGAGGCCGACACCTTCGCCGCCGTCCGCCGCTTTGTGCACGGGGCGGCCGATGAGCGGATCGGGGCGCTCTGCCTGGTGATCCACGGCGACTTCGACCACGATCACCCGGATCTGCTCGAAGGGCGGGAGCGGCTCGAAGGGGCGGTGGCCCGGCTGGTCGCGTCGGCGCAGGCGGCGGGGCGGATGCGCGCCGATGTCGGGGTCGGCGATCTGGTGGTCATGCTCTCCCAGCTCACCCGGCCCCTGCCCGGGGCGGGTCCGGTCGTCGACTTCGACCCGTTCGTCCACCGCCATCTCGACATCCTGGTGGACGGCTTCGAGGCGCCCGCGCGCTCCGAACTGCCGGGTGACGCGGTGACCCTGGAAGGTCTGCGAGGTCGGTGTGAGTCTGCCGTGAACCGCTCATAGGCCCCCGGGTACGGGCGCCCGCGTCGCGGACCGCGCCTCCCGTACCCCTCATCCCGTAGGCGCACTCCTGGTCCCGGCGGATATGCCGTGGTGCCCGGCCGACATGGCATCACGGAGGAACGCTCCGCCAGGGCCCGGTCTTCTCGCTCCCTCTATCTCCACTACTTGTCCACTTTTCAGGCGCTTTTAGGCGTTCGTACTCCCTAGGTGGCCCCACCCATGTCAAGAACCGCCGACACCTCCGTGTCCCTCCCGCCCGCCGATACCGGCGGAGCCGACCCCCAGCGCTGGAAGGCGCTGATCTTCATCGCCCTCGCCCAGCTGATGGTGGTGCTGGACGCGACGATCGTGAACATCGCGCTCCCCACCGCCCAGCAGGACCTCGGGATATCCGACGGCAACCGGCAGTGGGTCATCACCGCCTACGCCCTCGCCTTCGGTGGACTGCTGCTCTTCGGCGGCCGGATCGCCGACATCTGGGGCCGCCGGCGCACCTTCGTCGCCGGACTCGTCGGCTTCGCCGTGGCCTCCGCGCTGGGCGGTGCCGCCACCACCGAGGCGATGATGCTGGCCTCCCGCGCCCTCCAGGGCGTCTTCGGCGCGCTGCTCGCCCCGGCCGCGCTCTCGCTCCTCGCGGTGATGTTCACCGACGCCAAGGAGCGGGCCAAGGCGTTCGGCATCTACGGTGCCATCGCCGGTGGTGGCGGTGCCGTCGGTCTGCTGCTCGGCGGCTTCCTGACCGAGTACCTGAACTGGCGCTGGACCTTCTACGTCAACATCCCCTTCGCGGTCGTCGCCGCCGTCGGCGCCTACTTCGTCATCCGTGAGCCGAGCGGTGCCCGTAACCGCGCCCCGCTCGACATCCCGGGTGTGATCCTGTCCACGACGGGTCTGGTCGCCCTGGTCTACGGCTTCACCCGCGCCGAGCACTCCGGCTGGACCGACGCCTGGACGATCGGCATGTTCGTCCTCTCCGTGGTGCTGCTGGCCGCGTTCGTCGCCGTCGAGGCCAAGGTCAAGGCCCCGCTGCTGCCGCTGCGGGTACTGACCGAGCGCAACCGCGCCGGTGTCTACCTCTCGCTGGGCCTCGCCGTCATCGCGATGTTCGGCCTCTTCCTCTTCCTGACCTACTACCTCCAGGTCGTACGGGGATACTCGCCGGTCAAGACCGGTTTCGCCTTTATGCCGATGGTCGTCGGCATGATCGTGGGCTCGACCCAGATCGGCACCCGGCTGATGACCCGGGTCGCTCCCCGGCTGCTGATGGCCCCCGGCTTCCTGCTGGCGGGACTGGGCATGCTGCTGCTGACCCAGCTGGATCTGAACAGCTCGTACACCACGGTGGTCATGCCCGCACAGCTGCTGCTGGGGCTCGGTATGGGTACGGCGTTCATGCCGGCGATGTCGCTGGCGACCTATGGGGTCGACCCGGCCGACTCCGGGGTGGCCTCGGCGATGGTCAACACCTCGCAGCAGGTCGGCGGTGCCATCGGTACGGCGCTGCTGAACACCATCGCGGCCTCCGCGACCAGTGCGTACATCAAGGACAACGCGGCGGGCGCGGGCGACCCGAAGGTGCTTCAGTTCGAGGGCATGGTCCACGGCTTCACCAGTGCGATCTGGTGGGCGGTCGGCATTCTGTTCACCTCGGCGGTGATCGCGTTCACGCTGATCACCAGTGGGCGTCCGGAGATGTCCGGCGGGGCCGGGTCCTCGGGTGAGGGTGCCGAGGACGAGGTCAAGGTCCCGGTCGTCATGCACTGACGGACCCGAGTGGTTTGCGTGGCCTGAACGGCCCGAGTGGCCCGAGCGCAGGGGGATGCCCCGTCCGGAACGATCCGGGCGGGGCATCCGTGTGCCTGGTGACCTGGTGACCTGGTGACCTGGTGCCTCGTGCCCGGTCGCGGCGGGCCGGGCCGGGCGGCGGGCCCTGCGCCGGACCCGCCGCCGGGTCAGCGCAGCCAGGGCAGGTCCGCCCCCGAGTCCTGGGGCTGGAGCCCCTCGGCCATGATCCGCATGATCTCGCCGAGCTGGCGTACCTGGTCCGGGGTGAGCCGGTCGAACATCGCCTGCCGCACCGCCTCCACATGCCCCGGCGCCGCCCGCCGGAGCACCGCGTACCCCGCGTCCGTCAGTACCGCGTTCTGCCCGCGCTTGTCCGTCGGGCACTCCTCGCGCCGCACCCACCCCTTCTTCTCCAGCCGGGCGATGGCATGCGAGAGACGGGAACGGGTGATCTTGGCGTCGATCGCCAGCTCGGTCATCCGCCGACGGTGGTGGGGCGCCTGCGAGAGCTGCACCAGCAGCCCGTAGTAGATGTGCGGCATCCCGGCGTCGCGCTGGAGCTGGCGGTCGAGATGGTCGTCGAAGAGCGTCGTGGCGTGGAGATAGGCGCGCCATACGCCCTGTTCCTCATCGCTGAGCCAGCGCGGGGCGCGCTCGCCGTCCGTCTCGGATGCCGTGTTCATACCACCACTCTACGACTTGTCCTTGAACGTTGAACTATACGGGTCTACCGTGGAGGTAACTTGAAACTTCAAGTGACTGGAGATCCTCCCATGACCACAGCCACCACGACCTGGGCCGCCCCTCCCGGCGGCCCCGCCCGGATGCCCGCCCTCTATCTTTCCCACGGCGCCCCGCCCCTCGCGGACGACCCCCTCTGGCCGGGACAGCTCGCCGCGTGGTCCGCCGCACTGCCCCGCCCCCGGGCCGTCCTCATGGTCTCCGCCCACTGGGAGGAGGCCCCGCTGGCGCTCGGCGCGACCACGACGGTGCCCCTGGTGTACGACTTCTGGGGCTTCCCCGAGCGGTACTACGCCGTGCGGTACGGGGCTCCGGGAGCACCCTGGCTCGCCGACGCGGTCCGTAAACTCCTCCGCCGCGCCGGAACCCCCGTACAGGATGTGCCCGACCGGGGGCTCGACCACGGTGCCTATGTCCCGCTGGCCGAGATGTATCCCGGGGCCGATGTCCCGGTCCTCCAGATCTCCCTGCCGACGCTCGACCCGACCCGTCTGATGGAGATCGGGCGGCGCCTCGCGCCCCTGCGGGACGAGGGTGTCCTGATCGTCGGCAGCGGCTTCTTCACCCACAATCTGGCGGCGCTGCGCCAGAGCGGGGTACCCGGGTGGTCCGCCGAGTTCGACGACTGGGGGCGGCGGGCGCTGGCGGCGGCGGATGTCGACGCCCTCCTCGACTTCGGGAACACCTCCCCGGCGGGCCGGCTCGCCCACCCCAGGACCGAGCACTTCGCGCCCCTCTTCGTCACCCTCGGCGCGGCCGAGGACGAGCTGGACGCGGGGCGCAGTGTGATCGACGGCTTCTGGATGGGGCTGGCCAAGCGGTCGGTGCAGTACGGGTGAGAAAGGGCCCGCAGGGTCTGTGGGGCCAGTGGGGTGGGTGGTGCCGGTCTCAGAGGAAGGGCGTGTTCAGCTCGATCGAGCGGACGGCGGCCACCAGGGCCCGCTCGTCACCGATGTCGAGCGCGGTGTCGGTGAACTTGATCGTGTGGTCGTCGCCATGGGCGGCCGCCCGCTCGAAGATCTCCTCCGGTCCGGCCGGTACGGGGCCGGGCGCGGCCACCGGCGTCAGCGCGGAGTACGCGGCGGTCACGGCGGCACTCGCCGACCAGGCCGCCGCCAGACTCGGCGCCCACAGCGTGCGCGGGAGCGCGGGCAGCGTCCGCAGTACCGCGTTGGGCGCCGTCGCCGCGTGCACCAGCATCACCGGGTCGCTGTGGCCATGGGTGGCGTACCGATGGGTGGCGGCCGTGACCAGCTCCACCAGCCGGGTCCTGGCGGTCTCCGGGTCCGGGGCCTGCCCCGCGCCGGCGGGCCAGTCGGGCAGCGCGGTGAGCTGGGCCAGCCGGGCCTCGATCCCGGCCGTACGGTCGGGCACCGGGGCGACCGCGTCCAGCGCCGCCGCCGCGCCCGCCGGGGCCGGGAGCGCCCGCAGCCCGGTGATCGGCTGGTGCCGGGCGGCCCAGTAGCCGAGGGCATGGGCCAGCTCGGTCACCCGGGGTGCGGTCTCCTCGGTGGTCAGCAGGGTACGGACGGCATGACCGACCCGGATCACCACATGGGTGGCGCCGCCCGCGATCCCCGGCAGCAGTCGGGGCCACCACTCGGTGAGCACCTCCCGCCAGGGGCGGTCGGCGGTCTCCCGCTCGAACCAGAGGGCCCAGTCGGCGATCCGGCGGGGGTCGCCCAGCGCCTCCCGCCAGTTCTTCCCGGTGACCGGGGTCAGCGGCCGGGGCATGTCCTCCAGCTTGTCCCGGTAGCGGTCCAGCCAGGGGTGGACGGTCTCCGCCCGGCCGTGGCGGACCAGCGCCTCCACCGCCATGGGGGCGTGGTTGCTCAGCCAGCCGTCGCGCTCGGGTCCCGCGACATGGATGCGTTCCAGTGCCTCGTCGAGGGTGCCGTCGGTGGCGGGGCTTCCCGCGCCGCCGGTGAGGGGTGCTTTCTGCGGGTTCCGGGAGTCATTTCGGGAGTCCATGGGCGGGACCCTAGGCAGGCGGGCGAGGGCTCCGTAACGGGCTGGGGACCTACACCTCAGGTCCCGGGCGCCGCCCGCCGGAGGGGGTACGGGCGTCCGCCGGACGGTACGGGGCCGCTGCCGGGCAGGTCGTACGCCCTGGGCGTACGACCCGGGGCAACCTGCGAAGGGGTCCCGTCCGTCTCTATGGGTGAGGGGGGAACGGGCATCACCGGGTACCACCGGGTGCCGGGCATCACCGGCCGATGGGTTCGGCGGTGGGTCAGGCCGATGGGTCCGGGCGATGGGTCCGGTCAGTGCGCCGTACAGGGTGCGCGGTGCGCCGGAAGGGGTGCCGGGTGTGACGGGCGTCTCATGAGGGGCCTGGTGGGTGTGTGCGGAGAGTGTTGGGATACACGCGCTGTGACCCCGCTGACCTGCACCTCTATCGGCTCCTTAGCCGTCTCCCCTCCCATGGGGGCAGGCAGGATACTGCAAGATCGTAAAAATTGACGAGGGGCATGGGAATTCTGTCCGGATTCCAGTCGTTGTTTCCATCGGATGCAGGGCACCCGGGAGGGTGTCGCGACCTACTCAGCAAGGGAGCTCGCATGGCAACCCGTGCCGTCGCCCGTCGCCAGTCCGAGGCCAAGGGGACCACTGAGCGTGCCGGGCGCGTGCGCGCGGTGAGCCGCGCGGTGAGCGGGGAGACAGCCGATCGAGATCTGGTCGGTATGTACCTCGACGAGATCGCACGGACGCCGCTGCTCGACGCCGCTCAGGAGGTCGAGCTGTCCCAGACGATCGAGGCGGGGGTGTTCGCCCGCCAGATCCTCGACAAGGAGGTCGAGAGCGAGGCCGAGGGCGCCACCCGTGAGGAGCTGGAGTCGCTGGTCGCCGACGGCGAGCGTGCCAAGGATGTCTTCATCCGCTCCAATCTCCGGCTGGTCGTCGCCGTCGCCCGGCGCTATCCGCGCAGCGGTCTGCCCCTGCTCGACCTGATCCAGGAGGGCAATGCGGGCCTGGTCCGCGCGGTGGAGAAGTTCGACTACGCCAAGGGCTTCAAGTTCTCCACGTACGCCACCTGGTGGATCCGCCAGGCGATCACCCGTTCCATAGCCGACCAGTCCCGCACCATCCGGCTCCCCGTCCACCTGGTGGAGGAGCTGGGCCGGATCCGCCGGGTCCAGCGCGAGTTCAACCGCGAGAAGGGCCGTGAGCCCGAGCCGGCCGAGATCGCCGAGGAGCTGGGCTCCACCCCGGAGCGGGTCACCGACGTCCTCGACTGGGCGCGCGACCCGGTCAGTCTGAACATGCCGGTGGACGACGCGGGCGAGACCCAGTTCGGCGACCTCCTGGAGGACACCTCGGCGGTCTCCCCGGAGCAGTCCGTCCTCACCCTGCTGCGCAGCGAGGGGCTGGACGATCTGATCGGCAAGCTCGACCAGCGGACCGCTTCGATCATCCGCATGCGGTACGGGATCATGGACGGGCGCGAGCGCACGCTGACCGAGGTCGGCAAGGAGCACGGGCTGACCCGTGAGCGCATCCGGCAGATCGAGAAGCACGCACTGCTGGAGCTGAAGCGGATGGCCCGGGACACCGGCTTCGACGAAGCGGCCTGACCGGCCCGGCCGCCCGCCGTGGCCTCTGCCCCGGGGTCTCCCCGGGGCGCCGGCCCGCGCGGGCTCCCGACGCCGCCGGTGCGCCCCTCGTGCCCCGTTCCGCCCGGGGTCGCCTCCCTGCCCCGTTCCACCCGGTGTCATCCGGCCGACGCCGGGTTTTTTCGTACCGCGCGGGCCAGCCGTTCGGCGACCTCCGCCACTTGGTCGGACAGCTCCGCCGGCGCCACCACCCGGAAGTCGCACCCCACCAGGGCCAGCTGTTTCGCCACCCAGTCCAGGGTGTCCGGCCAGGGCATCCGCAGCCGGCAGCCCGACTCCCCGAGGGGCTCCGGAGCGGGGAAGAAGTGCGGCAGCCGCGCGGCCACCCAGTCGGCCGGGGCCTCGAAATCCACCATCACCCGGTGTTCCCGACGGGGCACCAGGGTGTGTCCCAGCAGACCCTGGCCCTCCGGCCGCTCCCGGGGGGTGAAGCGCTCACCGGTCGCCAGGGGGTCGGACAGCCGGTCCACCCGGAAGGTCCGCCAGTCCTCGCGGTCCAGGTCGTACGCCACGAGATACCACCGGTACCCCGCCGAGACCAGCCGGAAGGGCTCCACCCACCGTCTGCTCGGGGTGCCGTCCCCCGCGCGATAGCCGAAGCGCAGCCGTTCCGGCACCCCGACCGCGCCCGCCAGGACGGTCAGGGTGGCCGGGTCGATCGTCGCCCCGTCGCCCCGGGTGAGCGGGACCGTCGCCGCCTGGAGCGCGGCCACCCGGTGGCGCAGCCGGGACGGCAGCACCTGCTCCAGCTTGGCCAGCGCCCGTACGGACGCCTCCTCGATGCCCTCGATGGCATGGCCCGCCCCGGCCCGCAGCCCCACGGCGATGGCGACCGCTTCCTCGTCGTCCAGGGTCAGCGGAGGCATCGCGGACCCGGCGACCAGCCGGTATCCGCCGATCGCGCCCTTGGTGGCCTCCACGGGGTACCCCAGCTCCCGCAGCCGGTCGATGTCCCGGCGGATCGTGCGGCGGCTGACCCGCAGCCGGCGGGCCAGTTCACTGCCCGGCCACTCACGCGGGGTCTGGAGCAGGGAGAGCAGATGCAGCAGTCGCGCCGGGGTATCCGTCATGCCGTCCAGGGTGCCGCCAAAAGAGGACGCGTAATGACCTAGTTCCCTCTTAGTCTCGTTCCCATGAGTTCACACCATCCCGACGGCAGCAGTCCCCCGCACCCGCCCGGCGACACCGCTCACACCGATACCGCTCACACCGGCACCGCCCATGCCGACACCGCTCACCCGGACACCGTTCACGCGGACACCGGGCGCACCGGTGCCGTGCCGCCGGTGCCGTCCGCGCGAACGGCCGGGGACGGCGTGGTGCCGCCCGCCCCGGCGGAGGACCGTCGCCGCTGGATAGCTCTCACGATCGTGATGACCGCCGCCTTCATGGACCTGGTCGACGTCACCATCGTGAACATCGCGATCCCCGCCATCGAGCGGGATCTCGGTGCCTCCTTCAGCGCCATCCAGTGGATCACCGCAGGGTATGCCCTCGCCTTCGCCGCCGGGCTGATCACCGGTGGCCGGCTCGGGGACATCTACGGCCGCAAGCGTCTCTTCCTGATCGGCATCACCGGCTTCACCCTCGCCTCCGCGCTCTGCGGCTTCGCCCTGAGCACCGAGATGCTGGTGGCCTCCCGGATCCTCCAGGGCGCCATGGCCGCGATGATGGTGCCGCAGGTGCTGGCGATCGTCCACACCACCTTCCCCGCCCATGAACGCGGCAAGGTCTTCGGGCTCTTCGGCGCGGTCGTCGGTCTGGGCGCGGTCTCCGGGCCGCTCCTCGGGGCGCTGCTGACCGAGTGGAACCTCTTCGGTCTGGAGTGGCGTCCGATCTTCCTGATCAACCTGCCGGTCGGTATCGCCGGGATCATCCTCGGCCGGATCTACATCACCGAGTCCCGTGCCCCCAAGGCGCTCCGGCTGGACCTGGTCGGTGTCGTCATGGTCACCACGGCGCTGATGATGCTGATCTACCCGCTGACCCGGGGCCGGGAGCTGGACTGGCCGCTGTGGGGCCATGTCTCCATGCTGTGCAGCCCGCTGGTGCTCGCCGCCTTTGTCGTCTACGAGCGGTACAAGACCCGCAAGGACGGCTCCCCGCTGGTGGAGCTGTCGCTCTTCCGGGTGCGCAGCTTCGCCGCCGGTATCGCCGTCCAGCTGACCCTGGGCGTCGTCATGGGTGTGTTCTTCCTGGTGTGGACGCTCTATATGCAGATCGGCCTCGGATGGAGCGCGCTGCGGGCGGGTCTGACGGGGGTTCCGTTCTCGATCGCCGTCTCGGTGGCGGCCGGTATCTCCGTACAGCAGCTGGTGCCGAGGTTCGGCCGCAAGGTGCTCCAGGCCGGGGCGCTGACGATGGTCGGGGGTGTGCTGATCTACCTCTGGACGGTCGACCGTGTGGGTGTCGACATCACTCCCTGGCAGATGGTGCCCGCACTGGTGGTGATGGGTGTCGGCATGGGGCTGATCGTGGCTCCGCTGACGGACGCGATTCTCTCCGAGGTCCCGCGCGAGCACTCCGGCTCGGCCTCTGGTCTGCTCAATACGGTGCAGCAGACGGGTACCGCGCTGGGCCTGGGTCTGGTCTCGGTGGTCTTCTTCGGTGCGATGCCGGACGGCGCCGGTGACGGCATCTCCGGCCATGGCAGCGCCCAGCCGGGCGCGGAGGGAGCCCCTGCGGGCGATCCCGAGGTGATGCGGGAGATGGTGGGCAACACCTTCGGGGAGGCCTTCCTCAACTCACTGGGATGGGTCGCCGGGGTGCTCGGTGTGATTTTCCTGCTGATGTTTCTGCTGCCCGCGCGGCCGAAGCAGCATCTCGAAGGGGGCGGCTCGGACGAGAGCGAGCCGCTGAAGGAGCCGGAGCTGACGCACTCGGGTCGCTAGACCCGGCGGCGCGGCGGCGGCGCGGCGAGGGCGCGGCGGCGGGAGTGGAGCGGTGGTGCGGGGTGGAGCGGTGGGGGGTGGTACGGGGCGGTGCGGCCGGGTGGTGGCGCCGGGCTCGGGGACCCGGGCCGGGAGAGGCCGTCGGTGACGCCATGGGGGGAACGGGTGGGGCTCAGCGCACCCGGGCGCGCAGCTCCATCGCCTCACGGGCGGTGTGCTCCGCCGCGTACACCTCGCACATATGACGGCCGTCGGGGGTGGCCGTGTGCTCCACCTCCCACAGGCTCACCTCGGCACCGTCCAGCAGCAGGAAGGCGTGCTCGTAGAGGGTGAAGCCGGCTTCCTTGCCCGCCACCTGGCACTGCCGGGCGAACACCTGGGTGATGTGGTGGGCGAAGGCCGAGCGCAGCACCCCGGCGGCCTCCTCGCCGGGCCGGTCCGTGTTCTCCGCGCGGCGCAGGACCCGGCGGGCGTGATCCGCCGAGTTGTCCGGGACATACATCCGGGGCAGGGCCGCCGGGGGAGCCGCCATCAGCCCGGCGAGCAGGGCGAGGTCGGCGTCGAGCCCGGGTGCGGCGGCCGGCCTGAGGGGCCCGTACCCCTGGGCCGGGTCGGTGAGGTCACCGGCGTCCGCGAAGCCGGGAAAGCCTGCGGGCAGCCGGGAGGCGGCGAGCCGCACCTCGGCCTCCTCGGTGTACAGCTCGTGCTGTTCGGGGACGTCCGGCCCGCTGCTGTGCACCAGCTCCCACAGGACCAGGGAGCCGCCGTCGCTCAGCAGGAAGGCATGCCGGTAGGTCGCTCGATCGAGGGTGCCGCTGTGATGGGACGAGTGCAGCGAACTGACATGTGTCAGCGCCGATTCGAGCCGCTCGACAACGGTGTCGGGGAGTTCGAAGGAGTTGAGCGCCCGGCCCAGGAGCCGCTGGAGGTGGAGTTCGGTGGTGTCGTGCGGATCGTTCACAGTGGGTCTCCAGGCAGTCGCCGCAAGTAACACGCTGATTGCTAAAAGTAGCCCCTCGATCTGACAGTGCGTCCACTCGTTCCGGAAAACGAGGCAAGACTTTGTGAAGTTCCCGGGTTTTGGACAACATCCATATGCCGTGGATCAGTTGATGTCGTACAGCTCCCGATAGGACGGGAAGACCCCACCGGGCCCGCTGACCGACTCCGCCGCCAGCAGCGCCCCCACGATCGCCCGGGAGACGCACTCCGCGCCCGCCGCCAGCACTTCGTTGAGGACGAGGGGGTGGTTCCGGGCGCCCCCGGGGGCGGCGTTCACGGTCAGCGGCAGCGCCCCCGTGGCGAGGGTGAAGACGGTGTCCCCGTCGCTCATCAGATGGACGGGGCGGACGGCGCGCGCGATGCCGTCGTGCGCCGTACCCGCGAGCTTCTGCGCCTGGGCACGGGTCAGATCCGCGTCCGTACCCACCACCGCGAGCGTGGTGTTCAGCGGCGGCGGCCCGCTCGCCGCGCGCGCCTCGGCCAGCCGTCGTACCGCCTCCGCGTGCCTCCCGGGGGCGGGGAACTCCACCGGCCCCGTCCCGTACCTCCCGTACGGCACCCCGGTCAGCGGGTCGACGGCGTTCCCCACCGCGTTGACGACGGCGAGCGCCCCCACGGTGATCCCCGAGCCGGGCAGCCGGAGGCTCGCCGTGCCCACCCCGCCCTTGAGCCCGCCCGCCACCGCGCCCGTACCCGCCCCGGTGTTGCCCGTCCGCACCGGCGCGCCCACGGCGGAGCGGGCCGCGTCCTCGACGGCGGCGCGTCCGGTGGCGGCGTCCGGGCGGGCCCGCCAGTCGCCGCCCCGCCCGAGGTCGAAGAGGCAGGCGGCGGGGACCACCGGGACGACCTGCCCGGGGCCGCCGACCGGCACCCCCCGGCCCTGCTCCTCCAGCCAGGCCATCACCCCGGTCGCGGCGTCCAGGCCGTAGGCGCTGCCGCCGGTCAGCACCACGGCGTCGACCCGCTGGACGAGATTGCGCGGATCGAGTGCGTCGGTCTCACGGGTGCCGGGGCCGCCGCCGCGTACATCGACGGCGGCCACCGCGCCGCCCTCCGGGGCGAGGACCACCGTCGTCCCGCTGAGCGCCCCGCTGCCCGGCACCCGGGCGTGGCCCACCCGGAGCCCCGTCACATCCGTCAGGGCGTCGTTCCCGCCCCGTCGTTCCGTTCCGTCGTGCGTGATCCCGTCGTGCGTGATCCGGTCGTTCATGCCGCCGTCGTTCATGAGGTCTGCGTACCACGGCGGTCGGCGGGCCCGCCCGGGCCGCCGGAGCCGTGGCCGCCGCCCGGGTGCCGGGAGAGGAAGACCCCGGCCGCGACGGTCGCCGCCGCGACCAGCCCCGCCGCCAGGACGGCCCAGCCTCCGGCGAAGGAACAGACCAGGATCACCGCCGAGGCGAGCGGCAGGGTCGCCTGCTCGGCCGTGCCGTGCTTGAAGTGACGGGCGTGCAGCAGCCACACCATCAGCAGGAAGACCGCCGTGGGGACGGTCACGGCCGCGCCCGCCGCGAGGGCGGAGATATGCGCCTGCCCGGTGGCGTGCTCCACGGCCACCTCCACCCCCGCGCCGATCGCCGCCGCCGAACCGAAGATCAGCACATGGCCGTACCCCCAGGGCAGGGCCTGCCGGTTGGAGATCAGCCGCTCGTGCGCCGGTACGGCGAAGTAGATCCACCACGCCGAGAACACGATCAGCAGCCCACCGGCGGCGATCGGCAGCAGCTCGCCCACCGCGTCGTGCTCGTCCAGCGCGGACTGGACGGCGACCGTCGCCCCGGCCATCGTCTCGCCCAGCACGATCAGGGTGAACAGGCCGTAGCGCTCCACGATGTGGTGGGCGTGCCAGGGCGTCTCCCGGTGCCGTTCGGCGAGCGGCGGCACCAGCAGCTCGGCCACCACGACGATCGGGAAGAGCCAGTGCCGCGATTCCACGGGCGCGAGGAGCAGTACCACCCAGGCCGCCTGGCAGAGCAGGATGCCGACGACATAGCGCAGGGCGACCTTCCGGGCCTCGCCCCGCTCGGCCCGCGCGGCGCGCAGCCACTGGGTGGTCAGCGCCAGCCGCATGACCAGATAGCCGACGACGGCGATGGTCCAGTCGTTGTTCTGGAAGGCGCGGGGCACCCCGGCGGCGTACACCAGCACTCCGGCGATCTGCACCAGGGCGGCGATCCGGTAGGGGACGTCGTCGCAGTCGTAGGCGGAGGCGAACCAGGTGAAGTTCATCCAGGCCCACCACACGCCGAAGAAGACGAACGCGTAGCCGACGATGCCGGAGACCGGGTGGCCCTCGGCGAGGGCGTGCACCAGCTGGGCGCCCGACTGGGCGACGGCGACGACGAAGCAGAGGTCGAAGAAGAGTTCCAGCGGGGTCGCCGCGCGGTGCGGCTCGTCCCGTCGGCGCGGGATCATCCGGCGCAGGGGGACATAGGCGTCGTCGGCGCCGTGGGCGGTCATGGATCCAGCAGAGCAGAGCGGGGGGTACGGGGAGGCCTGGAGCGTGGGCCGGACGGCGGCCAGGGTCACCCGTACGGACGAGGGGGTTATCCACATGCGGGGGGCTGTCCACAGGCTCCGGCGGGATCGGGGCGGAGGGCGGATCGTGGGGTGCGGATCGACCGGCCGTGCGTTCGGGGCCGGGGGTCCGCCCCTTCCTCCGTGCCCTGTTCCTTCGAGTCCTGTTCCTTCGAGTCCTGTTCCCTTCGTGTCCGTCAGCCGGTGACGGGCGCGGCCCCTTTGACCATGACGGGCGGTGCGTCAGCCGATGTCCCTTCTTCTTCCCTCCTCGTCGTCCGGGTCCTCTTCCTCGTCGTCTTCGCCCCCGTCTTCCTCGCCCTCGTCTTCGCCGTCGTCCAGGTCCGCGCCCTGGGGGGTGGTGTCGTACGGGTGGGTGTGGCCCGGCTTCGCCCGGCCCGGGTCCCCTGGATCGGATTCGGGGCGGCCGGGTTCGGGGCGGTCCGGACCTGGGCGGTCCCGCTCAAGGGCCCCGGGTGCGCGGCGGATCGCGGCCTTTCCCCACCGCTGCGGTACGGGGGGAGGGGGCGCGGGCTCGCCCGTGCCCGACCCGCCGGGGGTGCCGGAGTTCGCGCCGGTGCGGACCCGGCGGGGTGCCCACCGGCTGCGGCGGGCGGTCCGGAGGCGGCGCCGGGCGCTGGTCGCCGGGGTCGCGCTGACCGCCGCCGCCCTCGCCGCCTCCGGCCCCCGCGCCCCGCAGGACCGCGCGGGCGGGGACACCCGGGCCGGTGCGGCCGGTGCGGACGAGGGCGCGACACCCCCGGCCGCCGGGGAGCCGGCCGGGAGGCCCGGCGGTTCCTGCACGGCGGGGCCCGCCGTGCGGACCGCGCCCGGGGAGCCGACGGTGACCGTTCCGGTGCGCCTCGCCGAGGCGGAGACCGTCCGGCGGCTGCGGCCGGGGGACCGGGTCGATGTGATCGCGGTGCCCGGCGCCGGGGAGGGTTTCGCGCGGCCGCCCGGGGCCCGGGTGGTGGCCGGGGGCGTCCGGGTGGCCGGGGAGCCGCAGGAGGTGCCGGCGGTCCGGGGCGGCGGCGCGGTGGTGCCCCTCGCCGTCCCCCGCCGGCTCGCCCCGGCACTGGCTGCCGCCCAGGCCGCCGTCCCGCTGGCGGTGACGGTGTGCTGAGGGATCCCGGTGGTGCGCCCGGCGCGCGTGGGCGTACCGATCGTCGTACTGATGTACAGGGCCGTCACCTCTTCGCGGGTCTGAAGTGGACAGCCCGGCGGCGCTGTGACGTAGGTTGCGGAGCGTTTAGCTCCGTTCCCTGTCCCAGTGAAGAAAGGCTCAGTGGTGAGCGAGAAGAAGGTCGGCCTGGTCGAGGGCTTCAAGGCTTTCCTGATGCGCGGCAATGTGATCGACCTCGCGGTCGCCGTCGTCATCGGCGCGGCGTTCACGCAAGTGGTGAACTCTGTGGTGAAGGGGGTCATCAACCCCCTTGTCGGCGCCTTCGGCACACAGAATCTCGACGCCTACAGCTCCTGCCTCAAGGGCCCCTGCCGCACGGTCAACGGCACGGAGGAGGGCATCCGGATCATGTGGGGCTCCGTCCTGGGCGCCACGCTGAGCTTCCTGATCACCGCGGCGGTCGTCTACTTCCTGATGGTGCTGCCGATGGCCCGCTATCTGGCCCGCAAGGCGGCCCGGGACGCGGCGAAGGAAGGCACCAAGGAGGTCGTGGAGCTGTCGGAGCTGGAGGTGCTCAAGGAGATCCGCGACGCGCTGGTCGCCCAGTCGCGCGGCGGTTCGGCGGGTACGGGACCGGACTCCGCTCCCGGCTCGGGCAAGGGGTTCGGCGGCTCCTGAGCGCCCTGGTCCCCCGCCGGTCCTCCGGGAATCCCGCGCCCGACGGTCACCGGGGCGCGGCCGGGGGTCCTGCGGCGGGCGCGGGCCGGTCACCCGGAGCGGGTGGCGGCGGTGGTCCCGCAGCGGCCGCCGGCACCGGTCCCGGCGGTGGTGCGGGCGGTGCCGGCGGTGGTCTCAGACGTGGTGCGGCGGCTTCTCGTCCAGGAAGCGCGCCAGATCGTCGGCCCCGCCGCCGGTGGCGGGCCGCTCGCCCCACCCCTGGTCGGTGTCGTCGGAGGACGGCCGGTCCAGCGGATCGTCGAAGACGATCCGCGGCCTGGGGGCGTTCTCGGGGGACGGCTCCGCGTCACGCGGGCCGGGTGCGGGGGCGCTGCTCATGCGTCCAGGGTACGGCGGCGCCGCCCCGCCGGGAGGCCGTCCGCCCGCACCGGACGGGCCCGCCACGGGATGTACCGAGAGATGCGCCGAGGGGTGTGCCCGCCGGGCCGGGGCCCGGCGGACCACCCAGGTCACCCAGGTCGCCCGGGTCACCGGGGCCCGGGGCACCCTCAGGGCAGCTCGATGCCCAGGTTCCAGCCGTCGTGGGCGTGGACACAGAGACAGTCGCGCTCCGCGGTCCCCGGCAGCGCGGCCACCGCGTCGAAGAGCACCTTCCGCAGCCGGCCGACGTTCTCGCCGAAGACCTTCATCACCTCGGTGTGGGAGACCCCGTCCCCGGTCTCGGTCCCGGCGTCCAGATCGGTGACCAGGGCGATCGAGGTGTAGCAGAGGGCCAGCTCACGGGCGAGGACGGCCTCCGGGTGCCCGGTCATCCCCACCACCGACCATCCGGCGGCGGCATGCCAGCGGGACTCGGCCCGGGTGGAGAAGCGGGGCCCCTCTATGACCACCATGGTCCCGCCGTCGACGGGCTCCCACTCGTGCTCCCGCGCGGCCTTCATCGCCACGCCCCGACCCACCGGGCAGTAGGGGTCGGCGAAGGTGGTGTGCACCACGTTCGGGACGGCCCCGTCGGCGCGGGGCTCTCCGTCGAAATAGGTCTGGGCGCGGGTCTTGGTGCGGTCCACCAGCTGGTCGGGGACGACCAGCGTGCCGGGGCCGTACTCGGTGCGGAGCCCGCCCACCGCGCACGGTGCGAGCACCTGCCGCACCCCGGCGGCGCGCAGCGCCCACAGGTTGGCGCGGTAGTTGATGCGGTGCGGGGGGATCCGGTGGTCGCGGCCGTGCCGGGGGAGGAAGGCGACCCTCCGGCCGCCGATCTCGCCGAGGAACAGCGAGTCGCTGGGAGCGCCGTAGGGGGTGTCGACCGTGACCTCGGTGACGTTCTCCAGGAAGGAGTAGAAACCCGAACCGCCGATGACGCCGATCTCTGCTCTGGTGTCAGCCATGCGGGTCACCCTAGGTCGTCTCTTCCGGATCTTGCTGGGCTCGCGTGCCCTGGCACCGCACCTCGCCGCGTTGTCGTCAATCACCAATGCTCCGCAGTGGCTCAATCCTCCGCCTTGCGATGCACGTCACCAGACCCCGCTCCCTGATCCAGCCTGATCCGAAAGAAACTCCCTAGTTGGGCCGGGACCCGCTGCCGTGGGCCCGGGTGGGGGGACGCCGAGGACCCCGTGGCGGATGCCGACGGGGTCCTGCGGGGGTGTTCGCCGGGGGTCAGGCGGCCGAGCTGCCGCTCGACGGGGCCGAGGACCCGGAGGAGGAGCTGGAGCCGGACGACCCGGATGATCCGGAGGAGCCGGATGATCCGGAGGCGGTCGCGGTCGTGCCGCTCTTGGTGTCGGACGGCTTGGAGCCGGACGACGCGGGGGGCGTGCTGCTCGACGAGGAGCCACGGCTGTCGTTGCGGTAGAAGCCGGAGCCCTTGAAGACGATGCCGACCGCGGAGAACACCTTCTTGAGGCGTCCGTCACAGTTGGGGCAGACGGTCAGGGCGTCGTCGGTGAACTTCTGCACCGCCTCAAGGCCCTCGCCGCATGCGGTGCACTGGTACTGGTAGGTCGGCACTGGTCTTCCTCCTGGCACTCTCACTCGATGAGTGCTAACGACGGTCCATAGTGACGTATTCCGCCGCGTCAGTCCACCGTCGCCGGTGAGCGGTGATCCATTCCACTCGTGCCGCGGGCGGCGATCCGGCCGGTTCCCGGGGTGCCGTCCGGGCCGGGACGGGGGGCCAGCCGGGACCGCAGGGCGACCAGGACGGCCAGTGCGAGCGCCGTTCCGATCAGCGGGACGGTGAAGCCCGCGGCCGGGCCGTGGGCATCGGTGAGCTGTCCGGCGGCGGTGACGGCGAGGGCCTGCCCGAGGGCGACGGCGCCGGTCAGCCAGGTGAACGCCTCGGTCCGGGCCGAGGCCGGGACCAGCGATTCGACCAGGGTGTATCCACCGATCAGAGCGGGGGCGATGCAGAGTCCGACCAGCAGACCCACGGCGGCGAGCAGGACGACCGAGTCCACCGCCCACAGGGTGGAGGCGGCCAGGGTCAGCCCGGTGTAGCCGAGCACCACCCGGCGGAGCGGGCCGGTCTTCCAGGCGATGGCGCCGCAGGCGATGCCCGCGAGCATATTGCCGGCGGCGAAGACGCCGTACAGGACGCCGTTGACGCCGGGGTCGCCGATCTGCTCGCTGAAGGCGGTGATCGAGACCTGCATGCCGCCGAAGACGGAGCCGATGCCGAGGAAGGCGACCACCAGGACCCGGACGCCGGGGATGGAGAGCGCGGAGACCCGGGGGCCCGTGCCGCTGCCGGCGGTGGCGCGGAGGACGGGGGGCTGGGTGCGCTTCTGGGCGGCGAAGAGCAGACCGCCGACGAGGGTCAGTCCGGCCTCGGCGACGAGTCCGGCGGCGGGGTGGACCCCGGTACAGAGCGCGGTGGCGAGCACGGGGCCGACGACAAAGGTGAACTCGTCGGTGACCGACTCGAAGGCGGCGGCCGTCGGCATCAGCGGGGAGCCGTCCAGCCGGGCCGCCCAGCGGGCCCGCACCATGGGCCCGACCTGGGGCACGGAGGCGCCCGCCGGGACGGCGGCGGCGAACAGCGCCCACAGCGGGGCGTCGGCGAGGGCCAGCGCGGTCAGCGCGGAGACGGAGGCGGCGTGCACGACCACGCCCGGGAGCAGCACCGCGCGCTGGCCGTAGCGGTCGGCGAGTTTGCCGCTCTGGGGGGCGAAGAGCGCCATGGAGACGCCGGTGGCGGCGGCCACCGCGCCGGCTTTTCCGTAGGAGCCGGTGGTGTGCTGGACGAGGAGCACGATGCTGATGGTGAGCATCGCGAAGGGCTGCCGGGCGGCGAAGCCGGGGAGGAGGAAGGTCCACGCTCCCGGGGTGCGGAGCAGCTGTCCGTATCCGGGGCGGGAGCCGTCGGTGACCGTGGATGCCACGGCCCGTGCCTTTCTGCCACCTGGTAGCCGTCTCCGCCGGGGGCGGGGAGGGCCGAGAGCTGTCCTCTGCGCGCGGGACTGCGGTAGATACCGGGTCCGGGAGGTGGACAGCTCGGCCGCCATACGGTCGCGCCAGCTCTGCGTCAGGCAGAGGTGGTCGTCGATGAAATGCCGTCCCATCGTACAGTCGCCGGCCGGATCCGTCCCGGGGCGCCGGTCCCGGAGCTGCGGTGACCCGCCTCCCGGCCCCCGGTCCGCCGGGCGGGGCCGGGGCCGGGGGCACGGGAGCCGGGGTGCCGGGCGGGGGTCGGGGCCGGGCTCAGCCGGTGCCGAGCCAGCCGGCGAGCTTGCCGCCCTGGCCGACCGCCCGGAGGCGTTTCTCCGCCGCGTCCCGTACCGGGTCCGTGGCGACGACCAGCAGTTCGTCGCCGCGCCGCAGCACGGTGGAGGGCAGCGGGACGAAGCTCTTGTCGTCCCGGACGACGAGGGTGACGGCGGAGCCGGCGGGCAGCCGCAGCTCGGAGACCTCGACGCCGTGCATCCGGGACTCGTCGGGGATGGAGACCGAGAGCAGATGCCCGCGCAGCCGTTCCAGCGGGGCGGACTCCACGCCCAGGTCGGCGGGGCCGCCGGGGCCGAGCCGCAGGGCCCGTGCGAGCCAGGGCAGGGTCGGGCCCTGGACCAGGGTGTAGACGACGACCAGGACGAAGACGATGTTGAAGATCCGGTCGCTGTCCGCGACCCCGCCGACCATGGGGATGGTCGCCAGGATGATGGGGACGGCGCCGCGCAGCCCGGCCCAGGACATCAGGATCTGTTCCCGCCGGGGGATGCCGAACGGCAGCAGGCTGAGCAGTACCGACACCGGGCGGGCCACCATGGTCAGCACCAGGCCGACGACGACCGCCGGCCAGAAGTCGTCCACCAGCTCATGCGGGGTGACCAGCAGCCCCAGCAGGACGAACATCCCGATCTGGGCGATCCAGCCGAGCCCCTCGGCGAAGCCCTGGTTGGCGGGGGCGTGCGGCAGCTTGGCGTTGCCGAGCACCATCGCGGCCAGATATACGGCGAGGAAGCCGCTGCCATGGGCGAGGGCCCCGGCCGCGTAGGCCATCACCGCGATGGCCATGACGGCGATGGGGTAGAGGCCGGAGGCGGGCAGGGCCACATGCCGCAGCCCGTAGGCGCCCAGGAAGCCCGCCGCGAGGCCGATGGCCGCGCCGATCGTCAGTTCCAGCAGGATCGTGCCGACCAGGACGTACCAGGAGTCCACCGGTCCCGCCGCGGAGAAGGCCACCACCAGGATCACCACGGGGGCGTCGTTGAAGCCGGACTCGGCCTCCAGCACTCCGGTCACCCGGGACGGCAGCGGCACCTTGCGCAGGACGGAGAAGACGGCCGCGGCGTCCGTGGAGGAGACGACCGCGCCGATGATCAGTGCCTGCCGCCACTCCAGGCCGACGATGTAGTGCGCTCCGGCGGCGGTGATGCCCACGCTGATCGCGACCCCGAGGGTCGAGAGCAGGACAGCGGAGGGCAGTGCCGGTTTGATCTCCTGCCACTTGGTGCCGAGCCCGCCCTCGGCGAGGATCACGACCAGTGCGGCATAGCCGATGACCTGGGTCAGTTCGGCGTTGTCGAACTGGACGTCAAAGATGCCGTCCTGCCCTATGACCACGCCGATCCCGAGATAGAGCAGCAGGCTGGGCAGTCCGCTGCGCGACGAGACGCGTACCGCCGCGACGGCGATGAGCAGCACGAGCGAGCAGTTGAGCAGGAGTTCGTTGAGCTGCTGGACAGTCAGTGGCCGATCCTTCCCCTCGCGCCTCTACGTGCCGGATCACTGATCCGGGCGGCGACACTTCGTTACCTTACCTAATCTTTAACGTTTTCTTGACGGTCCCAGGGGTGCGGATCTCCACCGTTGTGGAGCCTTCCGCGCGGATACCGCGTCCGGACGGGTGGGGCGCTGCGCCTATGGTGGGCACAGCACTCCTGGACCAGCCTGCGCCTCGAAGGACAGCGATGCCCTCCAACACATCCGCCTCTTCCCGCAAGAAGAAGAAGGGGCGACGCGCCCGCTTGCTTGTGATCCTGCTGGTGCTGGCACTGCTCGGCGGTGTCGGATATGCCGGGTATTGGGGCGTGAGCACCGTTCGTTCCTCCTTCCCGCAGACCACCGGCACCCTCCGCATCGACGGCCTGAGCGGGGATGTCGAGGTCAAGCGGGACGACTACGGCATTCCGCAGATCTACGCCGACACCGACGAGGACCTCTTCCGCGCCCAGGGGTTCGTCCACGCCCAGGACCGCTTCTACGAGATGGACGTCCGCCGGCACATGACCGCGGGCCGTCTCTCCGAGATGTTCGGCAAGGACCAGGTGGAGACCGACGCGTTCCTGCGGACGCTCGGCTGGCGCCGGGTGGCGCAGAAGGAGTACGACGAGAAGCTGTCGGACTCCACCAAGAAGTATCTGAGGGCGTACGCGGAGGGGGTCAACGCCTACCTCGACGGCAAGGCTCCGAAGGAGATCTCGCTGGAGTACGTCGCGCTGGACTTCGCCCATGACTACCGTCCCGAGCCCTGGACCCCGGTGGACTCGGTGGCCTGGCTCAAGGCGATGGCCTGGGATCTGCGCGGCAATATGCAGGACGAGATCGACCGTTCGCTGATGACCAGCAGGCTGAGCCCGAAGCAGATCAAGGAGCTGTACCCGGAGTACCCGTACGACCGGAACCGTCCGATCGTGGACCGGGGCGGCATCGACCCCGTCACCCGCACCTTCGACCCGGAGGCCGAGCCCTCGGGCACCCTCACGGGCCAGGGCACGGGCACCGGCATCGGCACCGACACCGGCACGGGAACGGGGACCGGGACGAACACCGGCACCGGAACGGGTACGGGCACCGGGACGGGTACAGGCACCGGCACCGGGACCGGGACGGCCACCGACCCCGCCACCGCGACCCAGGGCCTGAACACCCAGCTCTCCGCGCTCTCCGAGACCCTGGACACCATCCCCCAGCTGCTCGGCCCCAACGGCAGCGGCATCGGCTCCAACTCCTGGGTCGTCTCCGGCAAGTACACGACCACCGGCAAGCCGCTGCTCGCCAACGATCCGCACCTGGCCCCGCAGCTGCCCTCGCTCTGGTACCAGATGGGTCTGCACTGCCGGAAGGTCTCCAAGAGCTGCCAGTACCAGACCGCCGGTTTCACCTTCTCCGGTATGCCGGGTGTGGTCATCGGTCACAACCAGAACATCGCCTGGGGCTTCACCAACCTCGGCGCCGATGTGACCGACCTCTATCTGGAGAAGCTGACCGGGAACAGCTACCAGGTCGGCGACGAGCAGAAGGAGCTGACCAGCCGCAAGGAGGTCATCCAGGTCGCGGGTGGCGAGAGCAGGACCATCACGGTCCGCTCCACCCGTAACGGCCCCCTGGTCTCCGACCGCAGCGACGAGCTGGAGAAGGTCGGGCAGCGCGCCCCCGTCTCCAACGCCGCCCCCGACCGGGCCACCGGCTACGGCGTCGCCCTCAAGTGGACCGCGCTGACCCCCGGCTCCTCCATGGACGCCGTCTTCATGCTGAACCGCGCCTCCGACTTCGCTTCCTTCCGCAAGGCGGCCAAGGCGTTCGAGGTGCCCTCGCAGAACCTCATCTACGCGGACCGCAAGGGCACCATCGGCTACCAGGCCCCCGGCCGGATCCCCAAGCGCGCCCAGGGCGACGGCTCCGTCCCCGCCCCCGGCTGGGACTCCAAGTACGCGTGGGACGGCTATATCCCCTTCGACGAGATGCCGTACGAGGAGAACCCCGAGCGGGGCTATATCGTCACCGCCAACCAGGCCGTCATAGACCCCGACAAGTACCCGCACCTCATCACCACCGACTACGGCCACGGTGCGCGCAGCCAGCGGATCAACAATTTGATCGAGTCCAAGATCAATGGTGGCGGCAAGATCTCCACCGAGGACATGCGGACCATGCAGATGGACAACGCGAGCGAGATCGCCCGGCTGCTCACGCCGTATCTGCTGAAGATCGATGTCAAGGACAAGAACGTCCGCGACGCCCAGAAGCTGCTGGAGACCTGGGACTACACCCAGGAGCCGGACTCGGCCGCCGCCGCCTACTTCAATGCCGTCTGGCGGAACATCCTCAAGCTGGCCTTCGGCAACAAGCTCCCCCAGGAGATGCGGATCGAGGGCGACTGCCTGAGCGTCCGCCCCGCCGACAGCACCTCCCCGGACGACCTGGTCAAGTCGGTCATCGAGTGCGGTGAGCGGGACGCCGACTCGGCGCAGCCCGATGGCGGCGACCGCTGGTTCGACGTGGTGCGCTCGCTGGTCAAGGACGAGGACAGCAGCTGGTGGCAGGTGCCCCACAGCCGGCTGGACAAGTCGACCGACAAGCCGACCGAGAACCGCGACGAGCTGTTCGCCCGCGCCATGAAGGACGCCCGCTGGGAGCTGACGGCGGAGCTGGGCAAGGACATGGACAGCTGGAGCTGGGGCCGGCTGCACCAGCTCAACCTGAAGAACCAGACCCTCGGCAGCGAGGGCCCCGGCTTTCTGAAGTTCCTGCTCAACCGAGGCCCGTGGAACCTGGGCGGCGGCGAGGCGGCGGTGAACGCCACCGGCTGGAACGCGGCGGCCGGCTATGAGGTCGTCTGGGTCCCGTCCATGCGGATGGTGGTCAATGTGGGCGACTGGGACAAGTCGGACTGGATCAATCTCTCCGGCGCCTCGGGGCACGCCTACAGCGCCCACTACACCGACCAGACCGACAAGTGGGCCAACGGCGAACTGCTCGACTGGTCCTTCACCCCCGACGCGGTGGAGACCAACACCGTCGACACCCTGACGCTGTCACCCCGCTGACGGACCTGTAGGCGGACCTGTCGGCGGGCCGAAGCACCGAGCGCCCCCGGAACCGGAAACCCCGGCTCCGGGGGCGCCCCCGTTCACCCGTGCCCCTTCACCCGCGCCCGTTCGCCCGGGGCCGGGTCACTTCTCCGGTACGGGGAAGCGGCGCACGCCCTCCGGGGTGACGGCGGCCCGTACCGGCCGGTCGTGCGGCTCGGCCGGGACCCGGTCGACCACCTCGTGCCCGTACAACAGCACCACCAGCGCGGGGGAGCGGCCCGCGCGTTCCAGCCGGGCGAGGACCCGGTCGTACGAGCCCCCGCCGCGCCCCAGCCGGACCCCGCGCCCGTCCACCGCGAGTCCCGGTACGAGCATCGCGTCGGCGTCCAGGACCGCCTCCGGGCCGAGCCGGGGCCCCGTCGGCTCCAGCAGTCCCCGCCCCGCCGGTGCCAACGAGCCCGGTCCCCGGTACTCTCCCCAGTCCAGGTCGTTGTCGGGCAGCAGGACCGGCAGCAGCACCCGGATCCCCCGTGCCCGCAGCGCGTCCAGCAGCGCCCGGGTGCCCGGTTCACCGCCGACGGAGACATACGCGGCGACGGTGGCCGCCCCGGCCAGCTCCGGCAGGTCCAGGGCGTGCCGGGCGAGCGCGGCGGCGGCCCGTTCCACCTCCGCCGGGGCGAACCCCCTGCGGGCGGCGAGCAGCCGGCCGCGTACGGTGCGCTTGTCCGCGGGCTCCCCGCCGGAAGCCGTCGGTTCCCCACCGGGAACCCTCGGCGCCCCGCCGGAAGCTGTCGGTCCCCCGCCCGGGGCCGTCGGTTCTCCGCCGGGCATCTCCGGCAAAGCGTCCCTCATCGCCACTGGCAAACCTCTCGTATCCCACGTTCTGTGGACGAAGTTAACCGGAACATCATCTTCTGCCCCCCATACTGCTCCGATCACCAGATATTGTGCGGGACATGACTCAGTCGAACGCCAGGATCAGTAAGGCGGTCATCCCGGCCGCCGGCCTCGGAACGCGCTTTCTGCCCGCCACCAAAGCGACTCCGAAGGAGATGCTGCCGGTGGTCGACAAGCCCGCGATCCAGTACGTCGTGGAGGAGGCCGTCGCCGCCGGGCTCTCCGACGTCCTGATGGTCACCGGACGCAACAAGCGTCCCCTGGAGGACCACTTCGACCGCAACTACGAGCTGGAGCAGGCCCTGACCCGCAAGGGCGACGAGGGCCGCCTGAAGAAGGTTCAGGAGTCCAGCGACCTCGCCACCATGCACTACGTCCGCCAGGGCGACCCGCGCGGCCTCGGCCACGCCGTCCTGTGCGCCGCCCCGCACGTCGGCGACCAGCCCTTCGCGGTCCTCCTCGGCGACGACCTCATCGACCCGCGCGACCCGCTGCTCTCCCGCATGGTGGAGATCCAGGAGCGCGAGGGCGGCAGTGTGGTGGCCCTGATGGAGGTCGAGCCGTCGCAGATCCATCTCTACGGCTGTGCCGCCACCGTCCCCACCGGCGAGGACGATGTGGTCCGGGTGACCGGTCTGGTCGAGAAGCCCGCCCCGGCCGACGCCCCCAGCAACCTCGCCGTCATCGGCCGCTATGTCCTCGACCCCGCCGTCTTCGCCATACTGCGGGAGACCGCGCCCGGACGGGGCGGGGAGATCCAGCTGACCGACGCCCTGGAGATGCTCGCCGAGGACGAGTCCATCGGCGGCCCGGTGCACGGTGTCGTCTTCACCGGCCGGCGGTACGACACCGGCGACCGGGGCGACTATCTGCGGGCCATCGTCCGGCTCGCATGCGAACGTGATGACCTGGGCCCGGAGTTCCGGAGCTGGCTCCGCAGCTATGTGACCGAGGAGATGTGACCTGGTGAGCAGCGCGATCTGGTCGGTGGACGACCACCTGGAGGACATCCTGGCGGCGGTCCGGCCGCTCGACCCGATCGAACTGCATCTGCTGGACGCGCAGGGCTGTGTCCTGGTCGAGGACGTCACCGTCCCGGTGGCCCTGCCGCCCTTCGACAACAGCTCGATGGACGGGTACGCGGTCCGGGTCGCCGATGTACGGGGCGCGACCGAGGAGTTCCCGGCGGTTCTCACCGTGGTGGGCGATGTCGCCGCGGGTGCCGGGCCGCTGCCCGTCGTCGGCCCCGGACAGGCCGCGCGGATCATGACCGGGGCCCCGCTGCCGCCCGGCGCGGAGGCCGTCGTCCCGGTCGAGTGGACCGACGGCGGCAGCGGCGGGGGAGCCGCCACCGCCATGCGCCCCGCGCAGTCGGCCCCCGAGGACGCGCGCGGCGAGGTCCGGGTCCACCGGGGCGCCGAGGAGGGCGCCCATGTCCGCCCGCGCGGCAGCGATGTGCAGGCGGGGGATCTCGCGCTGGCCCGGGGCACCGTGCTCGGCGCCCCGCAGCTGGGCCTGCTCGCCGCGATCGGCCGGGCCACCGTGCGGGTACGCCCCCGCCCCCGGGTCGTCGTGCTCTCCACCGGCAGCGAACTGGTCCAGCCGGGCGAAGGGCTGGGCGAGGGTCAGATCTACGACTCCAACAGCTTCGCCCTCGCCGCCGCCGCCCGGGAGGCGGGGGCGCTGGCCTACCGGGTCGGCGCCGTCACCGATGACGCCGACACCCTGCGCGCCACCATCGAGGACCAGTTGATCCGCGCCGATCTGCTGGTCACCACGGGTGGTGTCAGTGTGGGCGCGTACGACGTGGTGAAGGAGGCGCTGTCGTCGCTGGGCGGGCCTCCCGGCGGGCCCGGGAGTGCCCAGGACGACCGGCCCGCCGACGAAGGGCACTCCGGCCAGGAGGGACACCCGGGCCAGGAGGGCCGGTTCGGCGCCGGGGAGGGCCAGCCGGGTGGCTTTGTCGACTTCCGTACGCTGGCCATGCAGCCGGGCAAGCCGCAGGGGTTTGGCACCATCGGGCCCGATCACATCCCGCTGCTCGCCCTGCCCGGCAATCCGGTGTCGTCATATGTCTCCTTCGAGCTGTTCGTCCGCCCGGCGATCCGTACCCTGATGGGCCTGCCCGATCCGCACCGGCCGCAGGTACGGGCCGCGCTGAAGTCCGATCGGGCGCTCACCTCGCCGCAGGGGCGGAGGCAGTTCCTCCGGGGTACGTACGACGCGGACAGCGCCACCGTCACCCCGGTGGGCGGTTCCGGCTCCCATCTGGTGGCCGCCCTCGCCCACGCCGACTGCCTGATCGTGGTGGGCGAGCGGGAGACGGAGGTCGTCCCCGGCACGGAGGTCGAGGTGATCCTCCTCGGCTGAGCGGGCCCCCGGGGAGGTACCGTGTCTGCCCAGCTGGGCCCACCGGGTCCGGACGGTCCGGACCGGGAGCGGCGACCACGAGATGAACACCGACGGCAGGCTGACGCACATCGACGACGCGGGCGCGGCCCGTATGGTCGACGTCTCGCGCAAGGAGGTCACCGCCCGCACCGCACGGGCGAGCGGCCGGGTCCTGGTCTCCTCCCGGGTCGTCGAGCTGCTGCGCGGCGAGGGCGTCCCCAAGGGCGACGCCCTGGCGACCGCGCGGATCGCCGGGATCATGGGCGCCAAGCGCACCCCCGAACTGGTCCCGCTCTGCCATCCGCTGGCGATCTCCGGGGTCACCGTCGACCTCACCGTCGCCGACGACGCCGTGGAGATCGCCGCCACCGTGCGCACCACCGACCGCACCGGGGTCGAGATGGAGGCGCTGACCGCCGTCACCGTGGCCGCGCTCACCGTGGTGGACATGGTGAAGGCCGTGGACAGAACGGCGGAGATCACCGATGTCCGGGTGGAGGAGAAGTCCGGCGGCCGGTCCGGCGACTGGAGCCGCCCATGACCGCCGCTGACCGGCCCACCGCCCCGGACCTGCCCACCGCCGCTGACGGATCCGTCGCCCCGGAGCGGCCCGTGGACGCGGACCCGACCGTGGACGCGGACCCGCCGGCCCCCCGCGCCCTGGTGATCACCGCCTCCAACCGCGCCGCGGCCGGGGTGTACGAGGACCGGGGCGGCCCGGTCCTCGCCGACGGGCTGACCCGGCTCGGCTTCGCCGTCGACGGCCCCCGGGTCGTCCCCGACGGCGACCCGGTCGAGGCCGCCCTGCGCGCGGGTGTCGCCGCCGGGTACGACGTCATCCTCACCACCGGCGGCACCGGCCTCTCACCCACCGACCGCACCCCCGAGGCCACCGCCGCCGTCCTGGACCGGGAGGTCCCCGGCATCCCCGAGGCCATCCGCGCCCACGGCCGGGACGCCGTGCCCACCGCCGCCCTCTCCCGGGGCCTGGCCGGGGTCGCGGGCACCACCCTGATCGTCAACCTCCCCGGCTCCACCGGGGGCGTCCGGGACGGACTCGCCGTCCTGCGACCGCTGCTGGCGCACGCCGTGGACCAGCTCCACGGCGGCGACCACCCCGCATCCGCCCCTCCCGCCGGGGGCCCCCGCTGAACGCGCCCTGGCCGGTGGTCCTCCACGACGGCGATGTCGTCCTGCGGCCCATAAGGATGCGCGACCAGCGGGCCTGGCGCGAGGTCAACCGCCGCAACCGCGACTGGCTGCGCCCCTGGGAGGCGACCGTCCCGCCGCCGGTCCCCGGCGCCCCCGCGGCCCGCCGTCCGACCTACCGTCAGATGGTGCGCCATCTGCGGTCCGAGGCGAACGCGGGCCGGATGTTCCCCTATGTCATCGAGTTCCGGGGACGGCTGGTGGGCCAGCTCACCGTGGCCGGTATCACCTGGGGCTCCATGTGCTCCGGCCATGTCGGCTACTGGGTGGACCGGGAGGTCGCCGGGCGCGGGGTGATGCCCACCGCCGTGGCGCTCGCGGTGGACCACTGCTTCCGCGCGGTCGGGCTGCACCGGATGGAGGTCTGCATCCGGCCGGAGAACGGCCCCAGCCGCCGGGTGGTCGAGAAGCTGGGCTTCCGGGAGGAGGGGCTGCGCCCCCGCTATCTCCACATCGACGGGGCCTGGCGGGACCACCTGGTCTTCGCCCTCACCGCCGAGGAGGTACCGGAGGGACTGCTGCGCCGCTGGCGCCGTGAGCGACCCGGTGTACACCGCCCCGGAGCCGAGAAATAGCAAACATGTTCGAAACCCGATCGGCGGTACCACGCCGTTGAAACCGACTATCAGAAAAAAAGTCAGTGAGATGAGAGGGATCGTGCGACACACCGGGCCAATTGGCGGATGCCGCCCCGAGAATCCCTCTACGGTGTGACCGTGAGCAGCAGCGGCCTCATCTACGCAGTCATCGTCGGGGCCTGGGCCGCCTACCTGGTGCCGATGTGGCTCCGCAGGCAGGACGAGTTGAACGAGGCTCGTCCGACGGAACGCTTCTCCACCGCCATCCGGCTGCTGTCCGGCCGGGGGGCGATGGAGCGCCGGTACGCCAAGGAGCTGCGGGAACGTACCGAGGGGGAGGCCGGTCCCGGCGCGGACCCGGACGCCGTCACCGATCGCCTGAACGCGGTGGACGTCCGGGGCTTCGCCGCGCCCCGAGCCGAGTCCCGGCCCGACGGCAGGCCTGATGGCAGGTCCGAGCCCAGGCCCGAGTCCCGGCCCGACGCCAGGCTCGACGGCAGGCCCGAGGCTCCCGCCCGCCCGCAGCCGTCCGCGCAGCCCGCGCCCGCGCAGGCCGCCCCCGCGCACCCCGGGCCCGCTCAGCCGGTGCCCGCGCAGGCCGCGCCCCGGGGCCGGCGTCCGCGTCCGAGCCCGGGGGCCGCCGAGCGCGCCCGGCGCGGCAAGGCGCTGGCCCGGCGGCGACGGACCACCACCCTGCTCTTCCTCGGCTTCACCCTCGGCTCGATCGTCGCGGCGGTCGGCGGACTCGGCTTCCTCTGGGTGCCGGCCGTCCCCGCCGTCCTCCTCAGCGCGTACATCGGCTATCTGCGGAGGCAGGAGCGCCAGCGGTTCGTGGTCGTGATGGACCGCCGCCGCGCCGAGATCGCCGCCCAGCGGCTGCGCGAGCGCGGACGCCCGCAGCAGGGCGCCCCGGCCGCGCCCGCCGAGCCGCTGCCCGAGCCCGAGGCCCGCCCCGAGCCGGAGCTGCCCGCGCTCTCCCCGCAGGCCGCCGACCGGCGGGCGCTGGTGGAGCAGACCGACCATGCCGAGTGGGTCGACCAGCAGCGCGCCTCCGGGCCCGCCTCCGGGAGCAGCTGGGACCCGGTCCCGGTGCCGCTGCCGACCTATGTCACCGCCCCGGTCGCCCCCCGCGCCACCGGCGGCGTCGATCTGAGCGACCCGGACACCTGGAGCTCCGCCCGCTCCTCGGCGGCGGACCCGGCCCCGGCGGACCCGGTGCCCCAGCGCCGGGTCCCCCGTGAGCGCGGTCGTACGCCCCTGTTCGACCAGTACGCGGAGGACGACGACCGCCCCCGCGCCGCCAACGAGTGACCCCCGCACGGCCGGCGGGCGGGCCCCCGCGGGGCCGCCCGGCGACACCGCCGTGCGGGCCCGTGTGACCAGCGCCGGAGCGGATTTCCGGGCACCCCGATGGGGATGCTAGAGTTTCACTCGTTGCAAGGGCCTGTGGCGCAGTCTGGTAGCGCACCTCGTTCGCATCGAGGGGGTCTGGGGTTCAAATCCCCACAGGTCCACCCAGCAACTGTCCCGGGTCCGCCCGGGACGAGCGCGCGAAACCCCGTACGATCATCTGATCGGGCGGGGTTTTTGCGTTGCCCCGACTCCGGCCCCAGGCCCCGACCCCGGCCGTAGGTGCGCCCTCCCCTTCGTCCGTCGGTACGCGCTTCCCTTATGTACATCGGAAGCGGCGAACGGCTTTCCCCGCCACCGTCGGGAACGCCCCCGGAACGGCCCGCGAAGGGCCCGCCGAACGGAGCGCCAATGCCCCGGCGGAAGTATGCGCGAACAGAGCGGTAAGGGATTGGCGAACGGACCGGTGGAAGACCCGGTGAAGGCTCCGGGGGACGTTGATTCGGCTGGTCGGCCGGAATTCCCGGGAGCGGAAAGTGAATCGCCTTTGCAAAAGGCGGAAATCGGCTCGGTTTCTGGAAAACCGTTCCGCAGACTACCGAAAATTCACGGTGCTGGGGAGGAAGGAAGAGAGACCGCCCCGGAGGCTTGGCCGGTATGCGTCCCCCGTCGGACCCGTATTACCCGCTGCTGTACGGCGGTGCAGCCGCCCGGCGCGCCACTGCTGTACGGCCGTGCAGCAGCGGTACGGGGTGCGGCGGCGGGCGGCGGCGGGTCGTGGGCCGGCCGGGTCAGCGGGCCGTGGAGCCGCCGTCCACGGGGAGCACCGCCCCGGTGACGAAGGAGGCGAGGTCGCCCAGGAGCCAGGCCGCCGCCTGGGCCACCTCCTCCGGCCCCGCCGCCCTGCCCTGCGGCACCTTGGCCCGCATCCGGGGCTCGGCCGCCGGGTCCCGCTCGAAGAGCCCCTCCGTCATCTCGGACCGGGTGAAACCCGTGGCCAGGGCGTTGATCCGGATCCCGGAGCCGGCGTACTGGACCGCTGCCGCCCGGGTCAGTCCGACCACCGCGTGCTTCGAGGCGACATAGGCCGGCCCCATGGAGGTGGCCCGCAGCCCCGCCGTACTGCTGTTGTTCACGATCGCGCCGCCGCCCGCCGCCAGCAGGGCCGGGATCTCCTGCCGCAGACAGTTCCAGACGCCCCGGACATGGGTCTCCATGACCAGGTCGTAGTCGCTGTCGCCGGTGGTGTGCAGGGGGCGCGGCTCGGTGATGGCGCCCGCGTTGTTGAAGGCGCCGTCCAGCCGTCCGTACCGCTCGACCGCGAGCGCCACGGCCCGCTCGACCTGCGCGGATTCCCGTACATCGGCGACCGCCGCCTGGGCCTCGCCGCCGTCGGCCCGCACCGCGCGCACCAGCTCCTCCAGCCGTTCGGCCCGGCGCGCCAGCAGGGTCAGCCGGGCCCCCTGGGCGGCGAACACCCGGGCCGCCGCCGCGCCGATGCCGCTGCTCGCCCCGGTGATCAGCACACTGCGCCCGGCGAGCGGCCCCGCCCCCGGGGCCGCGCCCCCGGCACTCATCCCCGGGCCCGCTCCGCCCGGGCGTCCGGGCTCGTCCAGGGGCTCGATTCGCCCGGGGGCCGCGCTCACCAGTGGGTCCCCGCCGCCGCCTCCGCGTCGACCGCGCGGAGCAGGGCCTCATCGATATCCACCACAGAAGTCACCACATGCCTCACCCCCACCTCCCGCATCAAAAGTGGCTGAAAGCCGTGCTCGAAGGAGCTGGGGGCGCCGATGAAGGCGGCGGAGAGCCGCCGGGCCTCCTCCGCCACCCGGGCCACATCGTCGATGAACAGCGTCCGCTCCGGCGGGAGGTGGAAGATCTCCTCGCTGATCTCCCGTACCCCGGGGCGGAAGTCGTTGGTGCAGACATACCCGGGTGCGTCGAACAGATCGGCCAGCGGGCCCAGCTCGCGGTGGAAGTGGTCGTGGTCGAGCCCGCCGTAGCAGACGGTCCGCAGCCCCAGCCCCCGTAACCGCTCCAGCAGTTCTACGGCGCCGTCCCGCGTACGTACCGGATGCTCCAGAAGGAACTCCTCACGTTCGCGCAGATAGATGTCGACCGTCTCCTGGGGGCCCGTCTCCATCCCCGTGGCCTCGGCGAGTATCTGCCCGGCCACCAGGCGGGGCTGTGAGAAGACGCGGCGTTCCAGCTCGGCGGTGTAGGCGCCGCCCCGGCCCGTCACGAAGCGGTGGAGCATCGGGCTGAAGGTGTCGTCCAGCAGGACACCGTCGATGTTGACCGCGGCGAGGCGGAGCCGGCTCAGTTCCTCGGACAAAGGAGTGTCCTATCCGTGTGGACCGGGTGGGGGGAATAGTGACAGCGCGGATGCCGGGCCGATGACGGTGGCCGTCCCGTGACGGTCGCAGGGGCCGATCGGCCTTGCCGGGTCAGGTAGGTGGTCTTCCCAATGACCGTGTCTCCGAGGAAATGCCCGGCCCCGCCAGAATGAGCGGCAGCGCGAAGGATTCTGGCACCTTTACCGGATCTTTGCTAGGGCTTGAATAGCGCCGCGCAGTCTGTACGTTGAACAGTGTCGCGTTCGCCGCAGCACGTTTCTTGTGGGAGGGACATGACCATGCCGTTACGCCGGGAAAGCCTTGCCGTCGTCGACCGGCCCGTCGCACACGGGCCGTTCACCACCACGGTGCCCAGGGAGTACGTCCACCGCGCCGCTCTCGCCGAGGTGTTCCTCACCGGCCTTCACCCCACGGGCCTCGACAGTCTGACGGTCACCGCCCAGTGGCCGCGCGCCCATACCTTCTACGGTCCCACCGCGGGGTTCCACGACCCGCTGATGTTCGTCGAGACCCTGCGCCAGGCGGTGCATCTGATCACCCACACCGTCTACGCCGCCCCGATGGACCACCACCAGATCTGGCGCCGTCTCACCGTCGACCTCGACCGGGACGCCCTGGCCGTCGGGGAGACCCCCGCCGCCGTGGAGCTGGACATCCGCTGCGCCGGGGTCGAGCGGCGGGCGGGCGCGCTGCGCGGGCTGCGGATGGAGGTGACCGCCCGCCGGGACGGGCGCTTCCTCGGCAGCGCCGTCAGCGGGGTGACCTCGCTCCCCAGAACCGTCTACCGCAGACTGCGCGGCCCGCACGCCGAGGCGGCGGCGTGGCGGCCCGATCTCCTGCCGCCACCGGTCCAGCCCGCGCTGGTGGGCCGCTCCCGCCCGGAGGACGTGGTGCTCGCCCCGACCCCGGTACGGGACCGCTGGCTGCTGCGGGCGGACACCCGGCATCCGATCCTCTTCGACCATCCGCAGGACCACGCACCCGGGATGCTGCTGCTGGAGGCCGCCCGGCAGGCGGCCCTCGCGGTCAGCCCCCCGGTGCCGGTCGTGCCGGTCGGCACGGAGGCCGTCTTCCACCGGTACGCGGAGCTGGACGCCGACTGCTGGATCGAGGCGGTCCCGGCCGCGCCGGACGCCCGGGGGAACGGGCGCACCCGGGTCGTCGCCGTCCAGCACGACGCCTGCCTCTTCGAGTCCGTGGTGACCACGGTGCCCGCCAGGGAGGGGATCCAGGTGCTCCCGCCCGGATTCTGAGGGATCCCCGCTGTCCTCCCGGGCCCCGGACCGGTTCCGGCCCCGGTGGGGCCGTGGACCGGGGCGACCCAGGTGTGCGCGTGGCGCGAGGACCCGTGCGGCGCGCGCGGACGGCGTCAGACCAGTGGCTTCACCAGGCAACGGCTGGCGTCGTACTCCCGGTAGTGGCCGAACTTCGCCTGGGCCGGGACATATCCGCACGAGGCGTACAGGGCGATGGCCTCCGGCTGCTGGTCGCCGGTCTCCAGCACCATCCTGACCCGGCCCGCGGCCCTGGCGTCCTCCTCGAGCAGTGCGAGCAGCCGGCGGGCGTGACCCTGCCCCCGGGCCTCGGGTATGACGTACATCCGCTTCAGCTCGGCGTCGCCGTCCCCGTATCCTTCCTCGTTGTGGTCCTGGACACGCCAGGCGCCGGTCGCCACCGGCCGGCCGTCCGCGTCGTAGACCATGAGGAAGAGGCCGTTCGGCGGGACGAAGTCCGCGGTCAGCACCACGGACCCGTCACCCCCGTCCCCGTACCGCTCCTGGTACTCCTGCTGGACCCGGTCGTTCAGCAGCTGGGCGTCCGGGTGATCGAAAGAGGTGGCTCGTACATCCATGCGATGGATCGTACGGGTATGAGTGGGTTCGGCTCCCGAGTTTTTTCCTGGGTATGGTGCCTGGATGCTCATCGTTACCTCCGTGAATGTGAACGGTCTCCGCGCCGCCGCCAAGAAGGGCTTCGTGGAGTGGCTGGCCGGCACCGACGCCGATGTGGTCTGCCTCCAGGAGGTACGGGCCGAGCCCGCGCAGCTGCCCGAGGCGGTACGCGCCCCCGAGGGCTGGTTCACGGCGCACGCCCCGGCGGAGGCCAAGGGCCGCGCGGGTGTGACCCTGCTCACCCGCCGTGAGCCGGACGCGGTACGGACCGGCTTCGGCGTCCCCGAGTTCGCGGCGAGCGGCCGGTACATCGAGGCCGATCTCCCCGGGGTGACCGTCGCCAGCCTCTATCTGCCCTCCGGCGAGGTCGGCACGGAGCGCCAGGACGAGAAGTACCGCTTCATGGACGCCTTCCTCCCCTATCTCCAGGAGCTGCGGGAGCGCTCCGCGGCGGCCGGGCGCGAGGTCGTGGTCTGCGGCGACTGGAACATCGCCCACCACGAGGCGGACCTCAAGAACTGGCGGGGCAACCGGAAGAACTCCGGCTTCCTGCCCGAGGAGCGCGCCTGGCTCACCCGGGTCTACGAGGAGACCGGGTACGTGGATGTGCTGCGGGCGCTCCACCCGGAGCAGGAGGGCCCCTACAGCTGGTGGTCCTACCGGGGCCGGGCCTTCGACAACGACACCGGCTGGCGGATCGACCTCCAGGTCGCCACGGAGGGGCTCGCCGGGCGCGCGGTGAAGGGGTTCGTGGAGCGGGCGGCCACCCATGAGGAGCGCTGGAGCGACCACGCGCCGGTGACCGTCGTCTACGGGGCCTGACGGGGCCCGGCGAGAACAGGCGGGGCCCGGCGGGAGCGGGCGGGCGCCGGCGAGGGCGCCGGGGCGGACCGACGGGGGCCGGCGGGGGCCGGTGGGCCGGGGGTCTCAGCCCTCGCGCAGCCGCCGGTCCAGCGCCATCGACAGCTCCGCCTCCACCACACTCTTCGCCAGCGGCCGCAGCCGCTCCGCGTCCCCCTCCGGGACATGGGTCCGCAGCACCTCCACGAACAGCTCCGCCAGCGCGTCCGCGTGCGTCCGCACCCGCCGCCCCGCCGCCAGGACCGCCGCCAGCGGCACCCCTTCCCGTACCAGCGACGCCGACACATCCAGCAGCCGCCGGCTGATGTGCACGATCTCGTCGCCGTCGGTCGCCAGATACCCCAGGTCCAGCGCGGACGCCAGATTCTCCGGGGTCACCTCGCCCTCGAAGTAGTCGGCCAGCTCCTCCGGTGTCAGCCGTACCGGGGTCTCCTCGCTCGGCTCGCCCAGACCCAGGACCTCGCCCACATCCCGGCCGCTCTCGAACGCCTTCGCCAGATCGGCGATCCCGTTCAGTGTGTGACCGCGCTCCAGCAGCGCCGAGATGGTCCGCAGCCGGGCCAGATGGTGATCGCCGTACCAAGCGATCCGGCCCTGTCTGCGCGGGGGCGCCAGCAGTCCGCGCTCGCGGTAGAAGCGCACGGTGCGCACCGACACGCCGGCCCGGCAGGCCAGCTCATCCATCCGGTACTCGCGTCCCTCTGCCACGGGGGAAAGCCTATGTTGTCTGGTCAGTAACTTGGCGGGTCCGACCCCTACCGCTTGGTATCCGGCTGCTCTACTCTCCCCTATTGCGCCAGTGATTACTGGCAAGGTCGCCGGTCCGGAACCAAGGCACCCCCGGATCGCGACCCTTGAACGGGGGCGGGGACACGGACCCGGTCGTGACGTTCGGTCGGGGCGTTCAGTGGGAGGCGGCAGCATGAGCCGGCAGCGACACGAGCAGCACGACGAGCATCCGCACGGAACCGAGCACGAGCGCGAACACCCGGGCGACCGGCCCGGCGACCGGACGGACGACCGCCCCGCCGACCGCCCCGCCGACCGGCCCGGCGACCGCCCCGCCGACCGGACGGGCGATCGGGCCGGGGAGCATCTCGGCCATGTCCGCGTCGCCGTCATAGGCGCCGGATTCGGCGGCATCGGCGCCGCCGTCCGGCTGCGCCGCGAGGGCGTCACCGACTTCGTCGTCCTGGAGCGCGCCGACTCCGTGGGCGGCACCTGGCGCGACAACAGCTACCCGGGGTGCACCTGCGACGTCCCGTCCCACCTCTACTCCTTCTCCTTCGCACCCAACCCCGACTGGCCCCGCACCTTTTCCGGCCAGGGGCACATCCGCGCCTATCTGGAACATGTCACCGATGTCTTCCGGCTCCGCCCCCATCTCCGCCTCGGCCATGAGGTGCTCCGGCTGACCTGGGACGAGACCGAGCTGCGCTGGACGATCGAGACCGGCCGGGGCGTCCTCACCGCGGAGGTCGTGGTCTCCGCGACCGGCCCGCTCTCCGACCCGAAGATCCCCGAGGTCCCCGGGATCGAGGACTTCCCCGGCGAGGTCTTCCACTCCGCCCGCTGGCGCCATGACCTCGACCTCGCAGGCAAACGGGTCGCCATGATCGGCACCGGCGCCTCGGCGGCCCAGATCGTGCCCGCGATCCAGCCCCTGGTCGGCCGGCTCACCCTCTTCCAGCGGACCCCGCCCTGGGTGATGCCCCGGGTGGACCGGCGGATCAGCGAGGCGGAACGCTGGCTCCACCGGCGGCTGCCCCTCACCGGCACCGTGCGGCGCGGCCTGCTCTGGGGCATCCGCGAACTCCAGGTGTCCGCCTTCACCCGGCACCCCTCCCGGCTCGGCCCGGTGGAGGCGCTCTCCCGTGCCAACCTCGCCAAGTCCGTGAAGGACCCGGAGCTGCGCGCCAAGCTGACCCCCTCGTACCGCATCGGCTGCAAGCGCATCCTGCTCTCCAACGAGTACTACCCCGCCCTCGCCCGCCCCAATGTCGAGGTGGTCGCCTCCGGACTCCAGGAGGTCTCCGGCTCCACCCTGATCGCCGCCGACGGCTCCCGGGCCGAGGCCGATGTGATCATCTTCGGTACGGGGTTCCGCGTCACCGACATCCCCATCGCGGAACGGGTCACCGGCGCGGACGGGCACACCCTCGCGGAGGCATGGCGGAAGGACGGCATGCAGGCGCTGCGCGGCGCCACCACGGCGGGCTTCCCCAACTGGATGACGATCATCGGCCCCAATACCGGCCTCGGGAACTCCTCGATGATCCTGATGATCGAGTCCCAGCTGAACTACATGGCCGACTATCTGCGACAGCTGGCCGTCCTCGGCGGGGGCACCGCGCTCGCGGTCCGCCCGGCCGCGCAGACGGAGTGGAACCGCGAGATCCAGCAGCGGATGCGGCGGACCGTGTGGAACACCGGCGGCTGCACCAGCTGGTACCTGGACGCCCAGGGCCGCAACACCACCGTCTGGCCCGGCACCACCGGCGAGTTCCGCCGGCTGACCCGCGAGGTCGACCTCGCCGAGTACGACATCCTCCGCGTCCGGAGCCCACGGGACACCCCCCTGCCCGCCTCCGGCGCCGCCGCGACCGGGGCCGCCCGATGAGCCGCGACCTGCTCGGCGGTGTCGACCACCACACCCTGTACGCCGTCTCCGCCGACGGCTCACGGGTGCACACCCGGGTGTACGGGGAGCGGGGCGCGCCCCCGCTCGTCCTGGTCCACGGCTGGACCTGCTCCACGGAGTTCTGGAACGAGCAGATACGCGAGCTGTCCGCGGAGTACCGGGTCGTCGTCTACGACCAGCGCGGACACGGCCGTACCCCCGCCGCCCCCACCGGGACGGAACACCTCGCCGACGATCTGGAGGCCGTGCTCGCCGCCGTGCTCGAACCCGGCGAGAAGGCGGTGGTCGCCGGGCACTCCATGGGCGGCATGACCATCATGGCCGCCGCCCGCCGGGCCGTCTTCCGCGACCACACCGCGGCGGTGCTGCTCCTCAGCACGGGGGGCTCCCACCTGGTGGACGAGGCCCGCGTCCTCCCGCTGCGGCGCGGTCCCCTGCGCCGCCGGCTCACCCTCTCGATCCTCGGCACCACCGCGCCCATGGGCCCGGTCACCCCGCTCTCCCGGCTGCTGCTCCGCTACGCCACGATGGCGGCGGGGGCGCCGCGGGAACGGGTCGCCGAGTGCGCGCGGATCGTCCACGCCTGTCCCCGGCGGGTACGGGCCGACTGGGCGGGGATACTCGCCACGCTCGACCTCACGGCCGGGGTACGGGCCCTGGAGGTCCCCACGGTGGTCGCCGCGGGCACCGAGGACCGGCTCACCCCCATGGTCCACGCCCGGCGGCTCGCGGCGCTGCTGCCCGACTGCGTGGAGCTGGTGGAGATCTCCGGCGCGGGCCATATGACCCCGGTGGAGAGCCCGCTGACGGTGTCCTCGCTGATCCGGGGGCTCGCCCGGGACCATCTGCCGGTGCGGGCGCGGGGTACGGACCGTGTGAACGGTACGACGGGTACGAACGGTACGAGTGAACGGGAAACCGCCGCGTGAGCCGGGTGTCGCTGGACGGGCAGGTCGCCGTCGTCACCGGGGCGGCGCGGGGCCTCGGTGAGATCGTCGCCCGCAAACTCTCCGCGCGCGGGGCCACGGTCGCCCTCGTCGGGCTCGAACCCGACGAGCTGAAGCGGGTCGCCGCGCGGCTCCACACCGAGGGCGACTGGTGGCACGCCGACGTCACCGACCACGAGGCCATGGCCCGCGTCGCGGCCGAGGTCAAGGAGCGCTTCGGCAAGGTCGACATCGTGGTCGCCAACGCGGGGGTCGCGGCGGGGGGTCCCCTCGACGGCTCCGACCCCCTCGTCTGGCGCCGGGTCATCGAGGTCAACCTCATCGGCAGCGCGGTCACCGGCCGCGCCTTCCTTCCGGCGCTGGCCGAGAGCCGGGGCTACTTCCTCCAGATCGCCTCCCTCGCGGCCATCGCCGCCATGCCGCTCATGACCGCGTACTGCGCCTCCAAGGCGGGCGTCGAGGCGTTCGCGCACGCGCTCCGCGCGGAGGTGGGGCACCGGGGGGTGCGGGTCGGCGTCGCGTATCTCTCCTGGACCGATACGGATATGGTCCGGGGCGCGGACGAGAACGAGGTCATGAGCGCGATGCGGCGTCGGCTGCCGTGGCCCGCGAACCGGACGTATCCGCTCGGTCCGGCGGCGGAGCGGCTGGTCGAGGGCATCGAGCGCCGTGCCGCGCACGTCTATGGCCAGGGCTGGATCCGCGGCACCCAGCCCTTCCGTGGGCTCCTCCCGTCCCTCCTCGGCACCCTGTCCCGCTACGAGATGCGCCGTGCCGCCCCTCTCCTGGCGGAGGGCCCGCCGGACGCGGATCGCCTGGTGGGCGCGGGGGGTGCGGCGGACGCCGAGTCCAGACGCTCTGGGGGAGTTTGAAGCGGGGACCTCAAAATCAAGCCCCTCCGGCGATTGAGGAGCAGGGGTTCGGGGGCTGGCCCCCGACGCTCACCCGAGCCGACTCGGGGCCAAGGTCCGTCCTCAAACGCCGGACCGGCTGGGTTTGTGCGGGCGGTCCGCGACGGGAGGCGGAGAGGCCCGGGGTGGGGCGCACACCTGTGAGAAGCCCCCCACCCCGGGGGATCAGGGGAGCGTCAGGTCGCCTGGTTCTCCCGGAACGTCCGGGGGCGCCGGTTCTCGTTCGCCCTCCGCAACGCCGCGATCAGCTCCGACGCCAGCACCCCCGCCTCGTACGGCGCGAGATAGAGCCCGGTCGGACGGCCCATGCTGCCGTCCGACACGGTCAGCGGGATGTAGACCTCGGCGTCGCCGTCATGGAAGTCCACCAGGTCCACCCGCGCGCCGAGCGTACGGTTCACGGTCCAGGCGGCCTCGGCCTCGTGCCGGATCGGTGATGGAGCGGTCTCGCGCGGATGGTGCGTGGGGAACACGAGAACGTCACCTCCTTGGGGAGTGTTGTCGCGGAACGTGGCTCAAGCATCACGCTCCGCCGCTAGCCTCCGGAAGAGGAAAGGGCGCGGCACCGCGCCTGTACGTGAAGGGCGCTGAGAATATGGGCAAAGAGGACAACCCGTACACGGGGCGCACGAAGGACTTCCTGGGCGAAGAGCTGCGAAGGCGGCGTAACGCCAAGAAACTCTCCCAGCGGGAGCTGGGGAACCGGATGTTCATCTCCGGCTCCTACCTCGGGCAGATCGAGGTGGGCCGCCGGAGGTTAACGAAGGAGATCGCCGTCCGGCTGGACGAGGAGCTGAACACGGACGGCTTCTTCGAACGCCTGGCGAAGGCCACGAAGACGAACAACCATGAGGACTACTTCGCGGACGCGGCCGAGCTGGAGACGCTGGCCCAGGTCATCTGCGAGTACGCCTGCACCCTGGTGCCCGGACTGCTCCAGACCGAGGACTACGCCCGCGCGGTCGTCCGGTCCAGCAATCCGACCGCCCGGGCGGAGAAGGTGGACGAGATCGTCAAATGGCGGATGGAGCGCCAGGGCGTCCTGAAGAACCCCGATCAGCCCGACATGTGGGTCATCCTGAATGAGACCGTGCTGCGCATGGTGGTGGGCGGGCCGAGCGTCATGGCGGCACAGCTGCGGAGGCTCGCCGAGGTCGTCCGGTCCCATCGCGCTGTGGTCCAGGTCGTCCCCTTCTCGGCCGGGCCGCATGGGTGCACCGGTGGAATGGTCACCCTGATGTCCTTCGACGACGCCCCCGATGTCGCCTATGTAGAAGGCGCTTTGTCGGGGCAGTTGTTGGACGATCCGGCCCTGGTTGCCCTGCATCGAAAAGCCTACGATCACGCCAGGGCCGTCGCGCTGTCCCCGGCGGCGTCCCTGAAGCTGATCGAGTCGGTGGCGGAGGAATTCGAGCGATGCGCAGAGAAGCAGACCTGAACGGCGCCGTCTGGCGCAAGTCCAGCTACAGCAACGGTCAGAGCGCGAGCTGCGTCGAAGTCAGTGATGGCTTCCCCGGGCTCGTCCCCGTACGGGACAGCAAGGTCCCCGCCGGGCCCGCGCTCCTCATCGGTGCGCCCGCGTGGACCGCGTTCGTCCGGGACCTGGGCGAGTAATTTCACCGCGCGGCCCCGGCGGGTGGAGTGCTCGCCGGGGCCGTGCCGTGGGATCAGGCTTCGTCGTCCGTCGCGGACAGGATCATCTGGAAGGACTGGTTCACCGCGAGGAGGCCGCCGTCCACGCGCAGGGTGGTGCCCGTGATCCAGGAGGCGTCGGAGGAGGCCAGGAAGGCCACCGCGTTCGCCACGTCCTCGGGTCGGCCGACGCGGCCCAAGGGGTAGAGGGCCCGGCCCAGTTCGGCGATGCCGCGTTCGCGGCCGTCCCAGGCGCGGGTGTGGATCGTGCCCGGGTTGATCTGGTTGACCCGGACCCCGCGCGGGCCGCCGTGGCCCGCCAGCGTGCGGGTGAAGGAGGCGAGGCCCGCCTTGGCCGCGCTGTAGGCGTGGCCGTCGAAGTCGACCTCCGCGTTCACGGAGCCGATGTTGACGATCGCGCCCCGGCCCGACGCCTCCAGATGCGGCATCGCCGCGCGGGCGAAGCGGAAGGCGCCCGTGAGGCAGATGTCGATGACCCGGTTCCAGGAGTCCTCGGGCTGGTCCTCCACCAGCGGGGTGTCGTCGGTGTTGGCGAAGGCGTTGTTGACCAGGACATCGAGCCGGCCGAAGTGCTCGACGGCGTGGGCGACGGCCGTCTCGACCTGGTCCGTGTCGGACACGTCGCAGACGACGAAGGAGGCGCCGGGGATATCGGCGGCGGTCTTCCGTGCCGCCTCGGGGTCGATGTCGGCGATGAGGACCCGGGCGCCCTCGGAGGCGAGGCGGCGTGCGGTGGCCTCGCCCACACCACGGGCGCCGCCGGTGATCAGTGCCGCGTACCCCGCAAAACGTTTCAGCGCATCGGTCATAGCGCTGAACGTACAGCGCGGATCAAGCTCTGACCACGGGAATCCGCCGTAACTCCCTGACGCAGACCGTTGGTCACATAGCCGAGGGCGATCCCGGACTCCGGGTCCGCGAAGCCCAGGGAGCCGCCGCGCCCCGGGTGGCCGAAGGAGCCGGGGCCGAGCAGGGGGCAGGCCGCGCCGTGGAGCATGTAGCCGAGGCCGAAGCGGGTGGGGACGGCGAGGACCCGGTCGGTCCCGGCGGACTCCTCGGTACGGGCGAGGGTGAGCGTCGCCGGGGCGAAGAGGCGGGGGCGGCCGTTGACGGGGCCGATCGTCGCCGCGTAGAAGCGGGCCACGGCGCGGGCGGTGGAGATGCCGTTGGAGGCGGGGAGTTCGGCGGCGCGGTAGGCGGGGTCGTTCTCGTCGGGGAGCGGGTCGATCACCCCGAAGGCCCGGCGGGTCAGGGAGTCGGGGTCGCGGTAGGCGTCGGTGACCGAGCGTTTGGGGCGCAGGGTGAGGCCGGGCGATGTCGCGGGCTCCTCGACCGGGCCGATCCGGCCCACGCGGTGGGCCTCCTCCGGGGGCAGCCCGATCCAGAAGTCCAGGCCGAGGGGGCGGGCGATCTCCTCGGCGACCCAGCGGCCGATGGTGCGGCCGGTGACCCGGCGGACCAGTTCGGAGATCAGCCAGCTGAAGCTCTGCGGGTGGTAGCCGTGGTCGGCGCCCGGCGCCCAGGCGGGGGCCTGCGCGGCCATCGCGGCGGGGCCGCTGACCCCGTCGATCGCCTGCGCCGGGGTGAGCGGGTGGTCCAGGGCCGGGAGCCCCGCGCGGTGGGCGAGGAGATGGCGGACCAGGACCCGTTCCTTGCCGGCCGCCGTGAACTCCGGCCAGTACGTGCCGACGGGGGCGTCCAGGTCGATCTGGCCGCGCTGGTGGAGCAGGAGGACCACGGCGGCGGCGACGCCCTTGGTGACCGAGCGCACGACCTGCGCGGTGTCCACGGCCCAGGGCTCGTCGCCGTCCACGTCGCGGGTCCCGGCCCAGAGGTCGGCGACCTTGTGGCCGTGGTGGTAGACGGCGACGGCCGCGCCCCGCTCGCCCCGTTCCTCGAAGTTGCGTACGAACGCTGCGCGTACCGGCTCAAAGCCCTCCGCCACCGTGCCCTGGACGTCCACTGCTCTCGGTGTCCCTTCCCGCCGCTGCCGACCCCCATGGTGCAACGACGGGTGGGCCGGCCGGTTCAGCGGGGGCGGGCGGCGGCCGGATCGAAGCCGAAGGGCAGCTCCAGACGGTGGCGGTGGAGGAGACCGGTGTCGGTGAGGAGTTCCCCGGTGGGGCCGTCGGCGACGATCACGCCGTCGCTGAGGATCACCGCACGGGGACACAGCTCCAGGGCGTAGGGGAGATCGTGGGTGACCATCAGGACGGTGACGGCCAGGGAGCGCAGGATGTCGGCGAGTTCCCGGCGGGAGGCGGGGTCGAGGTTGGAGGAGGGCTCGTCCAGGACGAGGATCTCCGGCTCCATCACCAGGACGGTGGCGAGGGCGACCCGGCGGCGCTGACCGAAGGAGAGGTGGTGCGGGGGCCGGTCGGCGCAGTCGGCCATGCCGACCCGGTCGAGGGCGGTGCGCACCCGGGCGTCGAGCGCGTCGCCGCGTAATCCGGCCGCCGCCGGGCCGAAGGCCACGTCGTCGCGGACGGTGGGCATGAAGAGCTGGTCGTCGGGGTCCTGGAAGACGATGCCGACCTTCCGCCGTATCTCGGCGAGATGGGGCCGGCCGACGGGGAGCCCGCCGATACGGACCTCGCCCGCGCCGCCGCCGAGGATGCCGTTGAGATGGAGGGCGAGGGTGGTCTTGCCCGCGCCGTTGGGGCCGAGGAGGGCGACCCGTTCGCCCCGGGCGACGGTCAGATCGACGCCGAAGAGGGCCTGATGGCCGTCGGGATAGGCGAAGGCGAGCCGGCTGATGTGGAGGGAGTCGGTGGTCATACCGGCCCTTTCGGTCGTACGGTCATGGCTGTCCCGGCCGGTGCTCTGTACGCCGTGCGCCGGTGATCCGTTCACCGGGTGGTCCACCCCATGAGACAGAGGGCGAGGGCCGCTGCCGGGAGGGCGAGGGCGCAGCACCACTGGGCCCGGGTGGCGGCGGTGTCGGCGAGCGGGGGCAGGGCCCCCGTACCCCCTCGACTGACCATGGCGAGATGGACCCGCTCGCCGCGCTCGAAGGCCCGGACGAAGAGCGCGCCCGCCGACGCGGCCAGGACCCGCCAGTGGTGGGGTCCCCGGGCCTCGAACCCCCGGGAGCGGCGGGCGATCGACATCCGGCGGGACTCCTCGGTGAGGAGATCGGCGTAACGGACCATGAAGGCGGCGATCTGGAGGAGGAGCGGGGGCAGTCCGAGCCGCTGGAGGCCGAGGAGCAGGGCGGTCGGCGCGGTGGTGGCGGCGAGGACGACGGAGGCGGCGACGCCCAGGGTGGCCTTGGCGAGGATGTTCCAGGCGCCCCAGAGCCCGGGGAGGCTCAGATCGAGCCCGAGGAGCCGGGTGGTCTCGCCGGGCACGGTCAGCGGCAGCAGCAGGGCGAAGGCGATGAACGGCACCTCGATCAGCAGCCGCCGGGCGACCAGTCCGAAGGGCAGCCGGGCGAGTGCGGTGACGGCGGCGATCAGCAGCGCGTACCCGCCGAAGGCCCAGACCGCCTCGCGCGGGGTCGCGGTCACGGCCAGGGTGAGGCCCAGGGTGGCGAGGATCTTGCAGGGGGCGGGGAGCCGGTGGACGGGGGAGGTGCCGGGGTGGTGGAGCCGGTGGGCATGGCCCGCGCCCATCTCAGCCGTCCCGGCGGGGGGTACGGGCATGGCGGGCGGCGCGGCGGCGGCGCACCACCGGGTAGAGGACGGCGGTGCCTGCGGTGACGGTGACGGCGACCCCGGTCAGCCCCGCGAGGCCGGTGGCGAGCCGGTCGTCGGTGAGATCGCCGAAGCCGTAGTCGGCGAGGGGGGAGTCGGCGGCGGCGTGCTCCTCGGCGTGCTCGTCCATGCCGTGGTCGGCGGCGACCTTCTCCAGTCCGTCGGGGCTGGCGGAGGCGTAGAAGGAGACCCCGCCCGCGAGGACGGCGGCGACGGCGAGCCCGGCGAACAGGAAGCGGCGGGGTGGGGCGGCTGTCTTCGGGGGAGGGGCCGGGGCGGTGCCCAGCTGGAGGGGGCGGTGTACGCCCCGGGCGGCATGGACCAGGTCGGGGCGGACGGCGAGCACCGCGCCCACGGTGAGTGCGGTGATCACGGCCTCACCGGCGCCGATCAGGAGATGGACACCGGCCATCGCGCCGAGGACGGTCCCGAGGGGGATCCCGGTGGTGCCGCCGAGCGCGTACAGCAGGGTGAAGGCGACGGCGGAGGCGGGGACGGAGACCAGGGCGGCGGTGAAGGCGGCGGCGGTGACCGAGCGGTGGGTACGGGGCAGCACGGCGAGCAGCCCGCGCAGCAGGGCCTGGGCGACGAGGACCGTGACCACGCCCATGACCAGCACATTGACGCCGAGGGCGGTGAGTCCGCCGTCGGCGAAGAGCAGGCCCTGGACCAGCAGGACGACCGTGACACAGAGGATCGCGGTGTACGGGCCGGCCAGGGCGCAGGCGAGCGCCCCGCCGAGGAGATGGCCGCTGGTGCCGCCCGCGACGGGGAAGTTCAGCATCTGCGCGGCGAAGACGAAGGCGGCGACGAGTCCGGCGAGCGGGGCGAGGCGTTCGCCCCGGTCGCCGGGGCCGGTGGCGGCGGGTGCGTCCAGGTCGCGGCGGGCGCCCTGGAGGCAGATCCCGAGGGCGGTGGCCGCCGCGACCCCGGCGGCGAGGGAGACGGGCGCGTTGATGAATCCGTCGGGTACGTGCATGGCTGGCTCCGCATCGGACAGACGCGTGGAAGGCGTGTCGGCGTGTACGTACGGGTGCGTACGGGTGCGTACCGGTGGCGTACGGGTCGGCGTGTGCGTACGGGGCGCGGGTGGGCGTACCGGGGCAGGGAGAAGGGCCTGAGCGGGAGCGCGGGGGGTTCGCATGACGTCACAGGGGCGTACCGGACGACTACCGGGCGGCTGCGGTACGGAGCCGGGGGCCGTGGGCGCGCGGGGACGGACCGTTCCGTCGATAGTGGGCCTGTCGCACAGGGCTGGCAAGGGCGCTGCGGTCGTAGATGCGGACCGCTCGCGGGCGGGGCTCGTGCCCGCACGCCAAAATATGGGACATTAGATGACGAATAAGACAAATGTGAGGAGCGTTCGATGTCCGCCACGGCTGTCGAGGAACACGCATGGGGCCGGATCGTCACCGACGCTCCCCAGGCGCGCCCGGTAAGGGTGGCGCTCCGCTACGAACCGGCCGAGGACCCCCGCGCCATCCACTTCTCCTTCCCCAGCGGCAGCGACTGGACCCTGCCCCGCGAGGTGCTGGAGACCGGGCTGCGGGCCCCCGCCCGCAGTGGCGATGTGGAGGTCTGGCCCTGTGGGCGGGTGCAGGCGGTCGTGGAGTTCCACACCGCCGACGGGGTGGACGTGGTGCAGTTCGACACCAGCGCGCTGCGCCGCTTCATCCGGCACACCTATGCGGCGGCGGCCGGGGCGCCCATCGATTAGCGGCTTTTGGGCGGGTACGGAAAGGGCCGGGTGCGACAAGGGCCGGGTACGGAAGGGGCCGCGTACGGAAGGGGCCGCGTACGGAAAGGGCCGTGCCCGCCGCTCCCTGAGGAGTGGCGGGCACGGCCCTGTGGTGATCGGAGCGATCAGACGCCGACCAGGCGGCGGCGCTCCTCGTCCGGGTCCTCCGGGGAGGCGGCGAGGTGCTGCGAGAGCTTCTCACCCTCCACGTCCACATTGGGCAGGATCCGGTCCAGCCAGGCCGGCAGCGACCACGCCTTGGCGCCGAGCAGCGCCAGCACGGCGGGGACGATCGCCATCCGGACCACGAAGGCGTCGAAGAGGACCGCGATGGCGAGACCGAAGCCCATCATCGTGACCATCTGGTCGCCCGAGCCGATGAAGCCGGCGAAGACGCCGATCATGATGACCGCGGCGGCGGTGACCACCCGGGCCCCGTGGTGGAAGCCGGTGACCACGGCATCGGCGGGCCGCTCGCCGTGGACGAACGCCTCCCGCATCCGGGTCACCAGGAACACCTCGTAGTCCATGGCGAGACCGAAGACCACACCCACCATGAAGATCGGCATCATCGACATGATCGGGCCGGGCTGCTCGACATTGAACAGCTCGCCCATCCAGCCCCACTGGAAGACCGCGACGACCGCGCCCAGCGCCGCGAGGACCGAGAGCAGGAAGCCCAGGGCCGCCTTGAGCGGGACGAGGATGGAGCGGAAGACCAGCATCAGCAGGAGGAAGGCGAGGCCCACCACCAGCGCCAGATACGGGACCAGCGCGTCGTTCATCTTCTGCGAGAAGTCGATGTTCAGCGCGGGGACACCGGTGACCAGGATCGAGGTGCCCTCGACCGACTTGACCGGGCCGCCGGCCTCACGGATCTCGTGGACCAGGTCCTCGGTCTTGGTGGAGGACGGACGGTCCTCGGGGATCACGGTGATCATGCTGGTGTCGCCCGCCTTGTTCAGCGGGGAGGGCGCCGCGAAGGCGACCCCGTCGACCTTGCCCAGACGCTCGGTGATCTCGTCGACGGCACCCTTGGGGTCGTCGCTCTTCTTGGCGTCCACGACCAGCGTCAGCGGGCCGTTGAAGCCCGGACCGAAGCCCTCGGAGAGCATGTCGTACGCCTGGCGCGGGCTGGACGACGGCGCCTGGGCGCCCTCGTCCGGCAGGCCCAGCTGGAGCGAGGAGACCGGTGCGGCGATCACACCGAGACCGACGACCGCGACGACCAGCACCGCGACGGGGCGGCGCAGGACGAACCGGGCCCAGCGGGTACCGCCGTTGGGCTTGCCTGCGGCGACCTTGGCGGCGATGGCGGTGGGCGTCTCGCCCGCCTTCATGGCCTTGCGGGTCTTGCGGCTGAAGGCCATCTTCCCGGCGAAGCCCAGCAGCGCGGGTATCAGGGTCAGCGCGATGACGACGGCGATGACCACGGTCGCGGCGGCGGCGAAGCCCATCTTCGTCAGGATCGGGATGTTGACGACGGCGAGGCCGCACAGGGCGATGACGACGGTCAGACCGGCGAAGACCACCGCGGAGCCCGCGGTGCCGGTCGCCCGGCCGATCGCTTCCTCACGGCTGTGTCCGTCGGCCACCTCGGCCCGGTAGCGGGAGACGATGAAGAGCGCGTAGTCGATACCGACCGCGAGACCGATCATCGTCGCCAGGGTGCCGGTGGTGGTGCCCAGGTCCAGGACGTTGGCGAGCGCGGTGATCGAGGAGATACCGATACCCACACCGATGATGGCGGTGAGCAGCGGCAGACCGGCGGCCACCATGGAGCCGAAGGTGATGACCAGCACCACCGCGGCGATGGCGATACCCACCGCCTCGGCGGAGGACGGGTCCATCTCGGCCATGGCGGCGTCGCCGCCGATCTCGACCTGCATCCCGGAGTCGCGGGCCTGCTCGCCCGCCTTCTGGAGCGCCTCACGGGTGTCGTCGGTCAGCTCCATGGCGTTGGCCTTGTAGCTGACGGTGATGTAGGCGGTGGAGCCGTCCTTGGAGACGGCGTCCGTGGTGAACGGGTCGGCGGCGTCGGCGACCTGCTTCGAGCCCGCCTTCAGACCGTCGACGGCCTTGGTGATCTCCGACTTGAACTTGGCGTCGGTCACCTTCTGGCCGTCGGGGGCCTTGAAGACCATACGGCCGACGGCACCGTCGGCCATGACTCCGGGGAAGCGCTCTTCCATGAGGTCGAACGCCTGCTGGGACTCGGTTCCGGGCAGCGCGAAACCGGGGTCCTTGGCCTTGGCCGCGGCGGAGGCGCCCGCACCGGCCAGCACCAGGAGCGCTATCCAGGTCAGTAGGACGATCCAGCGTCGGCGGAAGGAGCTTCTGCCGAGCTTGTAGAGAAACGTGGCCACGAGGGCTTTCTCCCGTTGAGTGAGACGAGACAGGACATGGGGAGTCGGCCCGACGGACGAGAGCGGCGCGCGTCAGGTGCGGGTGCTGCGGTACTGCTGAGCGGGTTCCGGACGGGGTCCGGGCCCTTCCGGTGGGTGCCGGGAGGGCGTCCCGGCGGGTGGCCGGGGATTCCCGGTGGGTGCCGGGAAGGGGTTCGCGGGGGGAGCCGGTGGGGACGGCTCCGGTCAGCAGGGTCGGTCGCCGGACTCCGGGGGTGGGGACACCCGGTCCGTGCTGTCGTGGTGACGACAGCACGGGGCCCCTCCGGCACCCCGGCAACGGGGTCGCGGAAGCGGCGGGTGCGGTGCGGTGCGTATCGGTCCGGTGGAGCCCATCACGCCTCCAGCGCCGGAAGGACGACGGAGTCGACATACCGGGTCAGATACTCCCGGTCGGGCGCCTTGTCGTCGATGATCTCCCGGGCGACGAAGGCGCCGAGCAGCGTATACGCCGCCAGCTCCACCGCCGGATTGTCCGGACGGATCTCCCCGCGGTCGATCGCGCGGTCCAGCACCTTCCTCAACTCGCCGGTCTCCGGGCCGATCACCCGCTCCCGCATGGCCTCATGGAGGTCGGGATACTCATGGATCGCCTGGAAGAGGCCGCGCATCAGCGCGGTGTCCTTCTCCAGCTGGAGATCGTCGGTGAGCTTGATCATCTCGTGGAAGTCCCCGCGGAGCGTGCCGGTGTCGACCTGCACGTCGTGGGGCGGGCACTTCTGGAGCGCGGTGGCGACCAGCTGGGGCTTGCTGCCCCACTGGCGGTAGAGGGTGGCCTTGCTGGACCGGGTGCGGGCGGCGACGGCGTCCATCGTCAGGGCGCCGTACCCCACCTCGCGGAGGAGATCGAGCACCGCCTCAAACAGCTCGACCTCGCGCTCAGGGGTGAGTCGGCTCCGGGTCGTCATGACCGGGCCTCCTTTCCCTTGTTCGCTCGAACGAAACGGTTTCGTACACCTGGACTCCAAAGGTAGCCCACAGGTTGAGCGAAACGAAATCGTTTCGCTTGTGGTGTCGCTCACGAGAGGGCCTGTTCCGGTGATATCGCCAGGTGATGGGGGGTGCGGCGGGCGCGGGCCCGGTGGGATCACCCAGGGAATCCCGCGGAAATCCCGCAGGACTTCAGCGGGATTTCAGCGGGGCGCAGGGCGGGGCCCGGGGCGCCGTCCGGCCGGCCCGGTCCGGTACGGCTCCGGTTGCCGGGTCCCCGGGGCGCGGAAAGCATTGAGGGGTGAGCGACGACCGTGACGCGCCGGCATACCTCCGCTTCCCCCATCTCCACGAGGACCTGCTGTGCTTCGCCGCCGAGGACGACCTCTGGCTCGCGCCCCTGGTCCCGGCGGGGCACCGGCCCGGCCGCGCCTGGCGGCTCACCGTGGACCGCACCCGCCTCGGCCCGCCCCGCTTCTCCCCCGACGGCCGCCATATCGCGTACACGCACTGGCGCACCCTGGACCCCGAGATCCAGCTGCTCCCGGTGGCGGGCGGCCCGGCCCGGCCGCTCACCCACTGGGGCTCCGCCGACACCCGGGTCTGCGGCTGGGACCCCGACGGCCGGATCCTCGCGGTCTCCTCGCAGGGGCAGCCGTTCTCGTACTTCTCCTGGGCGTACACCGTCCCCGTGGACGGCTCACCCGGCGGACGGCTGCCCTGGGGGCCGGTCTCCGACATCGCCGTCGCCGATCTGCCCACGGGTGAGGCCGAGGGGGAGCGGCGCACCCTGCTGCTGACCGGCCGGCCCCCGCACGAGGCCGCCTCCTGGAAGCGGTACCGGGGCGGCGCGACCGGGCGGCTCTGGCTGCACGGGCGGCGGCTGCTCGCGGGCCTCGGCGGCCAGCTGGAATGCCCCATGATCGTCGGCGGCCGGATCGCCTTTCTCTCCGACCACGAGGGGATCGGCAACCTCTACTCCTGCCTGCCGGACGGGAGCGGGCTGCGCCGCCACACCGACCACGACGCCTTCTACGCCCGCCATGCCTCGACCGACGGACGGCGGGTGGTCTACCAGTGCGCGGGCGAGCTGTGGATCGCCGAGGAGCTGACCGCCCCCGACGCCGTCCCGCGCCGGCTGGAGATCCGGCTGGGCGCGGCGCGCCCCGGGCGGCGCCCGTACCAGGTCCCGGCCGCCAGCCATGTCGACGCGGTCTCCGTGGACACCACCGGACGGGCCAGCGCGGTCTCCGTACGCGGCAGCCTGTACTGGCTCACCCACCGTGACGGCCCGGCGCGCACCATCGCGGACACCCCGGGGGTACGGGTGAGGCTGCCGGTGATGCTCGGCACGGGCGGACGGCTGGCGTATGTCACGGACGCGGCGGGCGAGGACGCGGTGGAGCTGGCGCAGCTCCCCCGGGCCAGCGGGGAACGGCCACCGCTGCGGCTCGCGGCGGGACCGCTCGGCCGGGTCCAGGAGATGGTCTCCGACCCGGCGGGGGAGCGGCTGGCGCTGGCCGCGCACGACGGGCGGCTGCTGCTGCTCGACGTACCGGAGGAGGACGCCGTCGGCGGTACGGGGGCCGTCGAGCTGATCCGGTCGGTCAACGGCCCCGTGCGGGACCTCGCCTTCTCCCCGGACGGCGGCTGGCTCGCCTGGTCCCACCCCGGCATCGGCCGCTCGCTGCGGCAGATCAAACTGGCCCGGATCAAGGACCGGACCATCGTGGACGCCACCAACGGCCGCTTCGAGGACGAGAACCCGGTCTTCACCGGCGACGGCCGGTATCTCGCCTTCCTCTCCTGGCGGGGGTTCGACCCGGTGTACGACGTGCACACCGGCGATCTGTCGTTCCCGCTGGGCTGCCGCCCCTATCTCGTACCGCTGTCGTCGGCGACCCCGTCCCCCTTCGCGCTCTCCCCGGACGGGCGGCCCGCGGCGGGCGGCCTCGATCCGCTGGAGGAGCCGGAGGAGGGCGAGGGCGCGGCGGCCGGCGAGGGGGCGGCGGTGATGGTGGAGGTCGAGGGGCTGGAGAGCCGGGTGACGCCGTTCCCCGTGGCGGCCTCCAAGTACTCCTCGATGGAGCCGGTGAGCGGCGGCGGGCTGGTCTGGCTGCGCTGGCCGATCTCCGGCGCCCTCGGGGAGACCTTCGCCAACCCCGCCGACACCTCCGGGCGGCCCACGCTGGAGCACTTCGACATCTCCAAGGCGAGCCGTACCGAACTCATGGTCCATGTGGACTGGTTCGCGGTGAGCGGCGACGGCACCCGGCTCGTCGTCGTGGACGAGGACGAGCTGAGCGCGGTGCCGGCGGCCGAGCCCGGGGACGCGGAGTCGACCGTCCTCCTCGATCTGCGGCGGATCCTCCACGAGGTCGACCCGGCCTCCGAGTGGCGGCAGTCCTACGCGGAGGCGGGGCGGCTGATCCGCGCCTACTTCTGGGACCCGGGGCTGAGCGGGATCGACTGGGACGCGGTCCTCGCCCAGTACCGGCCGCTGGTGGAACGGGTCGCGTCGCCCGACGAGTTCGCCGATCTGCTCCGCGAGGTCCTCGGCGAGCTGGGCACCTCGCACGCCTATGTCGCGGCGGCCCGGCGGAACGAGGGCCCGCCGCACTACCAGCGGCCGATGGGGCTGCTCGGCGCGGACCTGGTCCGCCGGGACGGCGCCTGGACCGTCCGGCGGATCCTCCCGGGCGACTCCTCCGACTCCCGGGCCCGCTCCCCACTGGCGGGTACGGGCATCCGCGAGGGCGCCGTCCTCACCCAGGTCCACGGCCGCCCGGTGGACCCGGTGGCCGGCCCCTTCCCCATGCTCGCCGGGGCCGGGGGCACCACCGTGGAGCTGACCTTCCGGACCACCGACGGTGGGCTGCGCCGGGTGGCGGTGATCCCCCTGGTGGACGACCGGCCGCTGCGCTACCAGCACTGGGTGGCCAAGCGACGGGCGGTGGTACGGGAGCTGAGCGGCGGGCGCTGCGGCTATCTGCACATCCCCGACCTGGGGGGATCGGGCTGGGCCCAGTTCAACCGCGACCTGCGGCTGGAGGTCTCCCGGCCCGCGCTGATCGTGGACGTCCGGGGGAACGCGGGCGGTCACATCAGCGAGCTGGTGGTGGAGAAGCTGACCCGGCGGATCCTGGGCTGGGACCTCACCCGGGACGCCCAGCCGGTCTCCTACGCCTCGAACGCGCCGCGCGGACCGGTGGTGGCGCTGGCGGACGAGGCGACCTCGTCGGACGGCGACATGATCACGGCGGCGTTCAAACTGCTGGGTCTGGGGCCGGTGGTGGGGACGCGGACGTGGGGCGGGGTGGTGGGGATGACGGGGCGGCACGGGTTGGGGGACGGGACGGTGATCACGGTGCCGATGAACGCGGCGTGGTTCGACGCGTATGGGTGGTCGGTGGAGAACCATGGCGTCGAGCCGGACGTCGAGGCGCTCCGGACGCCCCTCGACTGGGCCGAGGACCGCCACGCCGGCCTCGACGACGCGGTCCGCCTCGCGCTGTCCGCCCTCGCCGACCACCCCCCTGCGAGCCCGCCGGGCTACGACACGGCCCCGGACCGGACCAGACCGCCGCTGCCGCCCCGCTGAGCGGGGCCCCGGTTTTCCGGATCTGCGAGGCAGCGCAGCTCTTGTGGTATCGCTTGAAATCGCCACAAGGTGATTCTCCGCCGAAATGGTAAAGGGTGGCCAAATCGGTTCCCTTGAACCTCAAGCAAACATCAAATAATCACGGCTGGATCAAATTAATCGAAAACCTGTACCGGAGATGGCGCTGGCGTGATTGAATGGTCACAGCCCGCAAGGATGGGAAGTCCGAGAATAGGGAAACAGGGGGAGTTTCTGTCGTGTCTCGAACTCGAACCGCGTCCGCTCTGATAACGGCGACTGTGGCTCTGTGTGCGTCGTCTCTTCTGGCGCCCACGGCCGCAGTTGCGGCAGACCCTGAACCCGGGTCATGGGATGTCTGCTCCGGGGGGTGGCGAAAGAATGTATATGGATACAAGGCGACTCATGTCGGCAAGGGTCCTGTCTACAAGGATGGCCCTGGCGGAACGATGGTGATCACCAAGAGTGCTTCCGGGTCGGTGAAGACTGCGATTACGAGCGGTGGGGGTATTTCGGTAGACTTCGCGGTCGCCCAGGCGAAGGCGGAGATCGATCGAGAGTCCGTGAAGGAAGTCGGATGGGGTACCGATCATCAGTATCGGCGAAACATCAAGAACGGGAAGTACGGAAACGCCCAGTACGGATCCTGGGGCCATACGGCCACGTGGGAAAAGTATTATGAGCTTCCCAGCTGTCGGAAGTCCCAACGCACGTCGGGCGGGGTCAAGGTGGTCAATAAGGCCATAGGTTTTCGATATTGGGAGACCAGTAGCTGATGTCCATCTCTCGGCGCGTGGTGACGGCTTCCGTGGTCGTTGCCGTGGCAGCGGCGATAGCTGGGTGTAACGATTCAGATCGTGAAGCACCCAGTCCCTCGCCTACTCCTTCGAAATCCGCTCTGGTGTTGACGCCGCCGGATGTCCGGCCCGGGCATCATAGGATTGCTCTGGAGGGGCCGCGAACCGGTGACTGGGACCTCGGTGCGGTTCGGCTCGCTAAGGGCATCTCCTGGGTGAATGTGAACTGTGTCGCAGAAGGCGGTAAGGGTCGAATCACGATTTCCGTCGACACGGTAGGGGAATTCAAGATGGATTGCCCCAGCACTGAGGTCCGCATCAGCGTCAACCAACTGGATCTGTCAGACAGCCGTAAGGGTCGCTTCCATATCGAAGCCGCAGATAACGTCCGCTGGATAGCCGATATCCAGGTGCCCGACTGACAATGTGCTTCTGGGCGGCAACCAGGATTGCCGCCCAGAAGCATAAGGGCCGTCCGGGCCTAGAGCTCGACTCCATGGCACGCCACCCCGTTGACGATAAAGGTGCCTCAGAGAATAGTCGCGCCTTGCTCCTCCGCTGGTGTGGAGGCCGTGGCTGGCGCCGGGGCCCCGGGGGTGCGGCCGCCGACGCGGCGGAGGAGGGTCATGGCCAGCAGCGCCGTGGCCGTGGCGAGGACCGTGCAGACCACCGCGACCGTGTGCAGACCGGAGGTGTACGCCTCGCGCGCAGCCGTGAGGACCTCCGCGCCCAGGGCGTCGGGCAGCGTCGCCGCGACCGCCAGCGCGGACTCCGCGCCGGCCCGTACCGCCTCCGCGTCCGCGCCCGTCACCCCGTCCGGCACGGTGATCCGGGACTGGTAGATCGCGCCCCCCAGGCTGCCCAGCGCCGCGAGGCCGAAGGAGACCCCGAACTCACCGCTGGTCTCGGAGATCGACGCGGCCGAACCGCCCTTCTCCGGCGGGGCGGAGCTGACGACGAGGTTCGTGCCCAGCGCGCCCAGCGGCCCCGTACCGAAGAACGCCACCACAAAGCCGGTGATCAGCAACGGCAGCCCGCCGACCGGGTCCACGAAGACGAGGAGCAGATAGCCGATCGCGGTGAGACCGAGCCCGCCCCCGATGACCGCACCCACGGTGAAGCGCTGGGCGAGCGCGGGCGCGAGGGTCGCGGTGACGATGGAGGCCAGCGCGGACGGCACCATCCAGAGGCCCGCCTCGAATGGCGAGAGCCCCTCCACCAGCTGGAGGAAGCCGGTGATGAAGAGATAGCTGCCGCTCATCGTCGCCATCGCCAGCATCAGCACGATCAGCGCCGCCGTGAACGCGGTGTGCCGGAAGACCTTCAGATCCAGCAGCGGACGGGTCAGCCTCCGCTGCCGTGCGACAAAGAGGAAACCCAGGGCCACGCCCGCCGCCGCGATGAGCACCACCCCCGGGTCCCAGCCGTCCCGGGCGATCTCCTTCAGACCGTAGATGAAGGGCAGGATCGCGCCGAGCGACAGCACCACACTGGGCAGATCGATCGAGCCCCCCTCCGGATCGCGGTACTCCGGCAGCAGGAACGGCGCGGTGACCAGGAGCAGCACCATCACCGGCACCCCCAGGACGAAGACCGAGCCCCACCAGAAGTACTCCAGCAGCACCCCGCCGACCACCGGGCCGAGCGCGGTGCCGCCCATGAAGCAGCTGGCCCAGACGGCGACCGCCCGCCCGCGCTGGACCGGGTCCCGGAACATATTGCTGATCAGGGCGAGCGTCGACGGCATCAGCGTCGCGGCGGCGACCCCCAGCAGGGCCCGGGTGGCGATCAGCATCTCGGCGCTGGTGGAGAACGCCGCCAGCAGCGACGCGGCGCCGACCGCCGTGGCGCCGATCATCAGCAGTCTGCGGCGGCCGATGCGGTCACCGAGGGTGCCCATGGTCACCAGAAAGCCCGCGATCATGAAGCCGTAGACATCCATGATCCACAAGGTCTGGGTGCCGGTCGGGGCGAGCGACTCCGCGAGATGCGGCAGGGCCAGGAAGAGCACGCTCTGGTCGAGCGCGATGAGCAGGGTCGGCAGGGCCAGCACGGCGAGCCCGGCCCACTCCCGGGGCCCCGCCTTCGGCGGCGCGCCCTCGGTGGCGGTCGATTGCATCGGAATCCCTCCAGGGGACGGTGTCAGGGATGGAAAAGGGAAGGGGAAGGCGAAGAGGAAGGGGCAAAGGGGTAAGGGGGTAAGGGGGGTTAAGGGACTCAGAGGAAGGGGGGAAGGGGGGGGAAGCGCGGGCACACGGGTCGGAACAGGCCCCCTGGTCAGCCGGGGTACGGGCGCCTCGCGCGCGCCTCGCGCAAGGTCCGGCCCCACCACACGAGCTGATCGAGCATCGCCTCCGCCGCGCCCCCGCACCCCTCCGTGTCCCGGGGCCGCCCCGCCTCGTCGAACGCGTCCCAGCAGCCCGGGAAGGCCACCGAGTTCCGTACGGTGATCGCGTGCAACCCCGGGAAGACCTCCCGCAGATGCGCGACCGCGCGCAGACCCCCCGCCGTCCCGCCGTAGCTGACGAACGCCACCGGCTTCGCCTTCCACTCGTCCACGAACCAGTCGACGGCGTTCTTGAGCGAGGCGGGATAGCTGTGGTTGTACTCGGGGGTCACCACGATGAACGCGTCCGCGCGGGCCAGCCAGGGCGCCAGATCCCGGACCGCCTGCGGCGTCGGCACCTCCGCGCTCTCCGAGAGCACATCGGGGAGCCAGACCGTGGCCAGATCGATCACATCGACCTCCAGCCCCTCCCGCCGGGCCGCCTCGGCGGCGATCCAGCGGGCGGGCGTCGGGCCGAAGCGCCCGTTCCGGACGCTGCCGATGATGACGGCCACCCGCAGTGGTTCCTGGGACATCGCGGCTCCCCTCGCCGTGGTGGTATCGGTACGGGAACCACCCTGCGACCGGCCCCTCTTGGTTCTCTCCCGGTCCACTCCCGGCCCGCTCCCGTCCCTTTCCGGCCGCCACCGGTGGGTTAGCGTGACCGCATGCGTTTCGGAGTGCTGGGCCCCCTGGACGTGGGGACGGAGGACGGTCGGCCGGTCCGGGTCCCCGAACTCAAGGTGCGGGCGCTCCTCGTCTGTCTGCTGGTCCATCAGGGCGCCCCGGTCTCCGCCGACCGGCTCATCGAGGACGTCTGGGGCGACACCCTCCCCGCCAACCCCACCGCCGCCCTCCAGAACAAGATCTGGCAGCTGCGCCGCGCCCTCGCGGACGCCGAACCCGGCGGCCGTGACCTCGTCGTCTCCCGCCCGCCCGGCTACCAGCTCGGCGCCGCCCCGGACGCCGTGGACGCCGGCCGCTTCGGCGAACTGACCGCCCGTGCCCGTGCCACCGCCGACCCCCGCGCCCGTGCCGCCCTCCTCGCCGACGCTCTCGCCCTCTGGCGCGGGCCCGCCTACGCCGACTTCGCCGACGAGGAGTTCACCCGTACCGCAGCCGCCCGGCTGGAGGAGCAGCGGCTGACCGCCCTGGAGGACCAGGCCGAGGCCCGGCTCGACCTGGGCGAACACGCCCTGGTCGCCGATGAGCTGGGCGATCTGGTCACCCGGCACCCGCTCCGCGAACGGCTGCGGACCGCCCGGATCCGCGCCCTGTATCTCGCCGGGCGGCAGAGCGAGGCGCTCCAGGGGTACGAGGAGCTGCGCGCCCTTCTCGCCGATCAGCTCGGCGTGGACCCCGGGCCCGGACCGGCCGCCCTGCACCGGGCGATCCTCACCCAGGACCCGGCGCTCACCGCCCCGCCGCCGCCCAGTACCACCGCCGCCCGGCCGCCCTCCGACCTCCCCGGCCCGCTCACCGAGCTGATCGGCCGGGAGACGGCCCTCCGGGAGCTGGACACCGCCCTCGCCGGGCACCGGCTGGTGACCCTCACCGGGCCCGGCGGTGTCGGCAAGACGCAGCTCGCGCTCGCCGCCGCCGCCCGGCGGACGGCGGACTTCCCCGGCGGGGTGTGGCTCGTGGAGTTCGCCGCCCTCGACCACCGCTGCCCGGGGCTCGGGGCGGACGAGGTGCGCCGGCTGGTCGCCGGGGCGCTCGGGGTACGGGACGACACCTCCCCGCGACCCGCCCCCGACACCGGCACCCGCACCGGTCCCGGTGGCCTCGTCGACCGCATGGCCCACGCCCTCGGCGACCGGCCCGCCCTGCTCGTCCTCGACAACTGCGAACATGTCGCCGCCCCCGTCGCCGCACTCGTCCACGACCTCCTCGCCGCCGCGCCCCGGTCGCGGATCCTCACCACCAGTCAGGTGCCGCTCCAGGTCCGGGGCGAATGGCTGTACGAGGTGCTGCCGCTGGACGGGGCCGACGCCGTGGCCCTCTTCACCGCCCGCGCCCGCGCCGCCGCGCCCCGGCTCGAACTGGACGGCGACCGCGCCGCGACCGTGGCGTCCATCTGCCGCCGCCTCGACGGCATCCCGCTCGCCCTGGAGATGGCCGCGACCCGGGTACGGGCCCTCGGCGTCACCGAGCTGGCCGCCCGGCTGGACGACCGCTTCCCGCTGCTGGCCTCCGGCGCCCGCGACGCCCCCGCCCGGCAGCGCACCCTGCGCGCGGTGATCGACTGGAGCTGGTCGCTCCTGGACGAGCGGGAGCGCACCGTGCTGCGGCGGCTCGCCGTCCACGCCGACGGCTGCACCCTGGAGGCCGCCGAGGAGATCTGCCCCGCCGGCGGGGTGGACCGCTCCCAGGTGCTGGATCTCCTGGACCGGCTGGTGGCGGCCTCCCTGGTGGTCGTCACCGAGGCCGCCGACAGCGCCGACGGGCCCCGCTACCGGCTGCTCGAATCGGTCGCCGCGTACTGCCGTGAACGGATACAGGAGCACGGGGAGTCGGCCGCGCTGGAAAGGCTCCACCGCGACCATGTCACCCGCTTCGCCGAGCGGGCCGAGAGCGGGCTGCGCGGCCCCGGACAGCGCCGCTGGCTGCGCCGGCTGGACGCCGAGAGCGCCGATCTGCGGGTCGCCCTGGAGACCGCGTTCCGCGACGGCGACACCGAACGGGCCCTGCGGCTGGTGAACGCGCTCGCCTGGTACTGGCATCTGCGGGGCCGCTACAGCGAGGCCCGCCGCTCCCTGGCCCAGGCCCTGGCGCTCGCGCCGCCCGCCGGGTCACCGGAGGGGGCGATCCCGGACCCCGCGCGGGCCGCCCGGGTCGCCACCGCCACCGCCTGGCTCGGCGGGATGACCCTGGCGCTCAGCGGCAGCACCGACCCGGTGGCCCACTACCGGGCCGCGCTGGAGCCGTACGAGCGGATCGCCGACCCGGCCGGCCGGGCCCGCGCCCAGTGGTACCTCGGCTCCCATCTCTACGGCATCGCCGACCTCGCCCCGAGCGAGGAGCTGGTCACCGGGGCGCTCGCCGCCTTCCGCGCCCTGGGCGACACCTGGGGGCGGGCCGTCGCCCTGGCGAGCCGGGCCTTCCAGGCGAAGCTGCGCGGGGACTTCGACGCGGTGCGCCGGTACGGCGAGCAGAGCCTCGACCTTTTTCACGACCTCGGCGACGGCTGGGGCCGGCTCCAGGCCCTGGTGCCGCTCCAGACCCGGGCCGAGGCGGTCGGCGACTACGCCCGCGCGGGGCGGCTGCTGCGGGAGGGGCTGCGGCTCGCGGAGGAGCTGGAGCTGTGGACGGAGGTCTCCCACCATCTCTCCGGGCTCGGCCGGATCGCGATGCTGACCGGCGATCAGCCCCGGGCGCGGGAGTTCCACGAGCGGGCACGGCGGCTCGCGGTGGAGCAGTCCGACCTCTTCGGGGAGCAGTACGCCGAGACGGGGCTCGGGATGGGGGCGCGCCGCGCGGGCTCCCTGGATGAGGCCGAGGAGCATCTGCGGCGGGTGCTGCGGCTGCACCGCAGGATGGGGTACCGCACGGGTGAGCCGCCGCTGATCCTCGCGGAGCTGGGCTTTGTCGCGGAGGCCCGGGGCGAGGCGGCGGAGGCACTGCGGCTCCAGTGCGAGGGTCTCGCGGCGGCGCGCGTCCACGGTGATCCACGGGCGGTGGCGCTGGCCCTGGAGGGGCTGGCGGGGGCCTCCCTGCTGAACGGTGACGCCCGGGAGGCGGCGCGGCTGCTGGGGGCGGCCCAGGCGGCGCGGGCCTCGGTGGGGGTGCCGCTGCCCCGGGGGGAGCGCGGCGATGTCGACCGTATCGCCGGGGCCGCCCGTACCCGGCTGGGCGAGGCGCGTTACACGGAGGCGTTCCACGACGGCGCCGCTGGACCGGTCGGCGGCGGGGACGACGAAGGCCCCCCGGACGGCCGTCCGGGGGACCCTGTCGAAGCGGGAGGGGTCAGCGCACGTCGACGAAGTCACCGGCGGTCGTGACCGCCGGGGTGGTCGAGGTGCCCGCGAAGGCGTAGCGGTAGTAGCCGTCCGCCGTGGCCTTCACCGTGGTCTTGAGGTTGCCCTTGGAGTCGGTCTTCACCGTCTTCAGGGTGGTGTAGCTGGTGGCGTTCTTGGCCCGGTACTGGAGCTTCACCGGCTGCGCGGTGTAGCCCTTGTAGTTCAGGCTCTCCCAGTTGGCGCGGGTCAGGGCGCCGGTGACCGTGAGGGTCTTGCCCTTGACGACCGGCTCCGGGGCGGCGTTCACCGTCAGCTTGGAGGCACGCTGGAGGGTGACGGTCCGGTAGTTGAACTTCACCTCGCCGTCGGCGTCCTTGCCCTCGGCGAAGACCGCGAGCTTCCAGGCGCCCGCCCGGTCGTTGATGTAGAGCTTCGTCGGGTCCAGCGTGAAGGTCACCTTGCAGGTGCCCTTCGTGCCCTGGTTGGAGCAGCTGAACTCCTGCTTGTCGGCGAGGATGCCGTCGGTGGCCTTACCGGCGCTCTTGCCCCGCCACAGCCAGGCGCCGCCGACCCGGATGCCCTTGCTGTCGGTGGCCGTGATGGTCGCGGTGACCTTCTTCTTCTCGGAGACCCCGAGGACGATCGGCTTGCCACCGTTGATGGAGACGCCGGTGATACGGGTGTCGCCGTCGCGGATGTCATCGGCCGTCGCGGCGAATCCCTTGACGGCCGAGCGGGCGCTCTGGCCGTCGGCGGCCTGGGCGGCGGGGGCGGCGAGGGCGGTGGCGGCGAGGGCGCCCGACACCACGGCGACAGAAACACGGAAGCGCATGCAGTTCCCAGTTCACAGGGGGCCCCGGCGCATGGATCGCATGCGCCGACAGGGGCCCGGGGGCAGAAGGTGAGTCAGTCGACTCACCCACCAGACCCCTGACACCGGTACATGGTTGTACGGCTCATGGAAAAAGTTCCCCGTGAGCCGCGCCACAGCCGGTGGGCACGAGCGCCGAGTGACCTCGGGCGGACGTCGGGGGCCGGCCCCGAACCCCGCTCCTCAAACTCCCGGACCCCCAGGGGGCTTGATTTTCGGGTACGGGTATCAGCGCGCGTTCAGGAGGTCGGCGACGACCGGGCCCGCCGACTCGCCGCCCCGGCCGCCCGCCTGGACGACCGCTGCCGCCGCGAGGTCGTCCGCGTACCCCGTGAACCAGCTGTTGGACTTGCCCTGCCCCGCGACCTCGGCGGAGCCGGTCTTCGCGCCCTTGTCGCCGGAGACCGGCGCCATCGGCTCGGCCCCGCTGCCCGAGACCGCCGTGGCCCGCATCATCTCCCGCAGCCCGGCCGCGATCGGCGCGGGCAGCGGTTCGGTGGTCGCCAGCGGGCGGCCGTCCAGGTCGGCGGGGACCAGCAGGGGCTGCTTGAAGCCGCCGTTCTTCACGGTGGCGCTGATGGAGGCCATGTTCAGGGCGTTCATGGTGATCCGGCCCTGGCCGATGTACGAGGCGGCCGTCTCGGTCCCGTTGGACACCGGCACATCGCCGTCGAAGCTGGGCACGCCCGACTTCCAGTCCAGTCCGATCCCGAAGTACTTCCCGGCCGTCTCGCTCAGCGCCGAGCCCGACTTCGCGCCCAGCTTGGGGATGGCCTTGATGAAGGTGGTGTTGCAGGAGCGGGCGAACGCCTCCCGGAACGCGGGCGTCCCCGGGATGTCGAACTTCTTCAGATTCTGGAAGGTGGCCCCGTCCCAGACGACCGTCGCCGGACACTCCACCTTGGCGTTCGGGCCGTCGACGACACCCCGGTCCATCATCATCGCGGCGGTCACGATCTTCATCGTGGAGCCGGGGGCCTGCTTGCCCAGCATCGCGGCGTTGAAGCCGCCCGCCGGGCTGTTGGCGACCGCCCGGATCTCCCCGGTGCTCGGCCTGATGGCCACCGCCGCCGCCTGCTTGTGCTTGCCCACCGCCCGCTCGGCCGCCGCCTGCACCTCCGCGTCGAGCGTGGTGGTCAGCGTGCCGGGGGTCCCCTTGCCCAGGGTGAGCAGGGTGTGGTCGGCGACGCCCTCCCGGGAGGAGGTGACGACCAGTTCGACGCCGGGGGTGCCGCCGGCCTCCTTGCCGTACTTCTGCCGCAGGACATCAAGGATCGGGCCGAGGGAGGGGTACTTCTCCCGGGTCAGCTCCCGGCCCTCCCGGTCCACCGCCTTGATCGGCGGGGCGCTCGACGCGGAGGTCTTCAGCGAGGTCGTCGTCGTGAGCTTGGGGTGGACCACGGTCGGCTTCCAGTCGACCAGCGGCCGTCCGGTGGACTTGCCCCGGACGACGGTGAGCGATCCGGAGTACGACCAGGGCTTGCTGACACCCTCATGGGTGACGGTCGCCTCCACCGTGAAGGGGACCTTGGTACCGGCCGGCGTCCCCGGGGTGATCACCGCCCTGGAGACCTTGGCGTCCTTGCGGTAGCCGATGAGCAGCGGCTCGGCCTGCACCGGCTGGTTGGTCAGCCGGGCGGCCTGGGGCCCGCGCCCGGCGGCCCAGGCGGCGAGGAAGTCCCGGGACGCCTGGTCGATCTCCTCGGTGGTCAGCGGTCCGGTACGGATCTCGGGCTCGTCGGAACTGGTGAGATAGGCATAGCCGCCGTACCCCGCTCCGCCGGCGGCGATCAGAAAAACCCCGCCGGCTATGGCGACCTTCGCTCCGGTGCGCACGGCTCGCAGTTCCCTTCTCATCGCCGGGCCCACCAGAACGCGTTCAAGCAGGCGATACCCCAGTGAACCCTAAGGGACGGGGTGTGTCCGCCAGGGAACCGAGGGTCCCTTGTTACGGGAACGGGACGGTAGGCACAGGGGTCACCCACCCGGCGAGCCTGACCGTTCGTCACCCCGGACTGTCGGAATATGGCCAAATGGCGAAAACGATGACGAGGGGCGAGTGGCACAGGTTTGTCTCCGAGGGCACGCGTACCGCGAAGCTCGCGACCGTACGGGCCGACGGCAGTCCGCACATCGCTCCGGTGTGGTTCCTCCTCGACGGGGACGAGCTGGTGTTCAACACCGGTGCCGGGAGCGTCAAGGGGCGCAATCTGGCCCGGGACGGCAGGGTCGCGATCTGTGTGGACGACGAACAGCCGCCGTTCGGGTTCACCGTGCTCCAGGGGGAGGCCGAGATCAGCGACGATGTCGAGCAGGCACGGCACTGGGCGACCCGGATCGCCGCCCGCTACATGGGGGAGGAGCGGGCGGAGGAGTTCGGCACGCGCAACGGGACCGAGGGAGAGCTGACCGTACGGGTGAAGGTGAGCAAGGTGGTGGCCCTGGCGGGGCTCACCGACTGACACCCGGCGCGGGAACGGCGAAGGACCGGCGGGGAGCGGTTCCCGCCGGTCCTTCATCGGTGTCGGACACGGCCCGACGCGCCGTCAGTTCTGCGGCGGCTGACCGTAGGGGCCGGGCTGCTGGCCGTAGGGACCGGGCTGGCCGGGCTGCTGACCGTACGGGCCGGGCTGGCCCGGAGCCGGGTACTGGCCGGGCTGCTGGCCGTACGGGCTCGCGTCGGGCGCCGGGTACTGGCCGGGCGCGGGGTACTGGCCGGGGGCGGGGTACTGACCCGGCTGCTGGCCGTAGGCGCCGGGCTGGCCGGCGATCGGGTACTGGCCCGGGTACGGCGCGTCGTAGCCGCCGCCCAGCTCGTCGTGCTTCGGGTTGGAGCCCCACTTGTTGAGGTGCGGATCGCCGTCCAGGCAGGTGAAGACGAGCAGCACGATCGCACCCACCAGCGGGACCAGGGCTATGAGGTACCACCAGCCGGTGCGGCCGGTGTCGTGCAGTCGCCGGACGCCCACCGCGAGGGCCGGGACGATGGTGCCGAGGAAGTAGAGAAGGGCCAGCCAGCTGTCCGGCGACCAGAGCACCCAGTCCACGACCGTCACCGCGATGGTCGCGATGAGGTGGAACAGGGTGAACATCCAGTATTCCTTGCGCCGGGCGCGCCCGGAGAAGGTGGCGTACTTCCTGAAGGCTTCCAGGTAGTAGTTCATCGAGCGGACCTCCGGGGGACGGCGACAGGGAAAAGCCCGCTCCGCGTGCGGAGCGGGCTGGAGTCGCCGAACGCTATGTGTCATGAACTGGACGGGTCAAGCCGATTCCGGGTGATGACAAGCGGGTATATCGTTTTGTCATCTTTATGTAATGAGGAGGGACATGAGACGTCCTGTGGGGCGTCAGACCCAGGTGTCCAGCCACATCCGGTCCCGCCACTCCTCCATGGGAATGGGCGCGCCCGTGTAGAGCGGGTGGAAATAGATGAAGTTCCAGATGATCAGGAGCACCAGCACCCCGGAGGCGACGGCGCCGATCGCGCGCCGCCGTTCGTCCGACCCGGGCGGCCCCAGCATCGCCCCGATCATCATCGCCACCGCCAGACAGAGGAACGGGACGAAGACCACCGCATAGAAGAGGAAGATCGTCCGCTCCTGGTAGAGGAACCACGGCAGCCAGCCCGCCGCGACCCCGCAGACGATGGCCCCCGCCCGCCAGTCCCGGCGGAAGACCCAGCGCCACAGCACATAGACGAGGGCGAAACACGCCGACCACCACAGCAGCGGGGTCCCCAGCGCCAGCACCTCGCTGGCGCACTGCTTCCCGGCGTCCGCCGGACAGGCGCCCGTCCCCGCCGCCGGGCTCTCGTAGAAGTACGAGACCGGGCGGCCCAGGACGATCCAGCTCCAGGGGTTCGACTCATAGGTGTGCCCGGACTTCAGATTCACATGGAAGCTGTAGACCCCGGACTCGTAGTGCCAGAAGCTGCGCAGCGACTCCGGCACCCAGTCCATGCCGAACTGCGGCAGATCGATCCGTCCCAGCAGCGGCAGGGAGATGTGGTCGGGGGAGAGGCCGGAGCGGCCCTCGGCCCAGTCCCGGGCGTAACCGCCCTTGGTGGCGAACCAGCCCCACCAGGAGAGCAGATAGGTGACGACCGCCACCGGCACGGTCGACACGAAGGCCGGGACCACATCGCGGCGGAGCACCGCGCGGTACGGACGGACCGCGCCCGCCGTGCGCCGGGCGCCCACGTCCCAGACCACCGCCATCAGACAGAAGGCGACCAGGACATAGAGCCCGTTCCACTTGGTGCCCGCCGCCAGACCCAGCATCACCCCGGCCGTGATCCGCCAGGGGCGGGCGCCGAAGCGGAAGGTCTCGGCGATCCGCGCGTCCGGGCGGAGCATCCCCTCCTCGTCCTCGGGGAGCGCGGCGGCGAGCCGGGCGCGTGCCCGGTCCCGGTCCACCACCAGGGCGCCGAACGCGGCCAGCACGAAGAACATCAGCACCAGATCGAGCAGCGCGGTGCGGCTCATCACGAAATGCAGACCGTCCACGGCGAGCAGCAGCCCCGCCAGACAGCCCAGGAAGGTCGAGCGGAAGAGCCTGCGGCCGATCCGGCAGAGCATCAGCACCGAGAGGGTGCCGAGCACCGCGACCATGAACCGCCAGCCGAAGGGCGTGAAGTCGAACATCTTCTCGCCGAGACCGATCACCCACTTGCCGACCGGCGGATGGACCACATAGCCGGGGTCGGTGGGGACGGCGACATCGCCGGGGGCGCGCAGGATCGCCTTGTCGATGTCCTTGGGCCAGTGGCCCTCGTACCCCTGGTTGATGAGGGCCCACGCGTCCTTGGCGTAGTACGTCTCATCGAATATCACCGCATCGGGCTTGCCCAGGTTCCAGAACCGCAGCACCCCGGCGACCAGGGCCACCAGCAGCGGGCCCAGCCAGGCGGAGAGCCGGACCAGGGTGTCCGCCGCCACCGGGCCGATGCCGAAGACCGGCCACAGCCGCTCGGACGGGCGGCTCCAGCCGGGGACGAGGCGCTCCCGCAGCCCCGGCCCGGACGGAGGTGTGTAGCCGAATCTGCGCAGCCGCCGCTGCCAGCCCGGGGGGTCCTGGCCGGTGTCCCTGTCCTGCACGGTCTCTGGCGCGGTACTGGTCACCGCGCCATCGTAGGGAACGTCCGTGTGCGACGGGCCGCGTCCGGGTACGGGGTGGCGCCGGGGGTGCTCGCGGGGATCCCGGGCGGACCGCCCCGGCCTGGGAGAATGGGGTACGTGACCACTGCGCATGCCGCCACCGGACCCACCGGAGCCACCGGACCGATCAGTCCCGCTGAGCCGGACGAGCACGACGAGCAGCCCTGGAAGGACGCCGAGCACGCCGAGGACGCCGACGACGGCGACGACGGCCGGGACGCCGAGTACGGCGAGGACGCGGAAGGCGGGCCCGTGGCGGCTCCCGGGCCGGTCCCGTCCGGCGGCGCCGGGCTGCTGGTCCTCGCCGGGACCCCGATCGGCGACACCGCCGACGCCCCGCCCCGCCTCGCCGCCGAGCTGGCCCACGCCGATGTGGTCGCCGCCGAGGACACCCGCCGGCTGCGCCGTCTCACCCAGGCGCTCGGGGTCCGCCCCTCGGGCCGGGTCGTGGCGTACCACGAGGTCAATGAGGTGGCCAGGACCCCGCAGCTGGTCGAGGCGCTGACCGGTGGCGCCCGGGTGCTGCTGGTCACCGACGCCGGGATGCCCTCCGTCTCCGACCCCGGCTACCGGCTGGTCGCCGCCGCCGTCGAGCACGGGGTACGGGTCACCGCCGTCCCCGGGCCCTCCGCCGTGCTCACCGCGCTCGCCCTCTCCGGGCTGCCCGTGGACCGCTTCTGCTTCGAGGGCTTCCCCCCGCGCAAGCAGGGCGAGCTGCTGGCCCGGCTGCGCGAGAACGCCACCGAGCGGCGCACCCTCGTCTACTTCGAGTCCCGGCACCGGCTCCCGGCCACCCTCGCCGCGATGGCCGAGGTCTTCGGCGCGGACCGCCGGGCCGCCGTCTGCCGTGAGCTGACCAAGACCTATGAGGAGATCAAGCGCGGCGGCCTCGGGGAGCTGGCGGACTGGGCCGAGGGCGGCGAGGTGCGCGGCGAGATCACCATCGTGGTCGAGGGCGCGACCGCCACCGCCTCGGCGGAGCTGGGCCCCGAGGAGCTGGTGCGCAGGGTCCGGGTGCGCGAGGAGGCGGGCGAGCGCCGCAAGGAGGCCATCGCCGCCGTCGCCGTGGAGGCCGGGCTGCCCAAGCGGACCGTCTTCGACGCGGTCGTGGCGGCGAAGAACGCCGGGGGCTGAGCCCCGGCGGTCCCGCCGGCAGGTGCCCGGAAAGGGTAAAGGACTACCGTGGAAGGCAAAGCGCAGACCGGCTCCGGTGCCGATTCGGCATGGGAAGGCCAAAGAGCCCTTCAATAATCGACAGACGCTGATGCGCTCCCGCCGGAATGGGCGTCCACTGGAACAGGTGGAGAGGAGCTGGCATGACTGAGATCGTTGGCGCCGCCAAGGTCCACGAGGCATACGCCTTCGCCTGTATGCGCTGCGGGTACGGCTGGGAACAGGGCTATGAAATCGAGCACCACCTGGATGCCGCCGGTCATGAATATGTCGTCTACCGGGCGAACGGCGAACGGGTGCCGTCCCCCCTGTCGAGTCCGACCTGTATGAGCTGTGGGGGGCATGTCGTCCGCATCATGCGGTCCGGCCGGGTCTCCACCGTGCTGGACATGATGGCGCGCACAGCGAGCCCGTCCCGGATCTCCGGCACGGTCCGGGAGACCGGCCCGGCGCCCATCGCCGGACCCATCGGTGCCGAGGCGCTCGCCGAGCCCCCGGCCACCGGCCCACAGCCCCCCGGTCCCCAGGAGCCCCCGTCCGCCGGGCCCCCGACCTCGGTGGACGGGCCCGCCGGGCAGGAGGCGAGTGCGGAGCGGGCCTCCAGACCGCAGCCCCCGTGGCGGCTCACCGATCTGTTCCACCCCTTCCGGAGGCGCTAGCCCCCAGGAGCCCGGCCGCCCGGTCCCGGCCCCGCCCCCCCCGTGGGGCCGGGACCGGAGCGTACGGCCTCGTAGGATCGCGGACATGACCTCGAAGTCCACCCCGCCGCCGCTGCCCGAACCGCTCCGGGTCCCTGTCGCCGACTCCCACACCCACCTGGACATGCAGGAGGGCACCGTGGAGGAGGCGCTGGCCAGGGCCGCCGCCGTCGGGGTGACGACGGTCGTCCAGGTGGGCTGCGACCTCAAGGGCTCCCACTGGGCCGCGCGGACCGCCGCCGAACACGAGCGGGTGCACGCGGCGGTGGCCCTGCACCCCAATGAGGCCCCCCGGATCGTGCTGGGCGACCCCGACGGCTGGTCCCGCCAGGGTGAGCGGCCCCCCGGCGGCACGGCCGCCCTCGACGACGCCCTCGCCGAGATCGACGCGCTGGCCGCCCTGGCGCAGGTGCGCGCGGTCGGCGAGACCGGCCTCGACCACTTCCGTACCGGACCGGAGGGCATCGCCGCCCAGGAGTACTCCTTCCGCGCCCATATCGAGATCGCCAAACGCCATGGCAAGGCGCTGGTGATTCATGACCGGGACGCGCACGCGGATGTGCTGCGCATTCTGGCGGAGGAGGGCGCGCCGGAGCGCACGATCTTCCACTGCTATTCCGGTGACGCGGAAATGGCGAAGGTGTGCGCGGGCGCGGGCTACTACATGTCCTTTGCCGGGAATGTGACCTTCAAGAATGCCCAGCCGCTGCGGGACGCCCTCGTGGTCGCCCCGAAGGAACTCGTCCTGGTGGAGACGGACGCCCCCTTTCTGACCCCGGCCCCCTACCGGGGACGGCCCAACGCGCCGTATCTCATCCCGGTGACCCTGCGGGCGATGGCGGCGGTGAAGGGGCTGGACGAGGACGACCTCGCGGCGGCGGTCGCGGCCAATACGGCCGAGGCGTTCGACTACTGACCCACCCACGTCCGCCGGCCCGCGCCCGGCGGAGGGCGGCGAAGCGTACCGCTCGCAACGCCGAGTAGTCGAATGCTTGGGAGAGTGACGGTCGCTCGGGTACCGTCCCGGGGCCGGGCCACTCCTCAGCGGGCCGGCCCCGGATCTGTGGAGCGTGGTCGTGACCGATCTGAGCCTGCTGGGCAGCCGTGGGCGGGGCGGGTACCGGACGGAGGCGGGACAGCCCGCGCAGCCGCCGCCCCCCAGGAGATACGGGGAGTACGGGGAGTACGGGGAACACCGCGCGTACCGGGAGCCCCGGGAGCCCCGGGCGTACGACGAGGATCTCGTCCTCGGCACCTTCCGCCCGCTGCGCGAACCCGAGCCCCGGCCCCGAAGACGCGCCGCCCACCGCGCCCCCGGCAGCCATCGCCGGGCCCCCGCCGAGGGCACCGCGCTGCGCAGGCTCATCCCCCAGGCCCTGGTGATCGCCTTCCTCGCGGGCGGCACCGCCGCCTTTGTCGCGGGCGACCGCGCCGTCCGGCTCACTGTCGACGGCCGCACCCGCACCCTGCACACCTTCGCCGACGACATCGGCGAGCTGCTGGCCGCCGAGGGCATCGGCACCGGCCCCCGCGACCGGGTGACCCCCGCCCCGGACACCGCCCTCACCAGCGGCGACGAGGTCGTGGTCCACTACGGCCGCCCCCTCGACCTCACCCTCGACGGACGGCGCGGCCGGATGTGGACCACCGCCCGGACCGTCGGCGAGGCCCTCGGCCGGATCGGGGTCCCGGTCGACACCGCCCGGCTCTCCCGCCCCCGTACCCAGCCGATCCCCCGGGACGGTCTGGCGCTGGAGGTACGCACCGAACGGAGCGTGACCGTCCGCGCCGACGGCTCCCACCGGGCCCTGCGCACCCACGCGCTCACCGTCCGCGAGGCCCTGCTGGACGCCGGGATCGCCCTCGCCGGTCTGGACACCACCACCGTCCCCCTCGACAGCTTCCCGCGCCACGGCCAGACCATCGTTGTACTCCGGATCACCGGCACCCGGGAGCTGCGCGAGGAGCCCGTCCCGTACGACGTGATCCGGATCCCCGACCCCGGGCTCTACCAGGGCACCGAGATCGTGGACCGGCAGGGCGGCCCCGGACTGCGCCGGGTCACCTATGAGGTGCGCACCGTCGACGGGGTCCCGCGCGCGCCCCGGCGTATCGCCGAGATCGTGCTCCGGCCCCCGGTCGTCCACCGGGTCCTGGTCGGCACCCGGCCCCCGCCGCGCTCCGTGCCCGGCGCCGACCGGCTGAACTGGCACGCCCTCGCCCAGTGCGAGTCCGGCGGCCGGCCGGGCGCGGTCGACTCCACCGGCACCCATGGCGGGCTCTACCAGTTCGACACCGGGACCTGGCGCTCCCTCGGCGGCGCCGGACGCCCCCAGGACGCCTCCGCCGGGGAACAGACCTATCGAGCCAAGAAGCTCTATCTGCGGCGCGGAGCGGCCCCCTGGCCCCACTGTGGCCGTACGCTCTTCCGCTGAACACCCGTAGGCTGTATCGGTGAGCACCACTGACCCCTCCGGCCCCCCCGACGAGACCCCCGACCCGACGGCTCTGCTCGGCCCCGCCGACATCCGCGAACTCGCCTCGGCGCTGGGCGTACGCCCCACCAAGCAGCGCGGCCAGAACTTCGTCATCGACGCCAACACCGTCCGCCGGATCGTCCGCACCGCCGGGGTCCGCGAGGACGACGTGGTCGTGGAGGTCGGGCCCGGACTCGGCTCGCTCACCCTGGCGCTGCTGGAGGCGGCCGACCGGGTGGTCGCCGTCGAGATCGACGATGTCCTCGCGGGCGCCCTGCCCGCCACGGTCCTCGCCCGGCTGCCGGAGCGGGTCACCCGCTTCTCGCTGGTCCACTCCGACGCGATGCTCGTCCGGGAGCTGCCGGGGCCGCCGCCGACCGCGCTGGTCGCGAACCTCCCGTACAACGTCGCGGTGCCGGTGCTGCTCCATATGCTCGAACACTTCCCCACCATCGAACGCACCCTGGTGATGGTGCAGGCGGAGGTCGCCGACCGGCTCGCGGCGGGCCCGGGGAGCAGGGTGTACGGCGTCCCGTCGGTCAAGGCGAACTGGTACGCCGAGGTGAAGCGCGCCGGGTCGATCGGGCGCAATGTCTTCTGGCCCGCGCCCAATGTCGACTCCGGACTGGTGTCGCTGGTGCGCCGGGACCCGCCGCAGACCACGGCGACCCGCAAGGAGGTCTTCGCGGTGGTCGACGCGGCCTTCGCGCAGCGCCGCAAGACCCTGCGGGCGGCCCTCGCGGGCTGGGCGGGATCGCCCGCTGCGGCGGAGGCGGCCCTGGTGGCCGCCGGGGTCTCCCCCCAGGCACGCGGGGAGTCCCTGACAGTGGAGGAGTTCGCACGGATCGCGGAGGCGAAGGCGGCGTGAGCGGGGTCACGGTACGGGTACCGGCGAAGGTCAACATCCAGCTGGCGGTCGGCGGAGCCCGGCCCGACGGCTACCACGACCTCGCCAATGTCTTTCTCGCGGTCTCCCTCCACGACGAGGTCACCGTCCGCCCGGCGGACCGGCTCACCCTCACCTGCGAGGGGCCCGGCGCGGAGCAGGTCCCCCTGGACACGACCAACCTCGCGGCCCGTGCCGCCCTGCTCCTCGCCGAGCGCCATGGCATCGCCCCCGATGTCCACATCCATATCGCCAAGCGGATCCCCGTCGCCGGGGGCATGGCGGGCGGCAGCGCGGACGGCGCGGGCGCGCTGCTCGCCTGCGACGCCCTGTGGGGGCTCAAAACCCCCCGTGACGAGCTGCTGGAGCTGTGCGCACGGCTCGGCAGCGATGTGCCGTTCAGCCTGGTGGGCGGGGCGGCGCTGGGCGTCGGCCGGGGCGAGCTGCTGACGCCGCTGGAGGTCGGGGGCACCTTCCACTGGGTCTTCGCCGTCGCGGACGGTGGGCTCTCCACTCCGGCGGTGTACGGGGAGTTCGACCGCCTCACCGAGGGGGTACGGGTCCCTGAGCCCCAGGCGTCGCGCGCCCTGCTGGACGCGCTGCGGGAGGGGGACGCGCCGGGCCTCGGGGCGGCCCTGGTGAACGACCTCCAGCCGGCGGCGCTGGCGCTGCGGCCGTCGCTGGCGCGGACGCTGGACGCGGGGGTCGCGGGGGGCGCCCTCGCCGGCCTCGTCTCGGGCTCGGGCCCGACGACCGCGTTCCTGACCAAGTCCGCCGACGCCGCCGCCGAGGTCGCCCACACCTTGCGCACCTCGGGCACCTGCGCGACCACCCACATCGCGACTTCCCCCGCGCCGGGAGCGAGCCAGGTCAGCCCGTCCGGCGATTGAGGACGTCCCTGGCGCCCGGGGGCTGGAGAGGGGCCGGGGCGCCAATTTCCAGCCTCGACGGGCAGGTAAATCCAGCCCCTCCGGCGATTGAGGAGCGGGGGCCTCGGGGGCCGGCCCCCGACACGGGCCTCAAAATCCAGCCCGTCCGGCGTTTGAGGACGGACCCGAGCCCCGAGCAGCCTCGGGCACACGTCGGGGCCAGCCCCGAACCCCGCGCCTCAATCGCCGGCGAGGCTGGATTGTGAGGCCCTCGTCCAGGGCGACCCCCTGAGCCTGGGTTTGCCGTGGCCGGGGCCGGGGCCAGGGCCAGGGTCGCGGGGACCGTGGGACGCGGGGGTGGGTGGGCGGACTACCCTGGAAGGCCGTACCCATTACGGCGAGCATGGAGTGAAATGGCCGTCAATCTGGTCAATGTCGAGGCCGTCAGCAAGGTCTACGGCACCCGCGCCCTGCTCGACACCGTCTCCCTCGGAGTCTCCGAAGGCGACCGCATCGGTGTCGTCGGACGCAACGGCGACGGCAAGACCACCCTCATCAGAATGCTTGCCAAGCTGGAGGACCCGGACAGCGGCCGGGTCACCCAGAGCGGCGGGCTGCGCCTCGGCGTGCTCACCCAGCACGACTCGCTCGACCCCGACGCCACCGTCCGCCATGAGGTGATCGGCGACCTCGCCGACCACGAGTGGGCGGGGAACGCCAAGATCCGCGATGTGCTCACCGGACTCTTCGGCGGGCTCGACCTGCCCGGCTTCCCGCAGGGTCTGGACACCGTCATCGCCCCCCTCTCCGGCGGTGAGCGCCGCCGGGTCGCCCTGGCCAAGCTGCTCATCGCCGAGCAGGACCTGATCGTCCTGGACGAGCCCACCAACCATCTGGACGTGGAGGGCATCGCCTGGCTCGCCCGGCACCTCCAGGTCCGGCGGTCCGCGCTGGTCTGCGTCACCCACGACCGGTGGTTCCTGGACCAGGTCTGCACCCGGATGTGGGACGTCCAGCGGGGCTCGGTCTACGAGTACGAGGGCGGCTACAGCGACTATGTGTTCGCCCGGGCCGAGCGCGAGCGCATCGCCGCCACCGAGGAGGCCAAGCGCCAGAACCTGGTCCGCAAGGAGCTGGCCTGGCTGCGCCGGGGCGCCCCCGCGCGTACCTCCAAGCCCCGTTACCGCATCGAGGCGGCCAATGAGCTGATCGCCGATGTGCCGCCGCCCCGGGACACCAGCGAGCTGATGAAGTTCGCCGGGGCCCGGCTCGGGAAGAGCGTCTTCGAGCTGGAGAACGTCACCGTCCAGGCCGGTTCCAAGGTGCTGCTGAAGCATCTGACCTGGCAGCTGGGGCCCGGCGACCGGATCGGCCTGGTCGGGGTGAACGGCGCGGGCAAGACCTCGCTGCTGCGGGCGCTCGCCGACGCCTCCCGTTCGGAGGGCGAGATCCAGCCCGTCGCCGGGCGGGTCACCGTCGGGAAGACGGTCCGCCTCGCCTATCTGTCGCAGGATGTCACCGAGCTGCCCGGCACCCTGCGGGTGCTGGAGGCGGTCCAGCAGATCCGGGACCGGGTCGACCTCGGCCAGGGCCGGGAGATGACCGCCGGACAGCTCTGCGAGCGGTTCGGCTTCGGCAAGGAGAAGCAGTGGACCCCCGTCGCCGACCTCTCCGGCGGTGAGCGGCGCAGGCTCCAGCTGCTGCGGCTGCTGATGGACGAGCCGAATGTCCTCTTCCTGGACGAGCCCACCAATGACCTCGACATCGAGACCCTGACCCAGCTGGAGGACCTCCTCGACGGCTGGCCCGGCTCGATGGTGGTCATCTCCCACGACCGGTTCTTCGTGGAGCGCACCACCGACCGGGTGCTCGCCCTGCTCGGCGACGCCACCCTGCGGATGCTGCCGCGCGGCATCGACGAGTATCTGGAGCGCCGCCAGAAGATGATCGAGGCGGCGGCGCCCGCCCCGGCCGCGCCCCCGGCGCGGGTGAAGTCGGCGGTCGAGGCCCGTGCCGCCCAGAAGGAGCTGGCCCGGATCGAGCGCCGGCTCGACAAGATCTCCGAGAAGGAGGGCACCCTCCACGAGGGGATCGCCCAGAACTCCACCGACTTCGAGAAGGTCGGCCGGCTCGACGCGGAGCTGCGGGAACTCGCGGCCGAGCGGGAGGAGTTGGAGATGCGCTGGCTGGAGCTGGCCGAGGACTCCTGATCCACCCGGGACCCCGTGGAGCGACCGCCCCACGGGGTCCGTCCCCTGGACCGCCCCCGGTCCGGGGAGGTGCCGGGTGATAGAAAGAAGCCCCGCTCCAAGTGATGTGAACACGCGGGACCGATGTCCGAAAACGCTCCTTTCCGGCAGGCGGCAGCACTGGGTGCCCGCCCCGGCGCCCACCGGAACAGCGGGGGAGGCCGTTCGGGCAGCGGCCCGTAGGAAAGGGGACGTGATGTCCCAGCCGCCCAGCCCGCCCCCGCCGGACGGCTTCGGCGCCCCGCCCGATCCGCCGCCGGTACCCACCGCGTGGGATCCGCCCGCCCAGGGTGGCCATGAGCAGTCGGCCGGGTACGGCGGCGACCCGATGGGGCACTCCCCCTACGGGCAGCCGCCGTACGAGCAGCAGCAGCAGCCGTACGGGCAGCCGGCGTACGGGCAGACCCCGTACCAGCAGGCTCCGTACGGCCAGGCCCCCTACGGGCAAACCCCCTACGGGCAGACCCCGTACGGCGCCCCGGCTCCCCCGCCCGTACCGCCGGGATATCCCGTACCGCCCGGACACCCCGCTCCGTATGTGTGGCCCACCCCCGCCCCGGCACCGCCCGGCGGTACGGGCGGCGGGCGGAAGGGGCTCCTCCGGCGGAAGCCGGGCGTGGTGGTGGCCGGGGCCGTCGCCGCCCTGCTGGTGGTCGGTGGCGGTGGCTGGATCGCGCTCTCCGGCGGCAGCGAGCCGACCTCCGACCGCACCGCCGGGACCGCCTCCGAGCGGGACGGGGGAGAGCGGGCGAAGGGCGCGGAGCAGGGCGGCGCGGAGGCCGCTGGACCCGACCGCTCCGGTGACGGGGACAGTGACGGTGGTGAAGGGTCCGGCGACGGGCTCACGGAAGGGCGCAAGGCGGGCGAGGCCCGGGTCGCCTTTGTCACCACCAACGACATCGACCTGCCCCGTAACGGTGTCGACGCCTTCGGCCCCTGGGTCGCCGGGGACATCGTCGCCCGCGCCTACCACCGGGGGATGGTCGGCCACTCCACCGCCGACGGTGGCAAGAAGTGGTCCCTCCCGGTCCCCACCGATGTCTGCTCGGCCACCCTGAACCCGTCCGCCGGCGGCAAGGTCGTCATCGGGGTCAAGGACGGCACCGGTGAGCGGGCCGAGTGCCTGGAGCTGTGGATGGTGGACATCCGCACCGGCGAGGTGGGCTGGAAGAAGCGCCTCACCACCGGCGAGGGCTTTGGCTCCCTCACCGACTTCACCCTCACCATCAGCGGGAACACCGTCGGGGTCGCCGGGCTCGGCAACTCCTTCGGCCTCTCCCTGGCCGACGGGAAGCAGCTCTTCAAGGGCCCGGCGAGCGGCTGCAAGCCCTTCGCCTTCGCGGGCGGCCCCCGGCTGCTCGCGGCGGCCGCCTGCCCGGTCAAGGACTGGACGAAGCCCCGCCACCGGCTCCAGGAGATCGACCCCCGTACGGGGAAGGCGAAGTGGACCTATGAGGCCCCCGAGGGCTGGGAGGTCGAGAAGGTCTTCTCCGCCGACCCGGTCGTCATCTCGCTGAAGCAGACCCAGGAGAAGAAGTGGGGGGTCGTCGCCCTCACCGGCAAGGGCACCGAGCGTTCCCGCGTCCAGGGCGGAACCGACCGTTTCCAGCCACGCTGTGGGGGCAACTTCGTGGTCCTCGGGGAGCATCTGGAGGGCTGTATCGGGGTCGCCGCCGATGACGACGCCCTCTATATGGCCACCCAGCCGCAGCGCCCCGGCGGGGCCAACGAGATCGTCGCCTTCGACCTCGACACGGGCAAGCAGAGCTGGCGCAGCCCCTCGGGCGGGGACAGCACCATCATGCCGCTGCGCATGGAGGGCTCCGCCGTGCTCGCCTACCGTGAGCCGACCTATGACCGGGGCGGTCTCCTCGCCACCGTCGCGCCCACCGGCGGTGCGCCGAAGCCGCTGCTGAGGCTGCCGGACGCCACCGCCGGGACCGAGTCGTCCTTCTACTCGCCCCGGCTGGTCTACGAGGGCGGTACGTTCTTCATCGCCAGCGGCCGGGTCAGCGCGCGCAATGACGCCGAGGAGAAGCAGACCCGGACCATGATGGCCGTCACCCGGTGATTCCGCCCCGGGGCCGGGCGTTTCCGCGCCGGCCCCGGGGTCTCTCCTTCCCCCGCCGTCCGTCCTCGCCGTCCGTCCCGCAGCCGTCCCCGCAGCCGTCCTCGCTCCGTGCCCGTGGACCGTCCGGGCCGGTCCGCCGATCCTTCGAGGTGCCTCCGTATGAGCCAGCCACCGCCGCCCCCGGGCTTCGGCCCGCCGCAGCCACCGCCGCAGGGCGGTTTCGGCCCGCCGCCGTCCTTCCCGCCGCACGGCCCGCAGGTCCCGCAGCCTCCGCACGGCCCGCAGGTCGCTCACGGTCCGCAGGGCCCTCCGGGCGCCCCCGGTCACGGGATACCCCAGGGAGCCCACGGGTACGGCCCGTACGCCGCCCAGCAGCCCCTCGGCCCTCCAGGCCCGCCCGGGCCCCCGCTCCCGGCCGGACCGCCCGCGCCGCAGGGTTCCGGCGGCGGCCGGCGTACCCGGATCCGGATCGTCGTCGCCGCCGTCACCGCGATGGCGGCGATCATCGGCGCCGGGGTCTGGTACTCCGCCACCCGCGACGAGGGCGCCCCCGCCGCACAGGAGAGCCGGGAGCGGGCGAAGGGGTCCGGTGGCGAGGAGTCCGGCGGCAAGGGCGCCCCCGGCGGTGGCGGCAGCGAGAAGGCGCCGGCCGATGTCGCCGCCCGGCTCTCCTTCCGGCTCCCCGAGCCGCCCGTCGAGGACATCACCGATGTCGGCGGCTCCTGGGCCACCGAGAAGCTCGTGGTGAAGCCCGCCATCCACGCGATCGTCGGCCACCGCCCCAAGGACGGGAGCACGGCCTGGAAGCTCACCCTCCCCGGCCAGATCTGCGCGGCCTCCCGCCATCAGTCCGAGGACGGCCGGGCGGCGATCGTCTTCGAGGCGGCCAAGCGCACCGCGCCCCGCTACTACCAGCCCTGTACCGAGGTCGGGGTGGTCGATCTGCACACCGGTGAGCTGCTCTGGCGGAAGTCCGTGACCAGTGCGCTCAGCGGTGACGAGAAGGTCTCCTTCAGCGAGGTCACCCAGAGCGGGCGGACCGTCGCGGCGGGCGGGGTCAGCGGTGGCGCCGCCTTCGACCTGGCCGGCGGCGATGTCCTGTGGAAGCCGTCCGCCGCCGACGACGGCTGCTACGACCGGGGGTACGCCGGCGGCCCGGCCCTGGTCGCCGTCCGGCAGTGCGGATCGCCGAGCGACCCCCGGTTCACCGTGCAGCGGGTCGACCCGCGCAGCGGCCGCCCGGTCTTCTCGTACCGGCTCCCCGACGGCACCGACAATGTGAGCGTGGTCTCGGCCGAACCGCTGGTGGTCGCCGCCGATGTGGGCGACAACGCCGGGGCGGGCGGATTCTCGGATCTGTTCTCGGTGGACGGGAAGGGCCGCCAGCTGGCTCGTATCCCGGCCACCGGCGACGCCTTCGCCGCCGACTGCCGGGTCACCGAGGTGGAGGGGTGCGAGCGGATCGCCGTCGGCAATGGCCGGGTCTATCTGCCGACCGCCGAACGCGAGGGCGCGTCGGGCTTCCGTAACACCAATGACCTGGTCTCCTACGACCTCGCCAGCGGAAAGCCCACCAGCGACCGGCTGGAGGCGGGCGACAAGCACATGATCTACCCGCTGCGGATGGACGGCGGGAATGTCATCGCCTACCGGGGTCCCTCGTACGAATCCGGGGGCCGGGTGCTCAGTGTGGACGGCGGCACTTTCCGGCCGACGGTGCTGATGACCAACCCGGACGAGAAGGAGGCGCTGGCCGCCGAGAACTCCTTCGCGGGCGGCGGCGACGAGATCCTCTACGACCGGGGACGGCTGTATCTGAGCGCCACCCTGATGAACAAATCGACCGCGCCGGACCGGCATCTGATTCTGGCCTATACGACCGCCGACTGATTTTCTCGCTACGTCTGAACCCGGGGCCCGGTATATCGGTACTTCGATATGCCGGGCCATGGTCATGCGTTGGTCATGGTGTGGTCATAACTGTCCCTTCTCCGCGACTGATTCAGCACGATGGGGGACTTCTGTCGATGTACGGCCGCGCACAGTCGAACAAGCGTGTAGCTTGCCGGGGCAGGGCCGGGGGCGATGACAACGGGGGAGTGGGGGTTGCCCGATGGGCGTGCGGCTCATGGTGGTCGACGATCACCGACTGCTCGCGGAGGCGCTCGCGTCGGCCTTGAAGCTGCGCGGGCACCGGGTGCTCGCTGCGGCTGCTCCGGCGGCGGGCGCCGCCGATCTGGTGGTCAGCAGAGCACCTGAGGTCTGTCTGCTGGGTACGGCCGGTCCGGCCGAGCCCGGCGCCTTTGATCCGGTGGTGAAGATCAAACGGGAGCGGCCCCAGGTGGCGGTGGTGGTCCTCGGGCCGGTGCCCAGCCCCCGGGGGATCGCCGCCGCCTTCGCCGCGGGCGCGTCCGGTTATGTGCGCCACGACGAGCGGATCGAGGGCGTGGAGCGGGCCATGATGAAGGCGCGCGCCGGGGAGGCGGTGGTGGCTCCCGCGCTGCTCCAGGGCGCCTTCGCGGAGCTGCTGAACCCGGTGGCCCAGCCCGACGACGAGGGGCAGCGGCTGCTGCGGCTGCTGACCCCGCGCGAGATCGAGGTGCTGGTCAGGGTCGCGGAGGGGGAGGACACCCGGCTGATCGCGGCGGGTATGGGCATCGCGCCCAGCACCGCGCGCACCCATGTCCAGCGGGTGCTGATGAAGCTGGGTGTCGGCTCCCGGCTGGAGGCGGCGGCGCTCGCCGCGCGGACCGGGCTGCTGGACCGGGCCACCACGGCCGCCGCGCCGCTCGCCCGGGTCTCCCGCCTGCCCGGCCGCTGACCCGCGCCTTCTCCCCACCGTCCGACCGCTGATCCGCACATTCTCCGTACTGTTCCCTGTCGTTCCGACCGCTCTTCGCGCCCGCCCGGGTCTCACCCGGGCGGGCGCGCGCGTTATCGGTCATCTTCCCTCCGAAACATGAGTAGATATGAGGGTGTTTGGCGTGAAGTCCCCAGCACACCGGGCCCATTGACGACTCTGTTGACTCATGATTTGTTGTGTGCGGTTATGTTGGGGGAGGTGAGGGAGTCTCCGTGAAGAAGACGTCGACCCGGCTCGCCGACGGTCGTGAACTGCTCTACTACGACTCCCGTGACGACACCGTGCGCGACGCCGTCGACCGCCGCCCGCTCGGCCCCGTCGCCACCCGGACCGAGATCCGGCACGACCCCCTCCTCGGGGACTCGGTCGCCGTCGCCGCCCACCGCCAGGACCGCACCTACCGGCCGCCCGCCGGTGAGTGCCCGCTCTGCCCCTCGCGCGGCGGCCGGCTCAGCGAGATCCCCGCCGACGACTACGACGTGGTCGTCTTCGAGAACCGCTTCCCCTCCCTCGCGGGCGACACGGGCCGCTGCGAGGTCGTCTGCTTCACCCCCGACCACGACAGCTCCTTCGCCGACCTCGGTGAGGAACAGACCGCGCTGGTCCTCGCCGCCTGGACCGACCGCACCACCGAACTCGCCGCACTCCCCCAGGTCGAGCAGGTCTTCTGCTTCGAGAACCGGGGCACCGAGATCGGGGTCACCCTCGGCCATCCGCACGGGCAGATCTACGCGTACCCCTTCGTCACGCCCCGCACCCGGCTGATGCTCCGCACCGCCGCCGAACACCGGCTCCGGACCGGCCGCAACCTCTTCGAGGACGTGGTGGAGCGGGAGCGGGCCGCCGGTGAGCGGGTCGTCCTCGCCACCGGCCACTGGCTGGCCTTCGTCCCGTACGCCGCGCACTGGCCGTACGAGATCCACCTCTACCCCCGGCGGCGGGTCGCGGACCTGCGGGCGCTGGACGCCGCCGCCCGCGCCGAGTTCCCCGGCGTCTATCTGGAACTGCTGCGCCGCTTCGACCGGGTCTTCGGCGACGGCCAGCCCCCCACTCCGTACATCTCGGCCTGGCACCAGGCACCGTTCCACGCCGAGGGGCGCGCGGACCTCGCCCTCCATCTGGAGCTCTTCACCGTCCGCCGCACTCCCGGCAAGCTGAAGTTCCTCGCCGGTTCGGAGTCGGGCATGAGTGTGTTCATCAATGACGTGCCGCCGGAGACCGCGGCACGGCGACTGCGAGAGGCGGCGAGCGTGTGAGCAGGTACCTGGTGACGGGCGGGGCGGGATATGTCGGCGGAGTGGTGGCGCTGCGGCTGCTGGAGTCCGGCCACCAGGTCACCGTCCTGGACAACCTCTCCACCGGCTTCCGCGAAGGCGTCCCCGAGGGCGCCGAGTTCATCGAGGGCGATGTCCGGGACGCCGCCAAATGGCTCGACCCCAGCTATGACGGGGTCCTGCACTTCGCCGCGTTCTCGCAGGTCGGCGAGTCGGTCACGCACCCCGAGAAGTACTGGGAGAACAACGTCGGCGGCTCCCTGGCCCTCCTCGCCGCCATGCGCGCGGCCCGGGTCGCCACCCTGGTCTTCTCCTCCACCGCCGCCACCTACGGCGAGCCGGCCCGCACCCCGATCGCGGAGACCGACCCGGCGGTGCCCACCCATCCGTACGGCGCCTCCAAACTCGCCGTCGACCACATGATCGCCGGGGCGGCCCGCGCCCATGGCCTCGCCGCCGTCTCGCTGCGCTACTTCAATGTCGCGGGCGCCTACGGCGGGCAGGGCGAGCGCCATGACCCCGAGTCCCATCTGATCCCGCTCCTCCTGGAGGTGGCCCTCGGCCGCCGGGAGTCGATCGCGGTGTACGGGGAGGACTACCCCACCCCCGACGGGACCTGTGTACGGGACTACATCCATGTCGCCGACCTCGCCGAGGCCCATCTGCTGGCGCTGGCCGCCGCCCGCCCCGGTGAGCATCTGATCTGCAATCTCGGGAACGGCAACGGCTTCTCGGTACGGGAGGTCGTCGACACCGTGCGCCGGGTCACCGGGCATCCGGTGCCGGAGCGGACCGCCCCGCGCCGGGCGGGCGACCCGGCGGTCCTGGTGGCCTCCGCCGCCACCGCCCGGGACCGGCTCGGCTGGGAGCCCCGCAGACCGGGGCTGTCCGGGATCGTCATGGACGCCTGGGAGTTCGCCCGGGGCCGGTACGCGTGAGCGCGGGCAGGGGGGAGGCCCCCCGCGCGGGCGTCCGGGAGGCCGCGGGCGTCTGGGAGGCCCCCGGCCGGGTCAATCTGATCGGCGAGCACACCGACTACAACGACGGTCTGGTGATGCCCTTCGCCCTCGATCTGACCGTGGTCGCCGAGGCCCGGCGCCGGGACGACGGGGTGCTGCGGCTCTCCTCCGACGGGGCGGAGCCCGGCCGCGAGACGGTGCGGCTGGAGGTCGCGGACCTCGCCCCCGGGCACGGGCCACGCGGCTGGACCGACTACCCGGCGGGGGTGGTCTGGGCGCTGCGCGCGGCCGGCCACCGGGTGGGCGGCGCCGAACTGCGCTACACCTCCACCCTGCCCGCCGGGGCCGGGCTCTCCTCCTCCGCCGCGCTGGAGGTGGTGACCGCGCTCGCCCTGAACGATCTGTACGGTCTCGGCCTGGACCGGACCGAACTGGCGCTGCTGGCCCGCCGGGCGGAGAACGACTACGCCGGGGCACCCACCGGGATCATGGACCAGATGGCCTCCGCCTGCTGTACGGAGGGGCGGGCGCTGGTCCTGGACACCCGCGACCTCACCCGCCGGGACATACCCTTCGACCCGGGCGCCGAAGGGCTCGCGCTGCTGCTCCTCGACACCCGGGTCACCCATGCCCACAGCACCGGCGAGTACGGCCGGCGGCGCGCGGGGTGCGAGGCGGCGGCCCGCGCGCTCGGGGTACGGGCCCTGCGGGACATCGGCCCGGGGGAGCTGGCGGACGCCCTCGGCCGGCTCGGCGACCCGGAGCTGCGGCGGCTCACCCGCCATGTGGTCACCGAGAACGAGCGGGTGGCGCGGGTGGTGGCGGCACTGACGGCGGGGGACGTCCGGGGGGTGGGCCCGCTGCTCACCGAGGGGCATGCCTCGCTCCGGGACGACTTCCGGGTCTCCTGCCCCGAGCTGGATCTCGTGGTGGCGGCGGCGCTGGACGCCGGGGCGCTGGGGGCACGGATGACGGGCGGGGGTTTCGGCGGCTCGGCGATCGTGCTCACGGAGGTGGCGACGGCGGCGGCGGTGACCGGCGCGGTGGAGCGCGCGTTTGCGGAGGCGAGCCTCGGGGCGCCGGTCGCACGGATGGCCCGGCCCGCCGGGGGCGCGCGCCGGCTGGCCTGAGCGAGCCCGTTCTTCCTGGGCGCGAACCCGTTCTTCCGGGCTCGGGGACCCGGCGATCTCTGTGGACTCGCGCCCCAGTTCAGAACTTCCGGCTCAGCTTGCACACAGCAGGCAAACAGTTCTGCAAATAGCCTTCCCCAGCCGTCGACCACCCGTACTCTGATGCTCAGCACCGGTGGGGGCCGGTGTTTATCAGGGGGCGAGAACAGTCGGGTACGACGCCCGGGGCGGGGCAGTGGTGCGACCACGGCGGCGGTCGTGCGCATCCTCCCGTTCCCCGGGCGCCGTGCCCGCGCCATCCGTCCTCCGAGCCTGGGGGTGTCTGTGATCCGTATCCGGGTCCTGGTGGTGGACGACCACCGAATCTTCGCCGAATCGCTGGCCGCGGCGCTCGCGGCCGAGCCCGATGTCGACGTGGCCGCGGCCGGGAGCGGCCCGGCGGCACTGAGATGTCTGGAGCGCGCGCTCGCCGACGGGCGGGCCTTCGATGTGATGCTCGTCGACACCGACCTCGGCGCCATCGCGGGGCAGCAGCCGGTCCGCGCACCGGTCGCCCGTGCCGTGTCCGACGACGGGGACGAGGGGCTGGTGGACGGGATCACCCTGGTCACCGGGGTCCGTTCGGCCCATCCCGCGGTGCGGACGGTGGTCCTCGCCGAGAAGGACGACCCGCGCCGGGCGGCGCTCGCGCTCCAGGCGGGGGCATCCGGCTGGGTCGCCAAGGACTGCTCGCTCCAGCGGCTGCTCGCGGTGATCCGGGGGGTGCTGCGGGACGAGACCCATCTGCCGCCCGCGCTGCTCACCGGGGTGCTGAGGGAGTTGACGGCGGCGCGCAAGCACCGTACCGAGAGCGAGCGCCTGGTGGAGTCGCTGACCCCGCGCGAGCGGGAGGTGCTGCGCTGCATGGTGGCGGGGCTCGGCCGCAAGGCGGTCGCCGAGCGGCTCTTCCTCTCGCCGCACACCGTCCGCACCCATATGCAGAACGTGCTGGGCAAGCTGGGGGTGCACTCCACCCTGGCGGCGGTGGCGCTGGCCCGGCGGGCGGGGGTCGGCCCCGTCGATCTAGCCGGGGATGTTGTCGAACGGGGCGGTCAGCTGGCGTAGCAGCGCCGCCAGTTCGGCCCGCTGGGCGTGGGAGAGCCGGGCGAGGATGGCCCGCTCCTGGTCCAGCAGCCCGGCCAGGGCCTGGTCCGCGCGGTCCCGTCCCTCGGTGGTCAGGCGTACGAGCACACCGCGCCGGTCACTGGGGTCGGGCAGCCGCTCGACCAGGCCCTTCTTGGCGAGCCTGTCGATGCGGTTGGTCATGGTGCCCGAGGTGACCAGGGTCTGGGTGAGCAGCTGGCCGGGGGAGAGCTGATACGGGGCCCCGGCGCGGCGCAGGGAGGTCAGCACATCGAACTCCCAGGGTTCGAGCTGATGCTCGGAGAAGGCGAGCCGACGGGCGCGGTCGAGATGGCGGGCGAGCCGTGAGACCCGGCTCAGCACCTCCAGCGGTTCCACGTCGAGGTCGGGGCGCTCCCGGCGCCATGCCGCCACCAGTCGATCGACCTCGTCCTCCATGACGATCAGTGTAGTTGGTCTGTCGACATGAAGTCTCTTGACGTCAAGATATTTCGGGACGCAGGATGGTGGCCCTGGGGCACGGGAAGCCGTATGCCCCTTGTGTTCGGTTCTGTACTTAGTTCTGTACTGGCCCGTGGTGAGGAGCCCGTCATGCCGTCCACCCCCGCGTCGTCCACTCCCGCGTCGTCCATCCCCGCGTCGTCCATCCCCGCTTCGACCGCCCCTGCTTCGTCCGCCCCCACCTGGGACCCCGGGCAGTATCTGCGCCATGCCGGGCACCGCGCCCGGCCCTTCCTCGATCTGCTCGCCCGGATCCCCGAGCCCGCCCGCACCGCCGACGGGGCACCGCTGAGGATCGCCGACATCGGCTGTGGCGCCGGCAATGTCACCGCGCTCCTCGCCGACCGCTGGCCCGACGCCCTGATCACCGGGTTCGACAACTCCCCCGAGATGGTCGCCCACGCCCAGGAGCGGTATGCGGGCCCCACCCCGGGCGGCGGGCGGATCGACTTCCGGACCGGGGACGCCCTCGACTGGGTGCCGGACGACGGCGCGTACGACCTGATCGTCTCCAACGCGGTCTTCCACTGGGTCCCCGGCCATCTCGACCTCTTCGCCCGCTGGACGGAGCGCCTCGCCCCCGGCGGGGTCTTCGCCTTCCAGGTCCCCGGGAACTTCGCCGCACCCAGCCACACCCTGGTCACCGAGGTCTGCGCGGATCCCCGCTGGCGGGAGCGGATCGGCGGCATCGGGGTCGTCGCCTCGGTCAGGGAGCCGGGCGAGTATCTGACCCGGCTGGTCGGCCTCGGCTGCACCGCCGATGTCTGGGAGACCACCTATCTCCAGCTGCTCACCGGGGAGGACCCGGTGCTGGACTGGATCAAGGGGACGGTGCTCCGCCCGATCCTGACCGAGCTGGGCGAGGGGACGGAGGCTGCCGATGCCTTCCTCGGGGAACTCGGCGCCCGGCTGCGCGAGGCCTATCCGCCGGGTCCGGCGGGCACGGTCCTCCCCTTCCGCCGGATCTTCGCCGTGGCCCGCCGCGAGGAGGCGTAACAGGAGGTACGGGGGGACTGGGGTACGGGCGCCCCGGCACGGGCCGCCGCGGGTTCCCGCGCCGGCAGGTCCCGCGCGGTGTGCAGGTCCGGCGGTGTCAGGTTCCGCGGTGCGGGTTCCCGCGCTGTCAGTTCTTGCGGTGGCCTATCAGCCGGGGCTTGGGCTCCAGCCCGTCCAGCCCGTGCCACGCCAGATTCACCAGATGCGCGGCGACCTCCGCCTTCTTCGGCCGCCGGGCGTCCAGCCACCACTGACCCGTCAGTGCCACCATCCCCACCAGCGCCTGTGCGTACAGCGGCGCCAGCTTGGGATCGAAGCCGCGGTTCTTGAACTCCATCCCCAGGATGTCCTCGACCTGGGTGGCGATATCGCTGATCAGCGAGGCGAAGGTGCCCGTGGACTGGGCCACCGGGGAGTCCCGCACCAGAATGCGGAAGCCGTCGGTGTACCGCTCGATGTAGTCCAGCAGGGCGAAAGCGGCCTGCTCCAGCAGCTCCCGGGGGTGCCCGGCGGTCAGCGCGCCCGTCACCAGGTCGAGGAGCTGGCGCATCTCACGGTCGACCACGACCGCGTACAGCCCCTCCTTGCCGCCGAAGTGTTCGTACACCACCGGCTTGGACACGCCCGCCTTGGCGGCGATCTCCTCCACCGAGGTGCCCTCGAACCCCTTGTCGGCGAAGAGGGTGCGACCGATGTCCAGCAACTGCTCACGGCGCTCCGCACCGGTCATCCGCACCCGGCGTGCCCGCCGGGACCGGGTCTTCTCGGTACTGCCATTGCTGCTGCCGTCGGTCGCCACATCTCCCATCATGCCGTGCCGGACGCCGCGGTATCGCGCCGGGCGTCGATCCGCTCCTGGCTGGGCCACCGCACGTCGTACGCCCACCCCGCCCGCTCGAACCAGCGGATCAGCCGGGCGCTGGAGTCCAGCTGGCCCCGGAGCACCCCGTGCCGGGCGCTGGTCGGGTCCGCGTGATGGAGGTTGTGCCAGGACTCACCGCAGGAGAGCACGGCCAGCCACCACACATTGCCCGAGCGGTCCCGGGAGCGGAACGGGCGGCGGCCCACCGCGTGACAGATGGAGTTGATCGACCAGGTCACATGGTGCAGCAGGGCGACCCGCACCAGGGAGCCCCAGAAGAAGGCGGTGAAGGCGCCCCACCAGGACCAGGTCACCAACCCGCCGACCAGCGGCGGGATCGCCAGCGACAGGATCGTCCACCAGATGAAGTCACGCGAGATGCGGCGGATCGCCGGGTCCTTGATCAGATCCGGCGCGTAGCGGTGCTGGGGGGTCTGCTCGGCATCGAACATCCAGCCGATATGGGCCCACCAGAGCCCCTTCATCAGCGCGGGCACACTCTCCCCGTACCGCCAGGGGGAGTGCGGATCACCCTCCGCGTCCGAGAAGCGGTGGTGCTTGCGATGGTCCGCCACCCAGCGCACCAGGGGGCCCTCCACCGCCATCGACCCCGCCACCGCCAGCGCGATCCGCAGCGGGCGGCGCGCCTTGAAGGCGCCATGGGTGAAGTACCGGTGGAAGCCGATCGTGATGCCGTGGCACCCGAGGTAGTACATCCCCACCAGCAGCCCGATATCGAGCCAGCTCACCCCCCAGCCCCAGGCCAGCGGCACCGCAGCGGCCAGTGCGAGGAAGGGGACCACGATGAAGAGGACCAGCGCGTACTGCTCGACGGAACGCTTGGTGTCGCCGCCGAGGGTCGCCGACGGCAGCCCGTCGGCGTCGGTGTCCGTGACGTCGGCCACATCCGGACTTGTTGTCATGAAGAGCCCCCGGGGGAAGAAGACGATCACGGCGATCACAACCAGCCACCGGCCCATGACCCGGGGCGACGCCAGTATGGCAGTGCCCGCCCCGGCGGCAAGGGCCCTGTGGATAAGTGCCGAGGCGCGGAGACCTATCCTGGGTCTCGTCGGACAGCGCGGTCCGCCGCCTGCAGTACCCCTCCAGACGTGCTCAAACACTGCAAGGAGCCGCACCTGTGAGCAGTGCCGACCAGACACCCACGGCCAGCGCCGAACTCCGTGCCGACATCCGCCGACTGGGCGACCTCCTGGGCGAGACCATCGTCCGGCAGGAAGGATCCGACCTCCTCGAACTGGTCGAGAAGGTACGCGCCCTGACCCGCAGCGACGGCGAGGCCGCCGCGACGCTGCTGGGCGACACCGACCTGGAGACCGCGGCCAAGCTGGTCCGCGCCTTCTCCACCTACTTCCACCTCGCCAATGTCACCGAGCAGGTGCACCGGGGCCATGAGCTGCGCCGGCTCCGCGCCGACGAGGGCAGCCTCCTCTCCCGTACCGCCGACCGGTTGAAGGACGCCGACCCCGAGCATCTGCGCGAGGCCGTCCGCAACCTCAATGTCCGGCCCGTCTTCACCGCGCACCCCACCGAGGCCGCCCGGCGCTCCGTCCTCAACAAGCTCCGGCGGATCGCCGAACTCCTGGACACCCCCGCCGTGCCCAGCGACCGCCGTCGGCTCGATCTGCGGCTCGCCGAGAACATCGACCTCATCTGGCAGACCGATGAGCTGCGGGTGGTCCGTCCCGAACCCGCCGACGAGGCCCGCAACGCCATCTACTACCTGGACGAGCTGCACGCCGAGGCCGTCGGCGACGTCCTGGAGGACCTCGCCGCCGAACTCGAACGCATCGGCGTCGAGCTGCCCGCCGGCACCCGCCCGCTCACCTTCGGCACCTGGATCGGCGGTGACCGCGACGGCAACCCCAATGTCACCCCCGCCGTCACCCGCGAGGTGCTGATCCTCCAGCACGAGCACGGCATCACCGACGCCCTCGCCCTCATCGACGCGCTCCGCGGACAGCTCTCCCAGTCCATCCGCTACACCGGCGCCACCGATGAACTCCTCACCTCCCTCCAGGCCGACCTGGAGCGACTGCCGGAGATCAGCCCCCGCTACAAGCGGCTCAACGCCGAGGAGCCGTACCGGCTCAAGGCCACCTGCGTCCAGCAGAAGCTCGTCAACACCCGCGAGCGGCTCGCCAAGGGCACCCCGCACCAGCCCGGCCGCGACTACCTCGGCACCGCGGAACTCCTCACCGACCTCACCCTGATCCAGACCTCGCTCCGCGAGCACCGGGGCGGGCTCTTCGCCGACGGGCGGCTCGACCGCACCATCCGCACCCTGGCCGCCTTCGGCCTCCAGCTCGCCACCATGGACGTCCGCGAGCACGCCGACGCCCACCACCACGCCCTCGGGCAGCTCTTCGACCGGCTCGGCGAGGAGTCCTGGCGGTACGCCGACATGCCCCGCGAGTACCGGCAGAAGCTGCTCGCCAAGGAGCTGCGCTCGCGCCGCCCGCTGGCGCCGACCCCCGCACCGCTGGACGCCGCCGGGGCCAAGACCCTCGGTGTCTTCCACACCGTGAAGGAGGCGTTCGAGCGGTTCGGCCCCGAGGTCATCGAGTCCTACATCATCTCGATGTGCCAGGGCGCCGACGATGTCTTCGCGGCGGCGGTGCTCGCCCGTGAGGCCGGGCTGATCGACCTCCACACGGGATGGGCCAAGATCGGCATCGTGCCGCTCCTGGAGACCACCGACGAGCTGCGCGCGGCCGACGTCATCCTCGACGGCATGCTCTCGGACCCGTCGTACCGGCGGCTGGTCTCGCTCCGGGGCGATGTCCAGGAGGTCATGCTCGGATACTCCGACTCCTCCAAGTTCGGCGGCATCACCACCTCCCAGTGGGAGATCCACCGCGCCCAGCGGCGGCTGCGGGACGTGGCCCACCGGCACGGGGTACGGCTGCGGCTCTTCCACGGCCGGGGCGGCACCGTCGGCCGGGGCGGCGGCCCCACCCATGACGCGATCCTCGCGCAGCCCTGGGGCACGCTGGAGGGCGAGATCAAGGTGACCGAGCAGGGCGAGGTCATCTCCGACAAGTACCTCATCCCCTCGCTGGCCCGGGAGAACCTGGAGCTGACGGTCTCCGCCACGCTCCAGGCCTCCGCGCTGCACACCGCGCCGCGCCAGTCGGTGGAGGCGCTCGCCCGCTGGGACGCGGCGATGGACACCGTCTCGGACGCGGCCCACGCGGCGTACCGGGCGCTGGTGGAGGACCCGGACCTGCCGGCGTACTTCTTCGCCTCGACCCCGGTCGACCAGCTCGCCGATCTCCACCTGGGCTCGCGTCCCTCGCGCCGCCCGGACAGCGGGGCCGGTCTCGACGGGCTGCGGGCGATCCCGTGGGTCTTCGGCTGGACCCAGTCCCGGCAGATCGTGCCCGGCTGGTACGGGGTGGGCTCCGGGCTGAAGGCGCTGCGGGAGGCCGGTCTGGACACGGTCCTGGACGAGATGCACGAGCGCTGGCACTTCTTCCGCAACTTCGTCGCCAATGTCGAGATGACCCTCGCCAAGACGGATCTGCGGATCGCCCGGCACTATGTCGACACGCTGGTCCCCGATGAGCTGAAGCATGTCTTCGACGCGATCGAGGCGGAGCACCGGCTCACCGTGGACGAGGTCCTGAAGATCACCGGTGGTGAGCGGCTGCTCGACTCCAACCCGGTCCTCCAGCAGACCTTCGCGATCCGGGACGCCTATCTGGACCCGATCTCCTACCTCCAGGTCTCGCTGCTGGCGCGGCAGCGGGGGGCGGCGGAGCGGGAGGAGGCGGCGGATCCGCTGCTGGCGAGGGCGCTGCTCCTCACCGTCAACGGCGTCGCCGCGGGCCTCCGCAACACGGGCTGACCTCGCCCACAACCCTCGCCGGGGGCCCGCCCCCGGGCCCCCGGCGAGGCCGAGCACGCACCCCTTCCGGCGCGCCGGGGCAGTTCCCGCCCCGGTCCCCGGGGCGCCTCAATCTCCCCCAGACTCCGTCCGGGGGGACCCCCACGAGGCTTCATTTGAGCCTCGTCGGCGCCTCGGAAAATTCAGCCTCGCCCGTGCACCGGGCAGTTCCTGCCCCGTTCCCCGGGGCGCCTCAATCGCCGGCGGGGCTTGATTTTGGCGCTTGAGGAGCAGGGCCTCAAAAATTAGCCCCGCCGGCGGAAAAATCAGCCTCGCCGGCGATTGAGGCGCGGGGTTCGGGGCTGGCCCCGACGAGGGCCCGAGGTGACTCGGGGGTGGGCCGGCTCGGGGGTGGGCCGGTCAGACGGTGAAGAAGGTACCGGCGATCACTATCGCGCCGAGGAGCGCGGAGCCCAGGCCCACCTTCGTCAGCCCCATCCCCCCGATGAGAAACGCCGCCAGGATCAACGCCCCGCCCAGCGGCAGCCACGCGTAGAAGACGCCCCCCGCCCCCCGCCGGATCACCTCTTCGCTGTCCGGTTTGACGACGACATCGATCCGGTCGCCCTTGTCGACGGTGACGGACTCGTCGATGGTGAGGCCGGCGCGGGCCGCCGCGGGGCCCTCCGGGTCGTAGAGCCCCGTGCAGGTCTCCTCGCCGCAGCCGGAGACGGTGATCGTGCCGCGCTCACGGTCGTCGGTGAACATGATGTGCCGCGCGGAGTCCCACGACGACCAGCCGCCCGCCGCGAGCAGTACCAGCGCGACCAGACCCATCGCCGTGAGGCGGACGTACAGGAGCATCCCACTCATGGGGCGCGATCCTTCGGCATCCCCACGGGTGCGGTCAACTCCGTCAGGAGTTGTACGCGCTCTGGGCGCGCTCCAGGCCCTCGGAGACCAGGGCCTCGACCGCGTCGGCCGCCCGGTCCACGAAGTAGTCCAGCTCCTTGCGCTCGGTCCCGGAGAAGTCCTTGAGGACGAAGTCGGCGACCTGCATCCGGCCCGGCGGCCGGCCGATGCCGAAGCGGACCCGGTGGTAGTCGGGCCCCATCGCCTTGGTCATCGACTTCAGCCCGTTGTGGCCGTTGTCGCCGCCGCCCAGCTTCAGCCGGAGGACGCCGTAGTCGATGTCCAGCTCGTCATGGACGGCCACGATCCGCTCGACGGGGATCTTGTAGAAGTCCCGGAGCGCGACGACCGGGCCGCCGGAGAGGTTCATATAGGACATCGGCTTGGCGAGCACCACCCGGCGGGAGCCCGGGCCGGGCGGCCCGATGCGCCCTTCGAGGACCTGGGCCTGCGCCTTGGAGGCCCGCTTGAAGGTGCCGCCGACCCGCTCGGCCAGCAGATCGGCGACCAGGAAGCCGACGTTGTGCCGGTTGGCGGCGTAGCCGGGGCCGGGGTTGCCGAGGCCCACGATCAGCCAGGGCGTGTTCGGGTCGGGCGTGGTCATCGCTGTGGTCTCCATCCGAAACCGGACCGCCGTCCGCACCGGGTGGTGCGGACGGCGGCCGGGAAGGGTCTACGGGACGGGGTCCCGTGGAAGAGGGGGCCGGGAGCCCCCGGAGGGGATCAGGCCTCGGCGGAGGCGTCGCCCTCGGCGGCCGGCTCCTCGGCCTGCGCGGCCAGGACCTGGATGACGACGGCGTCGGCGTCCACGGCCAGGGAGACGCCCTTGGGCAGGGTGATGTCCTTGGCGGTGATGGCGTCACCCGCGGTCAGACCGGCGACGGAGACGGTCAGCGACTGGGGGATGTGGGTGGCCTCGGCCTCGACCGGCAGCGCGTTCAGGACGTGCTCCAGCAGGTTGCCACCGGCGGCCAGCTCGCCCTCGGTCTCGACGGGGATCTCGACGGTGACCGTCTCGCCCCGCTTGACGACCAGCAGGTCGACGTGGATGAGGGAGCCCCGCAGCGGGTCACGCTGGATGGCCTTCGGGATCGCCAGCTCGCTGCGGCCCGCGATGTCCAGGTTGAGCAGGACGTTCGGGGTACGGAGGGCGAGCAGCAGCTCGTGGCCCGGGAGGTTCAGGTGGACCGGGTCGGAGCCGTGGCCGTAGAGGACGACGGGGACCTGGTTGTTGCGGCGGACGCGACGGGCGGCACCCTTGCCGAAGTCGTTGCGGGCCTCAGCGGTGATCTTTACCTCGGACATGTGCACTCCTCGTACAACAGACGGATCGTTGGTCACCCGGCCATGAACGGCCTGCTACGCCTGCTGCGAAGAGCGCGTCGATTACGGACAGCCGCACCGTGGTGCGGCCTCCCTCGCCGAGCAACCCGCACAGTCTACGCAAGCGGGTGCCCGGCCTCCAATCGATCATCCACGCCACAGGGCCGCACCCCCGTCGGTCGGGGGTGCGGCCCTGTGCGGTGCGGGTGCCCGGAAGGCTTACTGCTCCTCGAAGAGGCTGGTCACCGAGCCGTCCTCGAAGACCTCACGCACGGCGCGGGCGATCGTCGGCGCCATCGAGAGCACCGTGATCTTGTCCAGCTCCAGGTTGCCCGGGTCGGGCAGCGTGTTGGTGAAGACGAACTCGCTGACCTTGGAGTTCTTCAGGCGGTCCGCGGCGGGGCCGGAGAGCACACCGTGGGTGGCCGTCACGATCACGTCCTCGGCGCCATTGGCGAAGAGGGCGTCCGCGGCGGCGCAGATGGTGCCACCGGTGTCGATCATGTCGTCGACCAGGACACAGACCCGGCCCTCGACATTGCCGACGACCTCGTGGACGGTGACCTGGTTGGCCACGTCCTTGTCCCGGCGCTTGTGGACGATGGCGAGCGGGGCGCCCAGCCGGTCGCACCAGCGGTCGGCGACCCGGACCCGGCCGGCGTCGGGGGAGACGACGGTGAGCTTGGTCGGGTCGGTCTTGGCGGCGACGTAGTCGGCGAGGACCGGAAGCGCGAAGAGGTGGTCCACCGGGCCGTCGAAGAAGCCCTGGATCTGGTCGGTGTGGAGATCCATGGTGAGGATCCGGTCGGCACCGGCCGTCTTCATCAGATCGGCGACCAGACGGGCGGAGATGGGCTCCCGGCCGCGGTGCTTCTTGTCCTGGCGGGCGTAGCCGTAGAACGGGACGATCACGGTGATGCTCCGGGCGGAGGCCCGCTTCAGAGCATCGATCATGATCAGCTGTTCCATGATCCACTTGTTGATGGGCGCCGTGTGGCTCTGCATCAGGAAGCAGTCGGCGCCGCGCGCGGACTCCTGGAACCGGACGTAGATCTCACCGTTCGCGAAGTCGAAGGCTTTGGTCGGCACCAGGGTGACACCCAGTTGATGTGCCACTTCCTCGGCCAGCTCGGGGTGGGCGCGGCCGGAGAAGAGCATCAGCTTCTTCTCGCCGGTCGTCTTGATCCCGGTCACAGCACTGTCTCCTCAGACGGGGGGTGTTCTCTGGCCGCGAGTGTTGGGGGGCGCGAGCCAGCCGAATTTGTGTGCACGTATCACGGTACGCCGAGTTCGGCGCAGCTGTTTCCGGTCAGTTCTCGCCGGTGGCTCGTTCGGTGGCCGCCGTGGCGGCCTGTGCGGCGGCGCTGGCGGGACGCTTGCGCGCCACCCAGCCCTCGATATTCCGCTGCTGGCCACGGGCGACGGCGAGGGAGCCGGCGGGTACATCCTTGGTGATCACGGAGCCGGCGGCGGTGTAGACGCCGTCCCCGACCGTGACAGGCGCCACAAACATGTTGTCCGCGCCCGTCCGGCAGTGCGAGCCGATGGTGGTGTGGTGCTTGGCCTCGCCGTCGTAGTTGACGAAGACGCTGGCCGCGCCGATGTTGGTGTATTCGCCGATGGTGGCGTCGCCCACATAGGAGAGGTGGGGGACCTTGGTGCCCTCGCCGATCGCCGCGTTCTTCATCTCCACATAGGTTCCGGCCTTGGCCCGGGCCCCGAGTCGGGTGCCGGGGCGCAGATAGGCGTACGGTCCCGCGCTGGCCCCGGGGCCCAGCTCGGCGCGGTCGGCGACGGTGTTGTCCACCCGGGCGCCCGCGCCCACGGAGGTGTCCGTCAGCCGGGTGTTGGGGCCGACCTCAGCGCCCTCGGCGAGATGGGTCGCGCCCAGCAGCTGGGTCCCGGGGTGCACCACGGAGTCCGGCTCAAAAGTGACGGTGACATCGATCTGGACCGAGGCGGGGTCCACCACGGTCACCCCGGCGAGCATCGCCCGCTCCAACAGCCGCTCGTTGAGCAGCCGGCGGGCCTCGGCGAGCTGCACCCGGTTGTTGATGCCCAGGATCTCCCGGTGGTCCCCGCCGACACAGGCGCCGACCCGGTGCCCGGCGGAGCGCAGGATGCCGAGGACATCGGTCAGATACTCCTCGCCCTGGCTGTTGTCGGTGCTCACCCGAGTGAGCGCCTCGGCGAGGAGACGGCCGTCGAAGGCGAAGACCCCGGAGTTGATCTCCCGGATCTCCCGCTGGGCGGGGGTGGCGTCCTTGTGCTCCACGATCGCGGTGACCGCGCCGGTCTCCGGGGAGCGCACGATCCTGCCGTACCCGGTGGAGTCGGGGACCTCGGCGGTGAGCACGGTGACCGCGTTGCCGTCGGCGGCGTGCGTGGCGGCGAGCGCCGTCAGCGTCGCGCCGGAGAGCAGCGGGGTGTCGCCGCAGACGACCACCACGGTGCCGTCGGTGACGCCGCCCAGCTCCGCCAGCCCGATCCGGACCGCGTGCCCGGTGCCGTTCTGCTCCGCCTGGAAGGCGGTACGGGTGCCGGGGAAGCGTTCCTCCAGATGGGCGGTGACCCGCTCACCGGCATGGCCGACGACCACGACCAGCTCGCGGGGGTCCAGTTCCCGGGCGGCCGAGACCACATGTCCGACGAGCGAGCGGCCACAGATCTCGTGCAGCACCTTCGGGGTGTTCGACTTCATACGGGTGCCTTCACCCGCTGCGAGAACGACGACGGCGGCCGGGCGGTTGGCGCTCACGGGAATGCCCTTCGGCTTCAGGGGGTGGACCTCCGAAGGATACCGGGGGGTCCCACCAGCCAAATATGGGTGGGGCCCGGCACACGGCCGGGCCCCACCCATCCAGGCTCCCAGGGAAGGAATCGAACCCTCATTCAATGGACCAAAACCATTTGTCCTGCCATTAGACGACCTGGGAAAGAGTCGCCCGCCCGGCCCCGGATTCCACCGGACCGCCGGACGGCAGCCCCTACTATGCCGTACCCGACCCCTTCGACGCGACGGTCGGAATCCGGCATCCGGACCACCTGTGGGGGCCACGGAGCGATCCCGGCCACATACCGGCCACCTGCGTGAGGGCCGAAACCCTCTCCTCCACCGGATGACCTGCCGGAGGGCGTGCGCCGGGCCCGCCACGCCGCCCCGGCCACGCGATAACCCCTACGGGGACCCCCCGCACCCGCCCGTAGGCTGGGAGACATGACCACAACGGGGGCACAGCAGGACGCCGAGGGCCCGCCGCCCGGCACCTGGATGGGGTGGGCGCGGCGGCGGAGCGCGGTACTCGACATGTCGCTCGGCGCGGTGTCGGCGATGGAGTGCGCCATCGAAGGGGCCCGCTTCGCCTCCAAGACCGGACTGCCGCTGCCGCTCGGGGTGCTCTTCGGACTGCTCACCGGATCGATGCTGGTGGTACGGCGCCGCTGGCCGGTCGCGGTCGTCCTGGTCGCCATCGCCGTCACCCCCGCCGAGATGGGGTATCTCCTCGGCCTGGTCGGCCTCTACACCCTCGCCGCCTCCGAGGTGCCGCGCCGCATCATCGGCGTCCTCAGCGGGATGTCGCTGACCGCGACCCTGATCGTCAGCTTTGTGAGCGTCCGGCAGGATGTCGAGGCGTCCGAGCTGGACGACCCGGGGGTCTGGTACGTCCCGGTGATGGCGGGCTTCATAGCGGTCGGGATCACCCTGCCGCCCGTCCTCTTCGGCCTCTACATAGGGGCCCGGCGGCGGCTGATGGAGAGCCTGCGGGACCGCGCCGACAGCCTGGAGGCGGAGCTGGACCTCCTCGCCGACCGCGCCGAACAGCGCGCCGAGTGGGCCCGTACCGAGGAACGCACCCGGATCGCCCGTGAGATGCACGACGTGGTCGCGCACCGGGTGAGCCTGATGGTCGTGCACGCGGCCGCGCTCCAGGCCATCGCGCTCAAGGACCCCCAGAAAGCGGTCCGGAACGCGGCGCTCGTCGGCGACATGGGGCGCCAGGCCCTCACCGAGCTGCGCGAGATGCTGGGCGTGCTGCGCTCCGGCGAGGGCGAGCAGCGCCGCCCGACCCCGCCACCGCTGGCGGCGGTGGGCGCGGCTGCCGCAGCGGCTGCCGCGGCAGCGGCGGGGGACGGGCCCCGTATCGCCGATGTCGAGGACCTGGTCGGGCAGTCCCGGCAGGCGGGCATGGTGGTCGAGCTGTCCGTCCAGGGGGACGCCCGGGAGTACGCGCCCGAGGTCGAGCAGACCGCGTACCGGGTGATCCAGGAGGCCCTCACCAATGTGCACAAGCACGCGGCCGGGGCCAAGGTCATGGTGCGCCTCGCGCACCGGGACGACGAGATCGCCATGCAGGTGGAGAACGGGTCGCCGGGGGCGTCGGGCACGGGCGACGCGGGGTTGCCCAGTGGGGGCAACGGCCTGGTCGGCATGAGGGAACGGGTGCTGGCGCTGGGCGGCGTCTTCGTCTCGGGCCCGACGGACGCGGGCGGCTTCCGCGTCTCGGCGGTGCTCCCGCACGGATCGAGCCCGTCCGGGCGGTGAATCAAGCCCGTCCGGCGTTCGAGGACATCCCTGGGGCCCGGGGGCCTCGTCGTGAGCAGGCCCTTGCGCCGGTCTGCTCGGCCACACGTCGGGGGCGGCCGTGTGCAGGGCCGTTCCCAGGTTTGACCTTGACCTTGGGACAGGGCCCAGAGTGCGGCGCGGAGGACGGCATGGTGAACGAGACAACGGAACGGCTGTCGATCGGGGCGTTCGCGACCCGGTCGCGTCTGTCGGCCAAGGCGCTGCGCCTGTACGACCGGCTGGGGCTGCTGGTCCCGGAGCGGGTGGACCGGAGCACGGGCTATCGCTGGTACGGAGCGGGGCAGGTGGACCGGGCCCGGCTGGTCGCGCTGCTGCGGCGGCTGGACATGCCCCTGGCGCGCATAGCGGAGCTGGTGGAACTGCCGGACGAGCCGGCGGCCGAGGCACTCGCCGGGTTCTGGTCCGAGGCCGAGGAGCGGTTCGCCGCTCAGCGGGCCGTCGCCGTCTTCCTTCAGAACCGACTGTCAGGAAAGGGACAGGACATGTTCCAGGTGGACGTGATGGAGACCGAGGAGCACGTGGTGCTCACCGAGCGCAGACGGCTGCTCGCGGACGAGCTGCCACGGTGGATCCCGGCCGCGTGCGAGCGGCTGAGAGCCGCGGCGGAGCAGTGCGGCGGCGTTCCCGGGCTGCCGTTCGTGGTGTACCACGCGGAGGTCTCCGAGGAGAGCGACGGGCCCGCGGAGGTGTGCATGCCGGTACGCGACCGGGCCGCGGCCGAGGCGTATGTGGCGGGCCTCGGGGCATCCGGCGGGAAGGACGGCGGGAAGGACGGCGGGACACAGGTCAGGACGGAGCCGCCGCGCCGGCTGGTGTACACCCGGATCACGAAGGAGCAGATGGTGTACCCGCGGATTCTGTCGGCCTACCACGCGGTGGACACCTGGGCCGCGGAACAGGGACTCACCTGCTCCGGGCCGGGCCGTGAGATCTACTTCGCGCACTGGGAATCGGCCGCCCCGACGGATCCGGTGTGCGATATCGCGATTCCGGTGAGCTGACCCGGGCGCCGGTGGGCCGGAGGGCCGGAGGGAGTCCATCCGGCCCGCCGGCGCCCGCGTGCCGGGCCACGGCAGGCTCGGCCCGCGCCCGCGGGGCCGGGGCTACGGCAGGCTCAGCCGTCTCGGGAGGAGCCCCGTCACCAGCCCCGTCAGCGCCGTCTCCACGTCCGGGCCCAGATACCAGTCCCCCGTGTGATCGACGCTGTACACCCGCCCCGCCGCGTCGATCGCCAGCACCGCCTGGTCGTCCCCCTCCACCCCCAGCGGAGCGACCTCCGTCTCCAGCGCCCGCCCCAGATCCGCCAGGGTGCGCGCCATATGGAGCCCGGCCAGCGGCTCCACCAGGACCACCGGCGGCGCGGTCTGCCGGCCCGGACCCGGCGCCGTGATCCGCAGCCCGCCGAATTCCGCCCAGGCCTCCACCGCCGCCGGTGAGACCGTGTGCCGGTGCCCCGCCGGGGACTCGTACGCGCGCAGGGTGTCGGCCCAGTGCTCGGCCAGCTTGATGTCCCAGCGGCCGGGCTGCCACCCCGCCTCGCGCAGCGCCGCGTCGACCGCGACCGGGAACCGGGTGGGCTTGAGTTTGTCGGACATCGGTGCTGGTTCAGCCGTTCTCGGGTGCGGTCGGGTCCACGGCGCGGACCCCGAAGTGGTCGAGCATGGCCGTACAGGAGCGGCAGGGCGGCGCGTAACGGCCGTGCAGCGGGTCGCCGTCCTCCCGGATCCTGCGGGCCGTCAGCCGCGCGCCCCTCAGCGCGCGTTTCGCCTCGCTGTGCGAGAGCGGACGGCGCCGCGCCCGCTTGGAGCGCAGCTCCTCCGCCGCCGTCAGATGCCGGGAGAGCAGGATCGCCTCCGCGCAGCGCCCGGTGAACCGCTCCCGCTGTCCGGTCGGCAGCGCGTCGAGGAAGTCGCTCACCAGCGGATGGAGGACCGGCGCCCGGTCCCCCTTGCCCGCCGTCGACTTCAGTGTCTCGCCGCGTATGGAGAGCGCCGCCGCCACGGCGGGCAGAATGCCGTCCCGCCGGTGCCCGAGCGCCGGTGGACGGACCTCACCCGTGGCGCTCCAGCTGAGGCGGGGATCGCCCGTGGTGGCCGGAGTCTCTGGTTGCGCTGTGTACATGGCGTTGTCGTTTCCTCCCCGCACTCCCCCGAAGTGAAGGAACAGCGTGCCAAATGCGACGCTGCGGGGGGAAGCCGGGCCGGAAAAGGGTGCGCCGTCGTGGGCGTTCGGTCACCCCGCCGTGACAGTTCGTAACGTTTCCGCGCCCCTTCGGGCGGGGCGCCCCGGCACCGGCCGCCGGTCCTGAGGGGAGTGGGGTCCCACGCCTTAGGCTGTCCCGGACAGTCAGCAGCCAGCAGGGGGCGGATCGCCATGACGACAGATCGGCAAGGACCGGTGGCCCCGCCCGGTGTCCGGGCCCGGCCAGCCGGGGAACCCACCGCACCGGGCGGTCCCGGCCGCACCGCGCCGCCGAACGCGGCCTACGCCGGTCAGTCCGTGAACTTCCCGGACCCGGTACGGGCCGCCCGGCATCCCCGGGGGGTGCGGATGGACGCCGACGGCTACCCGGACTTCTCCCCGTACGCCCGTGCCGCCGCCGAGATCGCGGATCCCCCGGCCGGTTTCGGCGTCGACGAACTCCGGCTGACCGACTACGTCTCGGCCAACGCCGCCCTGCATGCCTCCGGGCATCCGCTGTGGGCGACCCTGCCGCCCGTCGCGACCCCGCACGGCTGGACCTGGCACCACGTCCGGGGCACCCGCCGGCTGGAACTGATCCCCGTCGAGGTCAAGGCGCTGCTGCGGCACCACGGCGGTGTCGCCACCGCCGCCGTCGACCAGTCCAAGCGCGGCACCCGGCAGCTCCAGGAGGAGCGGCCCGCGCACTTCCGGCTGCCGAAGGGCGTACTCGCCGTCTCCGAGCAGCAGATCCTCGGGGTCGAGGAGGACCTGGGCTTCCGGCTGCCCGGCGCGTACCGCACCTTCCTGAAGGCGGCGGGCGGCTGCGCCCCGGCCGGGGTCGCGCTCGACGCGGAGCTGGGCATCCTGGTCGACCAGCCGTTCCTGACGGTGCGGGACGCGGCATCCGTCAACGATCTGGTCTATGCCAACAAGTGTCTGCGGGACCATCTGACCAAGGACTATCTGGGTGTCGGCTTCGTCCAGGGCGGTCTGCTGGCGGTCCGGACCCAGGGCCGGGGGACCGGCTCGGTCTGGTTCCTCCCGTACGACGACAGCCGGGACCGTGACGGACGGCCGGTGGGGGAGCGGATGGCGGAGCTGCTGCTGCCCTGCGGCGACGACTTCGACGCCTTTCTGAAGCGGCTCGCGGGCAATCCGCCCGAGCTGGAGAACGTGGCGAAGCTGATGGTGGACGGTGGCTTCGCGCGCGCGGTGCCCGTCCCGGACGAGGAGTGACGCTCCGATGGTGACGTTCGCGCAGGCGCAGGAGCGCGCGGAGGAGTGGGTCAACGGCGATCTGCCGCCGTATCAGCACCGTGAGGTGCGGGTACGGGAGTTCGAGCTGGGCTTTGTGGTCTGGGCCGAGGACCGCGAGGGCGGGGTGCGCGCCGACGGTGGACAGCAGCGGCTGGTCATCGCCCGGGACAGCGGCGAGTCCACGCTCTGGCCCGGGGTGCCGGTGGGGGAGGTGATCCGGCGGTACGAGGAGGAGTACGGGGTACGGGACACCGCCCCGGCGCCGGTGCCGCAGCAGCCCCGGCGGATCGACCAGAACCAGACGTCGTTCCTGCTGAGTCCGCCGGAGTGGCTGGAGGACACTGCGCCGGCGCCGGCTTCCACGCCTGCGCCTCCGCCGCCTCCGCCGCCTCCGCCGCCGGTGCCCGCGCCCGCGCCCGCGCCGGTCGCTCCGAAGCCGGTGCCGGTCCAGGTGCCGGGGCCGGAGTCCGCGCCGGAGCCGTCCGTTCCGTCGAAGCCGGAGCCGGAGCCGGTTGTTCCGGAGCCCGTACCCGTCACGAGCACTCCGCCCGCTTCCACCACGTCCACCACCTCCAACGCCTCCCAGGCCGGTGGGAGCACCCGGGGCGGCGACGAGGCGTGGACGGAGTCCTCGGGGCCGTCCGGCGAGCGGCCCTCCGGTGAGCAGGCCGCCCGCTGGACGGACACCAGCGCGGACGAGGCGGACGACGCCTCTGTGCCGCTGCCCGAGACCGTCTTCACCGCGCCGGTCGGACGGCCGGAGCGGGACGCCGCCGAGGTCGAGGCGGACGCCGAGCTGCCGACCGCGCTGATGCCCGAGGGCAGTGCGCTTCCGCCGACGCTGAAGGAGTCCCGGAAGAAGGCCCTCCGGGAGATCGTCGAGGCGTCGGCGCGGAAGGACCGGCCCGAGGCCCCGGAGAGCGGGCCCGGGGCGGGGGTGCCCGCGCAGGGCCGTACGCCTGCGGTTCCGCCGACTCCGCCGCCGTCCTCGCCCACGGGCGGGTACCGGCCGACGCAGCAGAACACCCCGCCCACGCCGCCGCCTCCGGTGTCTTCGCCGCCTTCGGGTACGCCTTCGGGGGGTGTGCATCATGCGGCGACGGTGCTGGCGTCACCGGCTCAGTTGGGCGGTACGGGCTCTGCGACCCCGCCGCCCCCCGCGCCGCCGTCACCTCCCGGGCCCCCTGCTCCTCCTGGACCTGTTGCGCCTCCGTCGCCTCCCGGTCCGCCCACTCCGCCGCCGCCGCCCGTCTCGTCACCGCCCGTCTCGTCGGCGCCTCCGGTGTCCTCGGGTACGCCTTCGGCGGGTGTGCACCATGCGGCGACGGTGCTGGCCTCGACGGGCCAGTTGGGCGGTACGGGTCCCGCGACCCCGCCGCCCCCCGGCCCGCCGCCCGCGCCCCTCGGGGCCTCCCAGGGCGGGGCTCCCCAGGGTGGCGGCCCCGCGCCCTACGGCTACCCCCAGGGCCCCGTCGGGGTGCCCACCGTCGGCCCCGGCTATCAGGCCGTGCTCCGGTACCGCGCCCCCGACGGCTCCGAGGCCCAGCTGATCCGCCGCTCCGCGCCGGGCACCCCGCACCCGGAGTGGCAGATGCTGCACGAGCTGCGGGCGCTCGGCGTACCGCCCCAGCAGGTCCTGGAACTCCACACCGAGCTGGAGTCCTGTCTGCTGCCCGGCGGCTACTGCGCCCGCATGATCGCCGAGACCTGGCCGCAGGCGAGGATCACCAGCATCGCCCCGTACGGCACCGATCACGCCGCCCGGCAGCAGGGCATGAGCCAGCTCCTGACCCATCAGGGCGAACTCCACCAGGTCGCCGACGGCCCGGCGCGCCCCGCTCCGGTACGGGTCCCGCTGCCCCAGGTGCAGTCCGCGCCGCCGGTGCCCCCGCAGGCGCTGGCCCAGGAACTGGCCGCCGCCTTCGGTCCGCAGGGGCTGTGCCGCTTCGACCAGCGGGCGGTCTCCCGGCAGGGGGTCCCCGAGGTGGTGGCGGCGACGCTGGTCTGGGCGGGGCTCCCGGCCGACTTCAACCCGTTCTTCTGGGCGCAGCCCGCGCACCCGGTCGTGCCGACCCTCGCGGAGCTGGCCGCGCAGCGCCAGGTCCAGGCCGCGATGGACGCGAGTTCGTATCTGGTGGTGGGCAATGACTTCGGCCGCCAGATCTGTGTCCAGTACGGCACCGCGCACATCGTGGCCGTACCGCTCGAAGCGGGCCCGGACGGGCGTTCCGTACCGCCGCAGTTCGTGAACAGCGGACTGCCCGAGTTCGTCCGCTGTATGGCGATGCTCGGGCGGATGTGGCGGTTCCGCTACGGCCTGACACCGGAGCAGGCCGGGCGGTGGACGGTCGACTTCCAGGCGCATCTGGCGGCGCTGGACCCGGCGGCGCTCTCGTCCCCGGAGAACTGGTGGTCGGTACTGCTCGAACAGATGTGGGACGGTTTGCTCTGACCCCGCCGCCGTTCGGCTCCGGGTGGTGTCGTGATACGTGTGTTTGTCTTGAATCCGAGAGGATATGAGCACAATCGCGTAATGCGTTGTCGGGACCGGGTTCGATGAAGGGGCTGAAGGATGAGTGCTGCATCGGTGTCGCCGCACGGTTTCACCGTCGTACGCCGTGGCTACCGCACCGATACAGCCGACGCGCAGGTCGGTGCCCTGGCCCGGGAACGGGATGCCGCGTGGGAGAGGGTCTCCCGGCTGACGGCCCTCCTGGGCGAGGCGGAGGAGGAGGCGGCGCGGCTCCGTGCGGCGGTCGCCGCGCTGGAGACCCCGACGTACGAGACCCTCAGCGCCCGCGCCCGGCAGGTGCTCACGCTGAGCGAGGAGGAGGCCGCCGAGGTGGCGTCGACCGCGCTCGCCGACGCCGCCGAGCTGCGGGAGACCTCCGAGAACGACGCCTGGCAGCTGGGGGAGCGCTCCCGGGAGGCGGCCTCGGCGGTCCAGACGGCGGCGGACGCCCACGCCGAGGAGGTGCTGCTGTCGGCCCGTACCGAAGGGTCCACCCTGGTCGCCGACGCCACCGCGGAGGCCAAGGAGGTACGGGCCCGCGCCCTCGACGAGTGGCAGGAGACCCGCCAGCGCGCCGAGGCGCTCCTCGCGGAGCTGGAGGCCCAGCAGGCCGAGCGCTGGGAGTCCGACGGCCGCGAGCTGACCGCCCTCGCCGCCGACCACGACGCCCGCCTCACGGAACTGCTCACCCGCGCCGAGGCCGTCCTCGACCAGGCGACCCGCGCCCTCACCCAGACCCAGGAATCCGCCCGCCACGGCCAGGAGGACGCCGACGCCCGCGCGGAGGAGACCCTCGCCCAGGCCCGCCTGGAGGAGGAGCGCACGGTCCGCGAGACGGAGCGGATCCTGCGGGAGCATGAGGGTGCGCGCGACGAGATGCACGCGCATATGACCCACATCCGCAACAGCCTCGCGGCCCTGACGGGCCGCGCGTCTCCGGAGGAGTGACCTTGCCTCCGGCCCGCGTCAACTCACCGCCCCTTGATGCGCGGGCGCCTCAGGCCCAGGCCGCGCTGGGGTCCCCGGACGGGTGCATCAAAAATCAGCCTCGCCGGCGATTGAGGCGCGGGGTTCGGGGCTGGCCCCGACGTGTGCCCGAGCTGGCTCGTGCCTCGGGTCCGTCCTCAAGCGCCGGACCGGCTGAGTTTGTGCGGGCAGCCCTTGCCATGAGGGTTGGAGCGAGGTGACTCGCAAGCGCGGGGGCGGGGGCCTCCGGGCTCACCTCCTCGGGGCCGGCAGACTGAGGTGCCGTGTCCAGCTCGGGGGCCGTCCGCCGGTCCCCTGCGGGGGCGACCCTGCACCCCCCGACCTCGTGTCACGAGGAACGGGCCCCTTGTGGTGCGGGCGGTCCGCGACGGGGAGGGGTCAGAGAAGGTCCGGCTCGGGCGTCTCGTGCTCATGGGACCAGCGGGCGGTCTTCCGGGCCTCGGCCATCTCCGCGTCGGTCGCCAGGAGGTGGTCCAGCCTTCCGGCCCGGGCGTCGGTGATGAAGACGGTGAGGGCGACCCTGGGGACGATCAGCGCGGGCTGGGGGCTGTCGCATTCCCGCAGCCGGATCATCCGGAGGCCGTACGGCCCGTCGGGGGCGGGCGTGGCGGACAAGGACATGGGTGTCTCCCTGAGGGTGTGGTGGGGGTGGGTTCTACGGGTGGGCCCCGGCCGCGTGTGCGGGGTGACGGCCGGGGCCCGGGGGACCCGCCCAGGGCAGGGGTGAGGGCGGACCCCGCTTGAAGCCGCCCTCCGTGGCACCGGTGAGAGGAACACCGCTGAACCTGCCGGTGCCACGGAGGACGGGGCTTTAGAGCCTGTCGGCAAGGCTCATCGTGTGCAGACCGACGGACAGCGACCACGCCGCGAGCATCGCGACCGTGCGGGCTATCGACCTACCTCGTCGCTCTCGCACGAATGTGCCTTTCTGACCGTGTCGTGGAACGGACCGAACCGAACCCGGAGATCGTGATCACGCTGTATTCGGGCACGTAGAGCCAGGAGGAGAGGACTGTCCCCGGCCGGCTCGGGCAAGGGCTGGAGCGGGTCGTTCACGGGTCACCTCCTCGTGGTGTCTGCTATCCAGGAAACAGGTCGGACAGCGCCGGGGGTACCGTGGCCGCTCCACCTGGGCATAAGGCCAATAAGTTTCCTGAATCAGGGAGTTGACAGCCGGTGGTCCGCAAGCAGAACGATCACCTCGCGAGCCTGTTCGATGACACGGGCTGGACAGAACGCCAGATGGCGCAGGCGATCAACCGCATCGGGACGGAGCGGGGCACCCCCACGACTTGTCAGCAGCCATCTGTCCATCAGTGGCTCAATGGGAGCATTCCCAGAGCATCGACCCGCCCGCTCATCCTGGAAGCCCTGTCGCGAAAACTTGGTTACCCCATCAGCCCTGGCCGGGCGGGTTTTCCTGAACCCCCCGAGCAATCCTTAGCGTATTCGATCGCAGAAAGTCTGATCGACCTGGGAAGGCAGGACATGGAGCGTCGCAACTTCCTCGGATCGGCGGCGCTCTTCAGCGTCGCAATGAACATTCCCGAGTGGCAGGAGACCATCGGTAGAGCCGAGGTCATCCATGCGGGAGAGGCCCGCCGTATCGGCATGGGCGATGTCGAGATGGTCAGGAAGATGACCGAGTTCCTCTCCGACACGTATGACCAGTTCGGAGGCAGACATGCCCGGCCGATGGCGGCGGCCTTTCTGGTGAACACCGTGTCGCCCTATCTTCGGGCGGACGCGAAAGAAGACGTGCGCCAGGCGATGATGTCCGCCGCATCCACCCTGTGCTATCTCACCGGCTGGATGGCAGTGGATGACGAGCTGCACGGCCTGGCGCAGCGCTACTACATCAAGGGCCTGGAGCTCGCCAGAGAGGGCGGCGATCACCTGACGTACTGCCATGTGCTCCGTGGGATGTCGGTTCAGGCAGCGGATCTGGGCCACGGCCGGGAGGCCGTCCGCTTCGCCGATGCGGCTGCTGCGGCGGTGCCACGCGTGGGCCCACAGAAGCGTGCCTTCTTCGTCGCCCAGCAGGGGTATGCGTCGGCTGTGGCCGGAGAAGGCCGGGCGGCACTGCACCATGTCCGGGAAACGGAGAAGGCCCTGGACATCGCGGAGAGCGGCACGGCGACGTTCGGTGGCTTCAACCATTCCACCCTGGCCTACGCGGTGTCGCATGTGCGCTACCAGGCAGGGGATATCAAGGGAAGCGTGGACTCCCTCAACCTCCACTTCCGTCTGCGCGACACGAGCGACACCCCCAGATCAGCGGCCCGGTTCAACTCGCTTCTCGCGGAGCGGCAGATGGAAATGGGGCACCTCGACGCGGCCTGTGCTACCTGGAGCGATGTGCTCGACATCTACCCCGAGATCCATTCCGGGCGAGTCGACCGGCATGTGGCGAACATCGTGACCCTGCTGCGCCCGCATCTCGCGAACGGTGGGGCGCGCGAGGTCTCCGAGAGGGCCCGTCTGGCCATCGGATGACCTAAGGGGAGGGGGTGGCCCCGCTCCCTCCATCGGACGGAGGGGTGGCGGGGCCGCATGCTGGTGTCACACGGGCAGAGGTGGAGGCACGGGGACCACGGCGGGGGTGGACATGCCGTTGGAGTCGAGGTCGAAGTGGTCCAGTTCCACACTGCTGATCAGGACACCGGGGAAGTCCTCGAAGAAGTCGAGCGCTTCCGCGATGGCCTCGGTCAGGGTCTCGGTCGTGAAGAGGCAGCTGAACTCGGTGTGCCCTGGGCTCTCCACACGGCCGATCCGACCGTCGTTGAAGCGGTCGAGCCCGTCCAGGGTGTCTGCCTGATCAGGTGTCAGCGGCTCCTGCAGGTGGAGGGTGAAGTACCAGCTACGCACAGTTCCGGTGCCTTTCCGTGAATTGGTTGATGCGGTTCGCCATGTCTCCCGTGCTCCGGGGGGTGCAATACACCAACTCGGACCTGGAGCACGGGCAGCAGATGACCCAGCCCCACCGATGGCGGCTCTTGTCGTGTGTGACCTTGAGCCCCGCCGCCTCCGCGCGCTTGAGTGCAGCTTCGACGTCCTTCTTCTGGTGCCGGTCGCCAAGTCCCATGCCACCAGGTCCTAACGCCCCGATGATGGCCCCGGCTGCCGAACAGTAGGCCAATCGCCCGAACGAGCTATCTCCTGGCATCGCCGTCCACGCGGGCGCCCCGGCCCCAGCCGCAGGCCGGGCCGGCTGTGCGGCCTTGGGCCCGCGCTCTGCGAAACCGGTCGGCCAGCGCCGGGTGGGTACCGTGGTCGCCCAAACGGCTCGGGGTGAGGTGTCTCGTAAGTGCGGGGGCGGCGCCTGAGACCGTGGAACGATGGATCGCGGACGAAACGCGAACACCGCATGCGCGCACGGCGGCGCGAGTGGCAGACAAGCTAGGAGTGGCCGTGGAAATGCTGTGGCCCAAGCAGATAAGGCAGACCTTTAAATCTGGCCCGGATCGCGAAATCGTGGCCACGTATCCCTTCAGATCCGCTTGCCCCCGGTCCGTCTGGACGACTCTGATCGACAGGGCGCAGTGCGACCTGTTTTTCGCCGGGTACACCAACTACTTCCTCTGGACCGAGCAGCCTCAACTCCTGGAGACCCTGCGAAGGAAGGCCGGCGAAGGCTGTCGTGTCCGATTCCTGGTGGGTGACCCGGAGGGTCGGATCACCCAGATGAGGGAGCGGGTCGAGGACAACCCCTTTCCCGTTTCCACCAGGATCAGAATTACGCTCGGAAACCTTGCGAAACTCTCCGATGTTCCCGAGGTGGAAGCTCGCTACAGCGCTGACCTGGACGGGATGAACCATGTTTCGCTGAGCGTCTTCCGCATGGACTCGGAGGCTCTTGTGACGCCGCACCTCGCGTCCGCGGTGGGCCATGATTCCCCGATGTTTCATCTGAAGCGGATGGCGAGCAAAGGGCTGTACGGCCAATTCGTGGACAGCGCCGAGGAGCTCTGGGAACGCGGGACGCCGGTGCGCGCATAGGTGTGCGGGCGCTCGTCACACGGGAGGTGGGACCATGCTGGTCTCACACGGACAAGGGCGGCGGCGCGGGCACACGGAAGGGGTCGCCATGCCGTTGTCCTCCAGTGCCATCTCGTCCAGTTCGACACTGCGGACGAGGACCCCGGGGAAGTCCTCGAATCGGCACAATGCGTCCGCGATGGCCCCGGTGAGGGTTTCCGCGTCGAAGGAGCACCAGAACTCGGCCGAGTCCGGCCCCGCGACGAGGCAGATCCGCCCGTCGCTGAAGCTGTCCAGAACGTCCAGGGTGTCCGACTGCTCCGGGGTCAGCGGGCCCTGGAGGTGCAGGGTGAAACGCCAGCTGCGCACAGTTCCGGTGCTTTCTGTGAAGGGGTTGATGCGGTACGCCATGCCTCCCGCGCGGGAGAACGGACCCAACCGCAGGCCGGGCTGGTACGGCGTCCTCGGCGGGGCGACCGGTAGGAGCGAACGCCGGGGCGCGCGAGGTCTCCGAGAGGGCCCGCTTGGCCATCGGGTGACCGGGGCCGTCCGCTGGTGTCACGCGGGCAGTGGCGGCGGCGCCGGGACCACGGACGGGGTGGACATGCCGTTCTCGGCCAGCTCGATCCAGTCCAGTTCCACGCTGCGGATCAGGACACCGGGGAAGTCCTCGAAGAAGTCGAGCGCTTCCGCGATGGCCCCGGCGAGGGATTCCGCCTCGAACACGCAAGTGAACTTCGCCGAGACACCGGGCACCTCAACCAGGCCGATGCGACCGTCGTTGAAGCGGTCGAGGCCGTCGAGGGTGTCCGCTTGAGTGGGTGTCAGCGGCTCCTGAAGGTGCAGGGTGAAGTACCACTTGCACATGGCCGGCGTGGCGCTTGATGAAGTTGTTCTCTGGTGCCGGTCGCCAAGTCCCATGCCACCAAGTCCTACGCCCCGGGCGGTGGCACCGGCTGCCGAACCGGGGGCGAGTCGCCCGGGCGGGTGAACGGGCTCAGTCGCGGGCCGGGGTCGGTGAGGGGTCGTCCAGGATCGGGAAGTGGCGGGGGGCCAGGAGGAGGAGGGCGAGGAAGCCGAGGACCGCCGCCAGCGACGCGCCCACGTAGACATGGTCCACCGCCGCGTCCACCGCGCGGCGCAGGGTCTCCGCCGTGGCCGGGGGGAGGGCGTCCGTCTCCTCCAGGGTGCGGGAGACCGCGTCCAGGTCGCCCGCGTCGCCGAGCCGGGCGGCCAGGGTCGCGTTGGCGATGGCGCCGAAGAGCGCCGCGCCCACGCTCTGGCCTATCTGGCGGTAGAAGAGGATCGAGGCGGTCGCGGTGCCCCGTTCGGACCAGCCGACCGTGGCCTGGACGCCGACGATCAGGGGGAGTTGGAAGAGGCCCAGCGCGGCGCCGAGGAGCAGGCTGAGCAGGGCGGGCTGCCAGGGTGATCCGGGGTACGGCAGCAGCGGGAAGGCCGCCAGGACCAGGGCCGCCAGGCCGATGCCGATCAGGGCGGTCTGGCGGAAGCCGATGCGGTTGTAGAGCCGGTTGGAGAGCGCGGCGCTCACCGGCCAGCTCAGGGTCATCACTTCGAGCACCAGACCCGCGGCCACCGGGCCGAGCCCCAGGACGGACTGGGCGTACGTCGGCAGAAAGACGATGGGCGCGATCATCAGCACCCCCAGCGCGCCCAGGGCCAGATTGACCGCCGCGATGGTGGGCCGCCGCCAGACCCAGCCCGGCAGGATGGGTTCGGCGGCCCGGCGCTCCACCAGTACGGTCGCCGCCACCAGGCCCGCGCCCGCGCCGAGGAGTGCCAGGGAGGGGGCGGAGAGCCAGGGCCAGGCGACCCCGCCCTGGACGAGCGCGGTGATCAGGGCCGCGCCCGCCGCGAAGATGCCCAGCGCCCCCGGCCAGTCGATCCGCCGCCCCGCGCCCTTCCCGGTACGGGCGGCGGGGGCCGTCTCCCGGGCGGTTTCGCGCAGATGGCGGACGATCAGCCAGAGGGCGAGCGCCCCCACCGGCAGATTGACGAGGAAGATCCAGCGCCAGTCGGCGTAGGACGCGAGCAGCCCCCCGATCGCGGGGCCCGTCACCGCCGAGACCGCCCACACCGTGGAGATCCGTGCCTGTATCCGGGGGCGTTCCTTGAGCGGATAGAGATCGGCGGCGAGGGTCTGCACCGTCCCCTGGAGGGCGCCGCCGCCCAGGCCCTGGAGGATCCGGAAGGCGATCAGCGAGGCCATGTTCCAGGCGAGGGCGCAGAGCAGGGAACCGGCCAGGAAGAGCACGATGCCGACGATCAGTACCGGCTTGCGGCCCACGGTGTCGGAGAGCTTCCCGTACACCGGGAGGGAGACGGTGACGGCGAGCAGATAGCCCGCGAAGAGCCAGGAGAAGGCGGAGAACCCGCCGAGGTCGGCGACGATCTGGGGGACTGCGGTGGCGATGATCGTGCTGTCCAGCGCGACGAGCGCCATGCCGGTCATCAGCGCGGCGACCACCGGTCCCCGGCGCCCGGTCGCCCCCGTGGAACCGGCCGCTCCCGGCTCCGGTCCCGATCCCGTGCCGGACGCCGACAGCCTTGGACGCTCCCCCACCACAAGGTCCCTTCGTCGTACAACCACATCGGGGGACACCTTCTCACCGGGATACGTGCCGGGGGGAGGGCCGAGCCGGGGGCGTGACCCCGACAGCGTTCGCCCGGGAAGCCGATTTCCCCTAGGGGCTTCACCCCCGTACGGGCCAGGGGGCGTTCGTCCCCGGGGACGACGTGCGGCGGACCGCTCCCTCCGTACGTTGATGGCGGACGAGGGGACACCGGATCACGGGGGTGGGGATAACCCCCCACCCAGGACTGCACCGGGCACCAGCGCGCCGGAGCGCCCGGCGCGACAGACTCAAAACGCACACGGGGCCCCCGGGACCCGCCTGCGGAACCGGCTCCGGCCGCCCCTGAAGAGATGACCGAGGAGACATACAGTGACTACGCCTGTGACCATGCACCGCCCTGGGGGAGCCGCAGGGCTGACGGCCGTCGCGGCGCGCGGACGCCAGGTCGTCAAGGCGTACGGCTCCGGGGAGACCCGGGTCGTCGCGCTGGACCATGTCGATGTCGACATCCACCAGGGGCAGTTCACCGCCATCATGGGCCCCTCCGGCTCCGGCAAGTCCACCCTGATGCACTGCCTGGCCGGTCTGGACACCGTCACCTCCGGCCAGATCTACCTGGACGACACCGAGATCACCGGGCTCAAGGACAAGAAGCTCACCCAGCTCCGCCGGGACCGGATCGGCTTTATCTTCCAGGCGTTCAATCTGCTGCCCACGCTCAACGCCCTGGAGAACATCACCCTCCCCATGGACATAGCCGGCCGCAAGCCGGACACCGCCTGGCTGAACCGCGTGGTGGAGACCGTGGGCCTCTCCGAGCGGCTGAAGCACCGCCCCACCCAGCTCTCCGGCGGCCAGCAGCAGCGGGTCGCGGTCGCCCGCGCCCTCGCCGCCCGGCCCGCGATCATCTTCGGTGACGAGCCCACCGGAAACCTCGACTCCCGGGCCGGCGCCGAGGTGCTGAGCTTCCTGCGCCGCTCGGTGGACGAGCTGGGCCAGACCATCGTCATGGTCACCCATGACCCCGTCGCCGCCTCCTACGCCGACCGGGTGCTGTACCTCGCCGACGGCCGGATCGTGGACGAGATGCTCCGTCCCACCGCCGACCAGGTCCTGGACCGCATGAAGGACTTCGACGCCCGGGGACGTACCTCGTGACCGTGCTCAAGACCTCCCTGCGCAACTTCCTCGCCCACAAGGGCCGCATGGCCCTCTCCGCGGTGGCCGTCCTGCTCTCCGTGGCATTCGTGTCGGGGACACTCGTCTTCACCGACACCATGAACACCACCTTCGACAAGCTGTTCGCGGTCACCTCGGCCGATGTCACCGTCGCCCCGAAGGACAAGGACGGCGAGGACGAGAACCCGCAGTCCGGCAAGGTCGAGACGATCCCCGCCTCGACCGTGCAGAAGGTCCGCGCGGTCGAGGGCGTGAAGTCCGTCGAGGGCTCCGTCTCCATCATGAACGCCACCGTGGTGGACGCGGAGAACAAGAACCTCGGCCCCACCACCGGCGGCCCCACCATCGTCGGCAACTGGACCGAGAACGACCTGCGGGCCATGGAGATCTCCGAGGGGAAGTCCCCGCGCGGCCCCACCGAGGTGATGGTCGACGAGCAGACCGCCGACAAGCAGAAGCTCTCCCTCGGTGACGAGGTGCGTGTCATCGGCACCTTCGGCGACCACCGCGCCAAGATCTCCGGCCTGATCTCCTTCAAGGTCACCAACCCCGGTGCCGCGCTCTTCTACTTCGACACCCCCACCGCCCAGCGGTATCTGCTCGGCGCCACCGACCGGCTGAGCTACCTCCATGTCACCGCCGTGGACGGCCTCGCCGACGAGACGCTCAAGAAGCGGGTCGACACCGCCCTCGGCGGCGGCGCGTTCAAGCTCACCACCGCCAAGGAGACCGCCGACCAGGGCCGCGAGGAAGTCGGCCAGATGCTGGATGTGATGCGGTACGCGATGCTCGGCTTCGCCGGGATCGCCTTCCTCGTCGGCATCTTCCTCATCGTCAACACCTTCTCCATGCTGGTCGCCCAGCGCACCCGTGAGATCGGTCTGATGCGGGCCATCGGCTCCAGCCGTCAGCAGGTCAACCGGTCCGTGCTGCTGGAATCGCTGCTCCTCGGCATCGTCGGCTCGGTCCTCGGTGTCGCCGCCGGTGTCGGACTCGCCATCGGGCTGATGGAGATGATGGGCGCGGTCGGCATGAGCCTCTCCACCGACGATCTGACGGTGAAGTGGACCACCCCGGTGGCCGGCATCGTCCTCGGTGTCGTCGTCACCGTCGTCGCCGCCTATATCCCGGCCCGCCGCGCCGGCAAGGTCTCCCCGATGGCCGCCCTGCGGGACTCGGGCGGCCCGGTGGACGCCCGCGCCGGCTGGAAGCGCGCCGCCATCGGCCTGGTGCTGACCGGTATCGGCACCGCCGCGCTGCTGGGCACCACCCAGGTGGAGAAGGCCGCGGACGGCTCCCTCTACCTCGGCCTCGGCGTCTTCTTCACCCTGCTCGGCTTTGTCGTCATCGGCCCGGTCCTCGCCGGGGTCGTGGTCCGGGCGCTGAGCGTGGTCGTCCTGCGGATGTTCGGCCCGGTCGGCCGGATGGCCGAGCGGAACGCGCTCCGCAACCCCCGCCGCACCGGCGCCACCGGCGCCGCCCTGATGATCGGCCTCGCCCTGGTCGCCGCGCTCTCCGTCGTCGGCTCCTCCATGGTGGCCTCGGCCACCGATGAGCTGGACCGCAGTGTCGGCGCCGACTTCATCGTCAGCAGCGGCAACGGCCAGCCGGTGATGCCCCAGGCCCGCAAGGCCATGGCGGACGCCGCGGGCATCAAGCACCTCACCGACTACCGCCTGGTCAACGCGAAGGTCACCGCCCCGGGCGGCACCACCGTGCGGGAGGAACTGGTCGCCACCGACCCGACCTACGCCCAGGACCTGCGCCGCGAGATGGTCGAGGGCAAGCAGTCCGCCGCCTACGCCAAGAACGCCATCACCATCGGCGAGGAGTACGCGACCAAGCACAAGGTCAAGGTCGGGGACACCCTCTCGGTCGCCTTCGTCCAGGGGGAGACCGCCCGGCTCAAGGTCGGCGCGATCACCTCCGACGAGAGCGCCATGGAGAGCGGTGTGAAGTACATCAGCACCGAGACCATGCGCTCCTACGTCCCGGCCGACAAGCTGCCGCTGAGCTTCATGGTGCTGGCCGCCGCCCAGGACGGCCAGCAGGAGCGGGCCGCCGCCGCGCTCAAGAAGACGATCGCCGACTACCCCCAGTACAAGGTCCGCGACCAGACCGACTACAAGGAAGAGCTGCGGGAGCAGATCGGCAGCCTGCTGAACATCGTCTACGGTCTGCTGGGCCTCGCGATCGTCGTCGCGATCCTCGGAGTGGTCAACACCCTGGCCCTCTCGGTGGTCGAGCGCACCCGGGAGATCGGGCTGCTGCGGGCGATCGGTCTCTCCCGGCGCCAGCTGCGCCGGATGATCCGCCTGGAGTCCGTCGTCATCGCCCTCTTCGGAGCCTTCCTCGGCCTCGGTCTGGGCATGGGCTGGGGCACCTCCGCCCAGCAGCTGCTTGAGCTGGAGGGGCTGATGGTCCTGGAGATCCCCTGGCCGACGATCATCATGGTCTTCCTGGGCTCCGCCCTGGTGGGCCTGCTGGCCGCGCTGGTCCCCGCCTTCCGCGCCGGACGGATGAACGTCCTGAACGCCATCGCCACCGACTGACCCCGGTACGGGGAAGATCCGGTACGGGATCGGGGGATCCGGTTACGGGGAAAGTGGCCCCGGTCGTCCTGTTACGGGGAAAGTGGCCCCGGTCGTCCTGCGGGACGGCCGGGGCCACCGGCGTGCACAGGGACAGGGCAGGGCCGGGATCCTGCCTGCTCCTGGAAGGCCAGCTGGTCCCGCAGCGCCGCCCGCGCGCGGAAGAGATGCGTCTTGACCGTGCCCGCCGCCAGCCCCGTCTCGGCCGCGACCTGATCGACACCGAGATCGCACACATAGTGGAGAACGGCCACCCGCCGCTGTCGCTCCGGCAGCCGCCGCAACGCGGCCACCAGCGCCACCGTCTCCGCGTCCGGCGGGGGAGCCGACCCCGGCAGACCGCCGCTCCGCACCCGCCAGGCCGCCGCCGCCCGGCCGCGCCGCCGCCACCGGCTCACCGCGAGCCGCCAGGCCACCGTACGGATCCATGCCTCGGGCCCGGCCTCCCGCCGGAGCCGGGCGCGCCGCGACCAGGCCCGGACAAAGGCCTCCTGGACCACGTCCTGGGCCTCATGGAGATCGCCCGTCATCAGATACACCTGCCCGACCAGGCGTTTCACGGAGTGGGAGTAGAACTCCTCGAACTCCTCGTCGGTCATACGGGCTCCTGGCTGGTGGTACGGGATCCCCCGGGACACCCCGGCGGACCCCCGGGACACCCCGGCGGGCCGCGCCCGGCCGTTCCCGGTCGCGGAGGCGGCGGCCCGGCGGGCGGGCGTACGCTGGAGACCCCCGGCCCGTCAGACGTGTCGGGTCCTTCGCGTTCCCCCCAGTCTCACCCACACCGCGTTGCCCCATCCCCCCCTCTTACCCCGGGACGGAAAGCCTTTCATGAGCCTGCACGGTCTGCTCGATGCCGTCGTACGTGACCCCGCGCTCACCGAGGCGCTGGAGGCCGCCCGGGGCGGCGCCCGGCCCCATGTCGACCTGGTCGGACCGCCCGCCGCCCGCCCCTTCGCGGTCGCCGCGCTGGCCCGGGACAGCGGTCGTATGGTGCTCGCCGTCACCGCCACCGGCCGTGAGGCCGAGGATCTGGCGGCGGCCCTGCGCTCGCTCCTCCCCGAGGAGGGCGTGGTCGAGTACCCCGCCTGGGAGACCCTGCCCCATGAGCGGCTCTCCCCCCGCTCCGACACCGTCGGCCGCCGTCTCGCCGTGCTCCGCCGGCTCGCCCACCCCTCGGCCGACGACCCGGCGGCGGGCCCGGTCTCCGTGGTGGTCGCCCCCATCCGTTCCGTGCTCCAGCCGCAGGTCCAGGGCCTCGGCGACCTGGAGCCGGTGGCCCTGCGCACCGGGCAGCAGGCCGATCTCGGGGAGATCGTGGAGGCGCTGGCCGCCGCCGCGTACTCCCGGGTCGAGCTGGTCGAGAAGCGCGGTGAGTTCGCCGTGCGCGGCGGCATCCTGGATGTCTTCCCGCCCACCGAGGAGCACCCCCTGCGGGTGGAGTTCTGGGGCGACGACGTGGAGGAGATCCGCTACTTCAAGATCGCCGACCAGCGGTCGCTGGAGGTCGCCGAGCACGGTCTGTGGGCACCGCCCTGCCGTGAGCTGCTGCTCACCGACGAGGTCCGCCGCCGTGCCGCCGCGCTGGCCGAGGACCATCCCGAGCTGGGCGAACTCCTGGGCAAGATCGCCGAGGGGATCGCGGTGGAGGGCATGGAGTCCCTGGCCCCGGTGCTGGTGGACGAGATGGAGCTGCTGCTGGATGTGCTCCCGGCGGGCGCCATGACCGTGGTCTGCGACCCGGAGCGGGTCCGGACCCGCTCCGTCGATCTCGTCGCCACCAGCCAGGAGTTCCTCCAGGCCTCCTGGGCGGCCATCGCCATGGCCGCCGACGGCCAGGCCCCCATCGATGTGGGCGCCGCCTCGCTGTGGGGCCTCGCCGATGTCCGGGACCGCGCCCGTGAGCTGGGCATGATGTGGTGGTCGGTCTCCCCCTTCGCCGCCGACGAGGAGCTGGACCTGGCGGGGACGGACACCCTCACCCTCGGTCTGAACGCCCCCGAGTCCTATCGCGGCGACACCGCGCGGGCGCTCGCCGACACCAAGGGCTGGCTCGCCGACGGCTGGCGCACCGTCTTCGTCACCGAGGCCCATGGCCCCGCCGCCCGTACCGTCGAGGTGCTGAGCGGCGAGGGCGTCCCCGCCCGGCTGGACACCGGCACCGGGGAGATCCCCGCCTCGGTGGTCCAGGTGGTCTGCGGCTCCATCGACTACGGGTTCACCGCACCGGGGCTGCGGCTCGCCGTCCTCACCGAGACGGACCTCTCCGGCCAGAAGGCGGCGGGCAAGGACGGCCAGCGGATGCCGACCCGGCGCCGCAAGACCATCGACCCGCTCACCCTGGAGACCGGCGACTACATCGTCCACGAGCAGCACGGGGTGGGCCGCTACATCGAGATGGTGCAGCGCACCGTCCAGGGCGCGACCCGTGAGTATCTGGTGGTGGAGTACGCCCCGGCCAAGCGCGGCCAGCCCGGGGACCGGCTCTACATCCCCACCGACCAGCTGGAGCAGATCACCAAGTACGTCGGCGGTGAGGCGCCCACCCTGCACCGGCTCGGCGGCGCCGACTGGACGAAGACCAAGGCGCGGGCGAAGAAGGCGGTCAAGGAGATCGCCGCCGATCTGATCAAGCTCTACTCGGCCCGGATGGCCGCCCCCGGCCATGCCTTCGGCCCGGACACCCCCTGGCAGCGGGAGCTGGAGGACGCCTTCCCGTACGTGGAGACCCCCGATCAGCTCTCCACCATCGCCGAGGTCAAGGAGGACATGGAGAAGACGGTTCCGATGGACCGGCTGATCTGCGGCGATGTCGGTTACGGCAAGACCGAGATCGCGGTACGGGCCGCCTTCAAGGCGGTGCAGGACGGCAAGCAGGTCGCCGTCCTCGTCCCCACCACGCTGCTGGTGCAGCAGCACTTCGGGACCTTCTCCGAGCGGTACGGGCAGTTCCCGGTGAAGGTCCGGGCGCTCTCCCGCTTCCAGACCGACACCGAGGCCAAGGCGACCCTGGAGGGGCTGAAGGACGGCGCGGTCGACATCGTCATCGGCACCCACCGGCTCTTCTCCTCCGAGACGAAGTTCAAGGACCTGGGCCTGGTCATCGTGGACGAGGAGCAGCGCTTCGGCGTCGAGCACAAGGAGCAGCTGAAGAAGCTGCGGGCCAATGTCGATGTGCTCACCATGTCCGCGACGCCGATCCCCCGGACCCTGGAGATGGCGGTGACCGGCATCCGGGAGATGTCGACCATCACCACCCCGCCGGAGGAGCGCCATCCGGTGCTGACCTTCGTGGGCCCGTACGAGGAGAAGCAGATCGGCGCCGCGATCCGGCGGGAGCTGCTCCGGGAGGGCCAGGTCTTCTATATCCACAACCGTGTGGAGTCCATCGACCGGGCGGCGGCCCGGCTGCGGGAGATCGTGCCCGAGGCGCGGATCGCCACCGCCCACGGCCAGATGTCGGAGACGGCGCTGGAGCAGGTGGTGGTGGACTTCTGGGAGAAGAAGTTCGATGTGCTGGTCTCCACCACGATCGTGGAGTCCGGGATCGACATCTCCAACGCCAATACGCTGATCGTGGAGCGCGGTGACAACTTCGGCCTCTCCCAGCTGCACCAGCTGCGGGGCCGGGTGGGCCGGGGCCGGGAGCGGGGCTATGCCTACTTCCTCTATCCGCCGGAGAAGCCGCTGACGGAGACCGCGCACGAGCGGCTGGCGACCATCGCCCAGCACACCGAGATGGGTGCGGGCATGTATGTGGCGATGAAGGACCTGGAGATCCGGGGCGCGGGCAATCTGCTGGGCGGGGAGCAGTCCGGCCATATCGCGGGGGTCGGCTTCGATCTGTATGTCCGGATGGTGGGGGAGGCGGTCGCCGACTACCGCACCTCGCTGGAGGGCGGTGTGGAGGAGGAGCCGCCGCTGGAGGTCAAGATCGAGCTGCCGGTGGACGCCCATGTGCCGCACGACTACGCCCCCGGTGAGCGGCTGCGGCTCCAGGCGTACCGCTCGATCGCCTCGGCCAATACCGAGGAGGACATCAGGGCGGTACGGGAGGAGCTGACCGACCGTTACGGCAAGCTGCCGGAGCCGGTGGAGAACCTGCTGCTGGTGGCCGGGCTGCGGATGCTGGCACGGGCCTGCGGGGTCGGGGACATCGTGCTCCAGGGGAGCAATGTCCGCTTCGCCCCGGTGGAGCTGAGGGAGTCGCAGGAGCTGCGGCTGAAGCGGCTCTATCCGCGCTCGGTGGTGAAGGCGGCCACGGGTCAGGTGCTGGTGCCCCGGCCCACCTCGGGGAAGATCGGCGGGAAGCCGGTGGTGGGCCGGGAGCTGCTGGCCTGGACCGGGGAGTTCCTGACCACGGTGCTCGGTTCCTGAGACCTTCCAGACCTCCGAGGGCCCTGAGCGTCCCGAGGCTTCCAGGGCCTGTGAATAGGGAGGCCCCGGCCGGGGGATCCGTCGATGACGGTTCCCGAGGCCGGGGCCGGTGTGCCGCCGCCCGTCCACCGTCCCCCCGGTGGGCGGGCGGCGGTGCTCAGAGGGCCAGCTCCCACTGGGTGGGGTCGTGCTCGAAGCCGGGGGTGATCTCCAGGGTCAGCTCCTCGGCGTCGGCGGGGGCGTCGAAGCCGTAGGAGACGGTGGCCTTCTTGCCGGGGGCCAGATTCCCGGACATGCCGTCGCCGACCGTGTCGTCGAAGATCTGCTCGGCGGTGACCCCGTCGGCGCCGGCCCGTGCCTCGGCCATCAGCAGGGCGGACTCATAGGTCTTGTCGCCGGTGTTCTGGACGGTGACGGTGATCCGGTACGCCTTGTTGCCCTTGGTGTGGCCGGCGGCGTACTCGTTCGGGGTGAACGGCTCGGCGGTGCTCGCGGTCACCTTGAGGCCGTCGGGGTAGGCGGCGGTGTCGCCCGCGCCGAGGGTGTCGGACGCGCCGCCTCCCGTGCCGCCGCTCCCCTTCCCCTTCTTCCCCTTGTTCTTGCTCTTCCCCTGGGACCGGGAGCTGTCCTGGCCGGGCTCCTTGGAGGCCGACACCCCGCTGGTGGCCTTGTCGATCTCGTCCACGGCGTCGTCCACCGCCTTGAAGGTGATCACCGCGCCGATGACCCCGGCGACCATCGCGATCAGCCCGAACAGGGCGCCGATGGTGGCCACCTTCTTGTTGCCGGCCTCACCGCGCTTGACCCGGCCCCGGCCGCTGAGGCCCAGGATCAGGGCGATCAGACCGAGGGTGCCGCCCAGCCAGAAGAGCAGCGGGATCAGTCCGGAGATGGTGCCGATCAGTCCCAGCACCAGGGCGGCGGTGCCCAGTCCGTTCCGCATCGGACGCGGCGGCTGGTACGGGGGCTGGTGCCCGTACCCCTGCTGGCCCTGCTGTCCATAGGGGTCGTGCGGCTGCTGGTGGGTGGAGTGGGACATGAGTGGTGCCCTCCCGGACATGCGGCGTGATCGGGCCCCGCTGAGAGCCCCCCGTGGTGTTGGGTCAATGAGAGCATGAGCTGTGAACCGAGTCAACAAGAGTTCACGAGATCGGATTCTCCTGTGCTGTGAAGTCGGTTCTCGATGGCGCCGCGCTATGCTCGACCGCACATGGACGTCCCTGACCAGCGGACACGGCGCAGCATGGACATGGAGCACGGAGGCGGGCGGGTGCCGGAGAACGCAAGTGAGGTGACCGCGGCCGGGATCGCCCGGCTCGCGGGGGTCGGACGCGCGGCGGTCAGCAACTGGCGCCGCCGCCACCCCGACTTCCCCAAGCCCGTCGGGGGCACCGAGACCAGCCCCTCCTTCGCCCTCGCCGAGGTCGAACGCTGGCTCCGGGAGCAGGGCAAGCTCGCCGAGGTCCCGCTCCGGGAACGCCTCTGGCAGCAGATCGCCGACCACCCCGACACCGCCCCGGCCGCCCTGGCGCGCGTCGGCTGCGCGCTTCTGATCGTCCAGGCCCGGCCCGCCCTCTGGGAGGAGCTGACCGAGGGCTCCGACTCCCGGATGGCCGAACTCCTCCCCACCGCCCTGGAGCAGGTCCTCACCGCCCGCTTCGGCGACGACCGCACCGCCCTGCTGCACACCGCGCTGCCCGCCGCGGGCCGGCCCGCCCCCGGGCCCATGCCGCTGCTCCGCGCCGCCGGACGGCTCGCCGGGGAACTCGGCCCCCGTACCGCCTATGAGTTCCTCTACGGCCGCTACCTCGACGCCAACCTCCGCCAGTACACCCTCACCCCGCCCGGACCGGCCGCGCTGATGGCCGCGCTCGCCGACCCCGCCGAGGGCGCCACCGTGCTCGACCCGGCCGCCGGGGCCGGAGCGCTGCTCGCGGCGGCGGGCAGCCCCGGCACCCTGCTCGCCCAGGACACCGACCCCGATCTGACCCCGCTCGCCGCGCTCCGGCTCGCCCTCGGCACCGACGCCGCCGTCCGCGCCCGGGTCGGCGACGCGCTGCGCGCCGACGCCTTCCCCGGCGCCGAGGCCGACACCGTGCTGCTCCACCCCCCGTTCAACGAGCGCAACTGGGGGCACGACGAACTCGCCTACGACCCCCGCTGGGAGTACGGGCTCCCCGCCCGGACCGAGTCCGAACTCGCCTGGGTCCAGCACGCGCTGGCCCGGCTGCGGCCCGGTGGCACCGCCGTGGTGCTGATGCCCCCGGCCGCCGCCTCCCGCCGCTCCGGCCGCCGGGTCCGTGCCGGGCTGCTGCGGCGGGGCGCGCTGCGGGCCGTCGTCGCCCTGCCCGCCGGAGCCGCGCCGCCCTATGGCATCCCCCTTCAGCTGTGGGTGCTCGGCCGGCCCGCGCCTGGTGCCACTCCCGCCGCCGAGGTGCTCTTCGTGGACACCACCGAGGTCCTGGGGGCGGCGGGCGGGCGCGACCGGCTGGACTGGACCGCCGTCCAGGGCGCCGTCCTCGACGCGTGGCGGCCCTTCGCGGCGGGGGAGCCGGTGCCCGAGGGGGTGGCGGGGCGACCCGTCCCCGTCATCGAACTCCTCGACGACGATGTGGACCTCGCCCCCGCCCGGCATGTCCCGCCGCCGGTGGGGGCCGCCGGGGCGGGCGAGCTGCCGAGGATCCGCGAGCACCTCGCCGACACGCTCCGGCTCACCACCGAACTCACCCCGGTGCCCGGTCCGGTGGAGCCCGTGGCGGCCTGGCCCGTCACCACCGTCGGCGAACTCGCCCGTGCGGGGGCGCTGACGCTGGCGGCGGGTACGGTCCACCCCGGCCCGGTCTCCGGGGCGTCCGGGGGGTCCGGTGTCCAGGCCGTCCTCACCGAGCAGGACGTCCTCACCGGGGCGGCGCCCTCGGGTGAACTCCCCGACGGGGAAGGGCCCGACGGGCCCACGCTCCGGCTCGCGCCCGGGGATGTCGTCGTCCCCGTCCTCGGCGGCTCCTCCGTCGTCCGGGTCGTCGACGAGGCCACGGCGGGCGCGGCGCTCGGGCGGGGGCTCCATCTCCTCCGGCCCGATCCGGAGGCGCTCGACCCGTGGTTCCTGGCGGGGTTTCTGCGGGGGACGGCGAACACCCGGCAGGCGAGCAGTCATGCGTCGACGGCGACGCGGCTGGATGTGCGGCGGCTTCAGCTGCCGAGGCTCCCGCTGGGGGAGCAGCGGCGGTACGGGGAGCGGTTCCGCACGCTGGCGGCGTTCGAGGACGCGGTGCGCCTTGCAGGCAGGCTCGGGGAACAGCTGGTCCAGGGCCTCTTCGACGGCCTCACGTCGGGCACGATCCCCCCGAGCTGAACCTTCGCCAGGTTCCCCGAGTCGGCTCGGGCAGACGTCGGGGCCAGCCCCGAACCCCGCGCCTCAAACGCCGGCGAGGCTGATTTTTGAGGCCCCCGCGCCTCAAATGCCGGCGAGGCCGGGTTCCCTGGGGCCAGGGCCCGGGCTCGGGTCCGTCCTCAATCTCCCCCCAGACTTCGTCCGGGGGGACCTCCAAGGGGCTGGAAACGGGCATTTCTGCCTGAGCGAGTGCCCGAGGTGGACAAAATAAGCCCCTCCGGCGATTGAGGAGCGGGGGTTCGGGGGCTGGCCCCCGACGTCCGCCCGAGGTGGCGCGGGACTTGGGCGGCACGTGGGCTGAAAGCACAGCGCAATGGATACGCTCATCCCCCCGTCCCCAGGCCAAGGAGCAGAGATTGCACGGCGCCGGCCTCGCCCAGCCACAGCCCGGCCGTCGGCCGGCCACCGCGACGCTCTTCGCGCTGCGCGGACTCTTCGTGCTGCTCTCCCTCATCAGCCTCGGCACCCTCGCCTGGGCCGCCATGCTGCGGGTCGCGGTGCTGCGCAAGCGCCCCCTGGACTGGGTGCTCTTCTGGGCGAGCCTGGTCCTCGCGGTGACGTTCTTCGTCGTCGTGGCCGAGTTCGGCGAGCAGCCCGACCCGCCGAAGGGCGAGCCGAAGGAGCCGGATGTGGCGTCCGGGCTGGACCTGGTGGCGATCTGGACGATGGTGGCGATGGCGATCGGGATCCCCGTCCACTATCTGGTGGCCGACATCCGCCACTTCCAGCGGCCCGCGCCACCGCCCGGGTACGGCCCGCCCACCGTGCCCACCGCTCCCCCCGCCTACGGCTATCCGCAGCCGCCGCCGCCCGTACCCGGCTACGGTGCCCCCTCCCCGTACACCGCACCGGCCCCGCGCCCGGGCGGTGAGACCCCCCGTATCGACCAGGTCCGTGCCGAACTCGACGAGCTGAGCGACTATCTCCGCAGGGAGCAGGGCCGGTGAACGGGCGGGTCATCGCGGACCGGTACGAACTCTCCGGCATCATCGGCCAGGGCGGCATGGGCCAGGTGTGGACGGCGTACGACCGGCGCCTCGACCGCCGGGTCGCCGTGAAACTGCTGCGCCCCGACCGGATGGCCGCCGCCACCGCCGCCGACGAGATGCGCCGCCGGTTCCTCCGGGAGTGCCGGGTGACCGCCCAGGTCTCCCACCCCGGTCTGGTCACCGTCCATGACGCGGGCGGCGACGGCGACGACCTCTATCTGGTGATGCAGTACGTCGAGGGCGCCGACCTCGCCGACCATCTCGCCGAGCACGAGCCCTACCCCTGGCCCTGGGCGGTCTCCGTCGCCGCCCAGCTCTGCGCCGTGCTCGCCGCCGTGCACGCGGTGCCGATCGTCCACCGTGATCTCAAGCCCCGCAATGTGATGGTCAAGCCGGACGGCACGGTCACCGTGCTGGACCTCGGGGTCGCTTCGGTCATCGACAGCGACACCACCCGGCTCACGCATACCGGTTCCCCCATCGGCAGCCCCGCGTACATGGCTCCCGAACAGGCCCTGGGCGGCGCGGTCGGCCCGTACACCGATCTGTACGCCCTCGGGGTGCTGCTCCATGAACTCCTCAGCGGAGAGGTCCCCTTCGCCGGGTCCACCGCCCTCGGGGTGCTCCACCGGCATCTGTACGAGCCGCCGGTGCCGGTGCGCCGGATGCGGCCCGAGATACCCGAGGCGCTGGAGGCGCTGGTGCTGCGGCTGCTCGCCAAGGACCCGCAGCACCGGCCGTCGGGGGCGCTGGAGGTGTACGGGGCGCTGGAGCCGCTGCTGCCCCCGCGCGGCACGGGCGGTGACCCCCGGGAGCCATCGGCACCGGCGGCCTCCCGCCCGCTCGATCCCGCGCGGCCCTTCCGCCGGCCCTTCGCCCCCTGGCCGGACCGGGCCGCCCCCGCCGCCGTCCGTACGACGACCGGGCAGGTCCCGGTCCCGGCGCCCGCGCCCGCCGTGCCGCGGCCGGCCGCCCGGGTCGATGTGGCCGCCGCCGTGGACGAGGTCAAACGCCTGCTCGGGGAGGGCGGCATCACCCAGGCCGTGGACATCCTCGGCGGGATCCTCCCGGCCGCCGCCGCCGAGCACGGCGAGAACTCCCCCGTCGTACGGATCCTGCGCAAGCAGTACGCCAGCACCCTGCTGGACGACGGGCAGTACCGCCGGGCCCTGCCCGAGCTGCGGCGGCTCGCCGAGGACCGGACCGCCGAGGCGGGCGCGGCCGATCCGCAGGTGCTCCAGTTCCGGTACGACGCCGCCCACTGTCTGGAGCAGCTGGGCCAGCCCGCCGCCGCCCTCGCCGAGTACCGGGCGCTGCTCCCGTACCACCAGGGCGGTGCCGACCCGGCGCGGGCGTTCGACATCCGCCACCGGATCGGCACCCTGCTGCTGGCCCTGGGCGACCAGACGGGCGGCCGGAGCCAGCTCCAGTCACTGCTGTACGACGCCGAGCGCCGCTACGGCCCGTATCACCCGCTCACGGGTGAGCTGCGGCGCGCCCTGGACCACCAGGGGCGGTTCCTGACGCCGTGACGTGCGCGATGCCGTGATGTGCACGATGCCCGGCGGGCGCGCCGCAGGGGATCAACGCCGGTAGGAGCTGGCGTTGCCGAAGCCGTTGCCCAGCTCGCTGCCGGGGAAGGCGTCGGTGCCGACACCGCCGTGGCCGAGGACGAGCGAGCCGGTCGCCGACGGGCCGGCCGTGCCGCCCTGGAGCAGCCAGACCGAGCCGGCCCGGTTGTTCTCGCCGGGGCCGCCGACCGCCAGCTCGGGCCGGTTGTCGCCGTTCAGGTCGGTCAGGGCGGTGGCGAAGCCGAACTCGTCCTTCGCCTCGGCGTCGCCGGGGACACCGGTGGTGTCCTGGTGGAAGACGGTCGCCCCGGCGGCGACCGGGCCCTTGGCGGCGCCGCGCAGGACCATCACGGCCCCGGAGCCCGCGTCGGGTCCGACCTTCTTGCCCGGGATGCCGGCGGAGACATCGGCATAGCCGTCGCCGTTGACATCGGCCACGGAGACCCCGGAGCCGAAGTTGTCACCGAAGTCGGCGGTGCCCGGCACGCCGGGGCTGTCCTGGGTCAGCGCGAACGCCTTCGATCCCACGGGGCCGCTCGCGGAGCCCGGGTAGAAGATGATCCGGCCGCCCTTGCCGCCCTCGATGTCGTACTCGCGGAAGTCGTAGCGGCCGACGACGATATCGGCGAAGCCGTCCTTGTTCACATCGCCGACATCGAGGTTCTCGCCGCCCTGGAGGTTCAGATCGGCGGTCTTCACCAGCTTCGGCGTGGTGTTGAGGCCCTGGGCGGTGCCCGTCCAGACGGCCGTCTCCGGGTACTCGTAGAGAGCGCTGTCGTAGCGGGCGGCGACCAGGTCGCTCCGGCCGTCGCCGTTGACGTCCCCGGCGGCCAGATCGGTGATCCGGTACGGGTCGCCGATCTCGTTGAGCACGGTGGAGGAGGTGGCGGAGCCGTCGCGGCCGAAGGGCCCGGAGAGCACCCGTACCGCACCCTCGTTCACGGAGACGGCCACATCCTGGTCGCCGTCGCCGTCGAAGTCGCCCACGGTGAGCGCGTCGCCGAGCTGGGCGTGGTCACGGCCGCCCTCGGCGAGGGTCGCCCCGCCCGAGAGGCCCTGGGCGCCGCCCCAGAAGACGGTGAGCGAGCCCGCGTTGCGCCGGTCGGCGGCGAGGGTGTCGCGGGCGGCGGAGACCACGAGGTCCGCGTAACCGTCCCGGTCGAGGTCACCGGAGGCGACCACGGAGCCGAAGCGGTCACCGGCGGCGGCGGTCCCGGGGACGCCCGCGGTGTCCTGGTGGACGACCTGGCGCTTGGTGTTCACCGGCTGGGTCTTCGAGCCGTAGAGGACGGAGACGGCCCCGGCCTTCTGGACGGCGCCGGCGGCGCCGCCCGGCACCGCGACGGCGAGATCGCGCACGCCGTCGCCGTTGAAGTCGTGCTGCTGGGCGGCGGTGCTCTTCTTCTTCGGCGCCTCGACGGGGGCGGCGATGGCCAGCGGTGCGGTGAGAGCGGCCACGGCCATGGCCGCGGCGGCGAGTACCGGCCCGCGGGCCAGTCGGTTCGTCATGTTCAGCCTTTCGGATCTGCGGCTGGATGACGTGCGGCCTCCGGTCCACGGAGTCCACACGTTCGGCGGAGTCCACCGATGTGACAGATGTGACTGGTGTGACGGGAGAAGCGTTGTGTTGCTTATCAGCCGGAAAAATGACGCGTACTGGACTGGCGCGGAGGAGTGCCCCCGGGTGTGTCACGCTGGGGACGACCGCACCGACCGCCGGGCATCCGTCCGGAACGCGGGCATCCGCACCGACCGCCGGAGGTCCGCGCAACCGCGCGTACACCCGTACGCGCCCGCACGGGGAGCCGCACCGCATGAGCGCAGTACGGGGGCAGCTGATCCGCTTCGCCCTGGTGGGGGCGGTGAACACCGCCACCTACTACGGCCTCTACCTGCTCTTCCTGCTCCGGCTCCCCTATGTGGCCGCACATGTCGCCGCGTTCGCGCTGAGCATGGTCGGATCCTTCTTCCTCACCTCCTACTTCACCTACCGGACCCGGCCCACCTGGCGGAAGTTCCTGCTCTTCCCGCTCACCAACGCGGCCAACTTCGTCCTCACCACCGCCGGGGTCTACCTGCTGGTGGACGTCCTGGAGTTCGGGGACCGGTACGCGCCGCTGATCGCCGCCGCCGCGGCCATCCCGGTCACCTTCCTGGTCTCCCGCACGATCATGCTGCGCCCGGAGCCCGCCCGTACCGCGGCCGGTGCCGCCCCCCGTACCGCCGGACGCCCCCCGTCCGCCACGGAGCGCGAGGCCGAGTCCGACGCCGGGGCGATATCCGTCTGATCCCCGTCCGATCCCCGTATGGCTCCCCCGGCTTCCGAGGCTGCTGTGGCTTTTGGGGGTCGGGGTCCCCTGATCGGAATCAGTACGGGCGAAGTGGTGGCCCCGACCCGGCCGCACTGCCTACCATCAGCACCGCAGGTCTTTGTGAACCACCGCACAATCATCAGCTGCCGGGAGGGTCCTTTGCACCGCCGCCGTCGCACCGCGATCGTCGCGTCCACCGCGCTGCTTCTCGCCACACCCCTCGTCGCCGCCTGTGGCTCCGAGGCCCGGCCCGGCGCCGCGGCCCTGGTCGGCGGGGAGCGGATCGAGGTCTCCACCGTGCAGGCCGAGGCCAAGCGGGTCCGGGCGGCGCAGCAGCGCTCCCCCGAGACCGCGCAGCTCGTCAAGGACAGCGGACAGCTCAGCCGGGCCAAGCTCTACGACCTGATCGTCGACCGGGTGGTGGAGCGCGCCGCGGCCGACGCCGGGGTGGGTGTCACCCGTAAGGAGATCCAGCAGACCCGGGCCGGTCTCGCCCAGCAGGCGGGCGGCGAGGCCCGGCTCCAGGCCTCCTATCTCCAGGAGCGCGGGGTCGCCCCCGACCGGCTGGACGACGCCCTGCGGCGGGAGCTGCTCATCGGCAAGCTGGCCCAGTCGCTCGGCCCCGCCAACACCCCCGCCGACCAGGAGCGGCTGAACCGCGCCTTCGTCACCGCGGGCAAGGCCCTCGACATCGACGTCAACCCGCGCTTCGGCCGCTGGGACAACCGCCAGCTCCAGCTCGGCGACTACCGGGCCCCGTGGATCAAGCAGCGCACCCAGCAGCCGCAGGCCGCCCCGCCCACCGGCGCATGACGGGGAGGTAGGTTCGGGGGGTGACCACCAGCACCCCCGCCACCGGCCGTATCGTCCTGCTCACCGCCAGCCACCGGGTGGCCCCCGGGCTGCTCTCCTGGCCCGCGTGGCAGACCCTGCGGGAAGCGGGGCGGGTGCTCTGCGCCGACCCGGACCACCCCCAGCTGCCCTATCTCCGGGAGGCCGGGATCGCGGTGGAGACCGCCGCGCCCACCGCCCGGGAGCTGGTGGACGCCTGTGTCACGACGGGGGCGACCGTGGTGGTGCTCGCCGCGGGCGAGGGCGACCGGGCCCTCACCGACGGCCTCGCCCGGCTCGCCGGGTCCGGGCGGGAGCGGATGCCCGATCTGGAGCTGCTGCCCGGCGCCTACGATCTGCCCGGCAGCCGGCTCCTCGACCTGGTCCAGGTGATGGACCGGATCCGCGCCGAGTGCCCCTGGTCGGCCGGGCGCACCCATGAGGAGCTGGCCAAGTACGCCATCGAGGAGGCGTACGAGCTGGTCGAGGCGATCGAGGACGGCGACCGCGACGAGCTGCGGGAGGAGCTGGGGGACGTCCTCCTCCAGGTCGTCTTCCACGCGCGGATCGCGGAGGAGGACCCCGAGACGCCGTTCTCCGTGGACGATGTGGCCGCCACCATCGTGGAGAAGCTGATCCACCGGCATCCGCATGTCTTCGGCGAGGAGCACGCGGAGACGCCGGAGGAGGTGCGCGCCCTCTGGCTGCGGACCAAGGCGGAGGAGAAGGGCCGGGAGTCGGTGACCGACGGGGTGCCGCCGGGACAGCCCGCGCTGGCGCTCGCGGCGAAGCTGGCCGCCCGGGCCCGTACGGCGGGGATCGCGGTGCCGCTGCCGCAGGGCGGGGGCGTGGGCGACACCCTGCTGGCGCTGGCCGCCCGCGCCGCCGAGGAGGGGGTGGACCCGGAGTCCGCCCTGCGGGCCTCGGCGCGCGCCTACCGGGCCGCCATCCGCGCGGCGGAGACGGGCGGGGGCGACGGGGCCCCTGAGGTCCCTGAGGCTGCTGAGGCGGAGGGGACCGGCCCGTCCGGCGGCTGACCCCGCCCCGCCCGCGGGTTGCCGGAGCGGTTAATTCCGTTAAGCGCGGTACGGCCGCTTTCGGTACGGGGCCGGGCACACCAGAAGGGCTCCGGCATGTCCGGATACCGTCGAAGGGTGAGCGAGACCCCTCTTTCCCCCGCGCCCGAACTCTTCACCTGGGAGTTCGCCACCGATCCGTACCCCGCCTACGCCTGGCTCCGCGAGCATGCGCCCGTCCACCGCACCCGCCTCCCCAGCGGGGTCGACGCCTGGCTGGTCACCCGGTACGCCGACGCCCGCCAGGCCCTCGCCGACCAGCGGCTCTCCAAGAACCCGGCGCACCACGACGAGCCCGCGCACGCCCGGGGCCGGACGGGTATCCCGGGGGAGCGCAAGGCCGAGCTGATGACCCATCTGCTCAATATCGACCCGCCGGACCACACCCGGCTGCGGCGGCTGGTCTCCAAGGCGTTCACCCCGCGCCGGGTGGCCGCCTTCGCCCCCCGGGTGGAGGAGCTGACGGACCGGCTGATCGACGGCTTCGCCGGCAAGGGCGAGGCGGACCTCATCCATGAGTTCGCCTTCCCGCTGCCGATCTACGCCATCTGCGATCTGCTCGGTGTCCCGCCGGAGGACCAGGACGACTTCCGGGACTGGGCCGGAATGATGATCCGGCACGGCGGCGGCCCGCGCGGCGGGGTGGCCCGCTCGGTGAAGAAGATGCGCGGCTATCTGCTGGAGCTGATCCACCGCAAGCGCGGTGACCTCGGCGACGATCTGATCTCCGGGCTGATCCGGGCGAGCGACCACGGCGAGCACCTGACCGAGAACGAGGCCGCCGCGATGGCCTTCATCCTGCTCTTCGCCGGTTTCGAGACCACCGTGAACCTCATCGGCAACGGCACCTACGCCCTGCTGCGCAACCCCGTTCAGCGCGAGCGCCTCCAGCGGGCCCTCGCCGAGGGGGACACGGCGCTGCTGGAGACCGGGGTGGAGGAGCTGCTCCGCTATGACGGCCCGGTGGAGATGGCGACCTGGCGGTTCGCCACCGAGCCGCTGGTGATCGGGGGTCAGCGGATCGGCGCGGGCGATCCCGTCCTGGTGGTGCTGGCCGCCGCCGATCGCGATCCGGAACGCTTCGACGGGCCCGATGTGCTGGATCTGGCACGCAGTGACAATCAACACCTCGGCTATGGCCATGGCATCCACTACTGCCTGGGCGCGCCGCTCGCCCGGCTGGAGGCCAGAACCGCGCTGACGGCTCTCTTCACCCGCCTTCCCGACCTGCGGCTCGCGGTTGATCCGTCCGAAATGCGCTGGCGCGGTGGCTTGATCATGAGGGGGCTTCGAACCCTGCCCGTGGAGTTCGCTTTCGCCCCCGGAGGCAACGGAAATGACGCTGCGTCAGGAACGTGATGTTCGCGTGATCTCCGCTGCACCGACTTGTGACTGATGTTGGAGTGCGGCTACGTTCACCCCGTCTCAGCAGTCTCGCGAAAGGCAACCGCATGCTCTCCGGGAATGGTCGACATCGCCGACCCCGTCAGGCTCCGGCCCTCGTCGTCGCGGCAGGGGTGGCCGGCTCGGCCATCGCGCTCCCGCTCCTCGGCGCGGGTTCGGCGACCGCCGCCGAGACCACCGCGTGGGACAGGGTGGCCGAGTGCGAGAGCGGTGGCGCCTGGAGCGCCGACACCGGCAACGGCTACTACGGCGGCCTCCAGATCTCGCAGAACAGCTGGGAGGCGTACGGCGGTCTGGAGTACGCGTCCCGCCCGGATCTCGCCAGCCGCGCCCATCAGATAGCCGTGGCCGAGAAGGTCCTGGCGGCCGAGGGCGCCAAGGCGTGGGCCTCCTGCGCGGAGATGGCCGGTCTGACGACCGCCGGCACCGGCGGCGCCGAGGACCAGGGCGCCAAGGGGACGGCCGCGAAGGAGCCGGGCACCAAGGACACGGAGGACTCCGCTACGAAGGGGTCCGCCGCGAAGGAGTCCACCGGCGACCCGGCGCCCAGGACCGGGAAGGCCGGGGGCACCGCCACCGAGGCGCCCGAGGGGTCCGCACCGGGGACGGCGGAGAAGACGGAGAAGGCGACGGGGACGGGCGGCTCCGGTGGCACCGGCGCCGAGGCCGACCGGGAGGCGGCCGCCCCCGCGCGTACCGAGGACGGCGCGGACACCACCGCCGAGGGCAAGGACGCCGCCGGGAAGGCCACCGGCAAGCACCGGGGGCCCGCCGCCGACGAGAGCGCGGACACCGCCGGCCGTGCGGAGCTGCCCGCCACCGGTGGGAGCGCGGAGACGAAGGAGGCGCCCGGCGCCACCGGGGCGGCCGAGGACCGTGCGACCGACACCGCCCATCCCTCGCGGTCCGGCGCCGACCGTACCGAGGTCCCGGCGGCCGGGGACACCACCGCGACCGGGACCGCCGACACCTCGCCGTCCTCGTACACGGTCCGCCCCGGCGACAACCTCTCGGTCATCGTCGAGGAGCGGAAGCTCGACGGCGGCTGGAGCTCCCTCTATGAGCGGAACAAGGACACGGTCGGCGAGGACCCCGACCTGATCCACCCTGGTCAGAGCCTGGATCTGAGCGCGACACCGAAGTAGTTGGATGGGGTTTGTCCGAGTTTGCTGAAATGAGACAAGGGTCTCTTTGCGAAATCGGGCGAACCCCGCTCACCGGAATCGCCCATCCCATGCCCCACCTGCGGATATATAAGGATCCGGAGTTGCGAGATGGGCGATTTTTCCCCGATGTTCTTCTTTGAACAACAGACCGGGCTGTGTCTACGGTCTGAACCGCTCGCCACCGCGGGCACCACTGACCGAAACGCCGAATCCTGCCGTCGGTCGGGGGGAAAAGTCGTCGCGCGAAGCGCCGAAGGCAGGAGCGGGGGACCCAAGGTAAGTGCCGGCCCAGGCCGCTGACGACCGGTTCGTGAACCGGTCGCCGAAGCGGCCCACCGGCTAGGGGTGAAGTCGTGCGCCACACCGCGCGACCGGGCAACTCATGCGGCCCGAACCCGACAGCTCACCTCGCAGGCGTCGGTGAGGAGATCTCCATGCTGCTTTCGGGCAAGGGCAAGCACCGCCGTCCCTCGGCGTTCAACCGCGCCACCCGCGTCGTCACCTTCGCCGGTGTCACCGGTGCCGCCGTCGCCGCCCCGCTGATGGGCGCGAGCACCGCCACGGCCGCCACCGCCTCCGAGTGGGACAAGGTCGCCCAGTGCGAGTCCGGCGGCAACTGGTCCATCAACACCGGCAACGGCTACTACGGCGGCCTCCAGTTCTCGGCCTCCACCTGGGCCGCCTTCGGTGGCACCGCCTACGCCCAGACCGCCGACAAGGCGACCAAGGCGCAGCAGATCGCCATCGCCGAGAAGGTCCTCAAGGGCCAGGGCAAGGGTGCCTGGCCGAGCTGTGGTGTCGGCCTGTCCAACACCCCGTACGGCGGTGGCTCGGCCCCGGCCGCCCCGGCCAAGCCGGCGGCCCCCCAGACCCAGGCCCCGCAGCAGCAGGCGCCGCAGCAGTCCGCCCCGGCCCAGCAGCGCGCCGAGGCCCCGGTGACCCGCTCGGTCGAGCGCTCCGCCCCGGCCGCCCAGCCGCAGCAGTCCGCCCCGCAGTCCCAGGCCCCGGCCAAGGGCTTCCTGAAGGGCGACGGCGAGTACAAGGTGAAGGCGGGCGACACGCTCAGCTCCATCGCCGACGACCACAAGGTCAAGGGTGGCTGGCAGAAGCTCTTCCAGCTGAACGAGGACATCGTCGACAACGCCGATGTGATCTACGTCGGTCAGCAGCTGCACCTGCGCTGACCGGAGCCCCCCGGTTCGCCCGGGTGACGGACCGCCCCGGTCCGGTGCGTTTCCCCCCGTTCGCACCGGACCGGGGCTCCCGGCTGTCCGGGTCCGGGACTCCTGAGTCGTCGGGATCGGGCCTCCCGGCTCTCCGGGTCCGGGGCCTCCGTACGGCGCGCCGTCGCGGGCCGCGCCGCTACCCGGCAGTAGATTTCGAGCGCCCTGCACCGCTCTGATGTACTTCTTACCCTTTTTCGTCCCAGCGGGCGGGCATCCGCCCGGACCGCACCCGCTCGCCGGTTAGGCTCTTGTCGCAAGGCCGAACGCGGCCCTGCACTCCATGCGTCACATCCCAGAAGGAGATGCTCGTGCCGTCCATCGACGTCGTCGTAGCCCGGGAAATCCTGGACTCCCGAGGCAACCCCACGGTCGAGGTCGAGGTCGGCCTCGACGACGGCAGCACTGGCCGTGCCGCCGTGCCCTCCGGTGCCTCCACCGGTGCCTTCGAGGCCCTTGAGCTCCGTGACGGCGACCAGAACCGTTACCAGGGCAAGGGCGTCGAGAAGGCCGTCCTCGCCGTCATCGAGCAGATCGGCCCCGAGCTGGTCGGCTATGACGCCACCGAGCAGCGCCTGATCGACCAGGCCATGTTCGACCTGGACGCCACCCCGGACAAGTCCTCCCTCGGCGCCAACGCCATCCTCGGCGTCTCGCTCGCCGTGGCCCACGCCGCCTCCGAGGCCAGCGACCTGCCGCTCTTCCGCTACCTGGGCGGCCCGAACGCGCACCTGCTGCCCGTTCCGATGATGAACATCCTGAACGGCGGATCCCACGCGGACTCCAATGTCGACATCCAGGAGTTCATGATCGCCCCGATCGGCGCGGAGTCCTTCTCCGAGGCGCTGCGCTGGGGCGCCGAGGTCTACCACACCCTCAAGAAGGTGCTGAAGACCAAGGGCCTCTCCACCGGCCTCGGCGACGAGGGCGGCTTCGCCCCCAACCTGGACTCCAACCGCGCCGCCCTGGACCTGATCCTTGAGGCGATCAAGGAGGCCGGTTACGTCCCGGGCAAGGACATCGCGCTGGCGCTCGACGTCGCCGCCTCCGAGTTCTACAAGGACGGCGTCTACGAGTTCGAGGGCAAGTCCCGCTCGGCCGCCGAGATGACCGAGTACTACGAGGAGCTGGTCTCCGCGTACCCGATGGTCTCCATCGAGGACCCGCTGTACGAGGACGACTGGGCGGGCTGGAAGGTCCTCACCGACAAGCTGGGCTCCAAGGTCCAGATCGTCGGCGACGACCTCTTCGTCACCAACCCGGAGCGCCTCGCCCGGGGCATCGAGGAGGGCTCGGCCAACGCGCTCCTCGTCAAGGTCAACCAGATCGGCTCGCTTACCGAGACGCTGGACGCCGTCGAGCTGGCCCAGCGCAACGGCTTCAAGTGCATGATGAGCCACCGTTCCGGCGAGACCGAGGACGTCACCATCGCCGACCTCGCGGTCGCGGTGAACTGCGGCCAGATCAAGACCGGCGCCCCGGCCCGCTCGGACCGTGTCGCCAAGTACAACCAGCTGCTCCGTATCGAGGAGATCCTCGACGACGCCGCCGTCTACGCCGGCCGCAGCGCGTTCCCCCGCTTCAAGGGCTGACGCATCCCGGCCCGGGGCACGGGCCGCCGCACCCCGGCGGCCCGTGCCCTGGCCCGTCGTACCGGCGTCCCCGGCCGCGGTCCCGTACCGTGTCCGGGGACGCGGGTGTGTCCCCGGACGGCCGGGACCGCGTCCGGCAGCAGCGGTGAGCAGGGGAGGCGGGAGACGACATGGCCGGGAGGAACCGCGACCGGTTCTCCACCGCGACCAGGTTGCGGCTGCTCGGCGAGCAGACCGCGGCCCGTGTCTACCGTTCCCAGAACCGCCGGCAGGCCCGCCGCTCCCGGCTCACCGGCCGTGCCGCCTTTCTCGCCCTGGTCGTCTGCTCCCTGGTGGTGGCGCTCGCCTACCCCATGCGCCAGTACGTCGCCCAGCGCGGCGACATGGCCGAGCAGCGGGAGCGGATGGCCGACGCGGAAGCGGCGGTCGAGGGCCTGCGGGACGAGAAGGCCCGCCTCCAGGACGAGATGTACATCCGCCGGCTGGCCCGTGAGCATCTGCACTATGTGCTGCCGGGCGAGGCCGGTTACACGATGATCGACCCCGAGGCGTCCCCCAGATCGCGTACCGGAAACGGCTCGGAGGGCCGTGCCTGGTACTCCAATGTCTGGGACGGAGTCGACACCGCTGACCGCCGCTGACCGGCACCCCGGCCCGGCGCGCGGACCCCGCCGGGCCCGTCCCCCGGCAGAACCACCGAGACCATCAGAGCCAAGGCAGGCATGGAAACCCCTCCTCCCCACACCGAACCGACCGAGCCGACCGACGCGGACATCGCCGCCTTCAAGGAGCAGCTGGGCCGTCCGCCGCGCGGGCTGCGGGCCATCGCCCACCGCTGCCCCTGTGGCCTGCCCGATGTCGTGGAGACCGCGCCCCGGCTGCCCGACGGCACCCCCTTCCCGACCCTGTACTACCTGACCTGCCCCCGGGCCGCCTCGGCCATCGGCACGCTGGAGGCCAACGGGGTGATGAAGGAGATGCAGGCGCGGCTGGCCACCGACCCGGAGCTGGCGGACGCCTACCGGGCCGCGCACGAGGACTACATCGCGCGCCGGGACGCCATCGAGGTGCTGGCGAACTTCCCCAGCGCGGGTGGCATGCCCGACCGGGTGAAGTGCCTCCATGTGCTGGTGGGCCACTCGCTGGCGGCGGGGCCCGGGGTCAATCCGCTGGGCGACGAGGCCATCGCGATGCTGCCGGAGTGGTGGCGCAAGGGTGCCTGTGTCACTCCGTGCCAGGAGCCCGCGGGCGCCGCGGCCGGCTGACCCGTCCCCCTTTCCCGCCTTCCCCTCCGTACCTTCCGAGGAGTCACGCATGACCCGGGTCGCCGCTGTCGACTGCGGTACCAACTCCATCCGTCTGCTGGTCGCCGATGTGGACCCGTACGCGGGCACCCTGACCGAGCTGGACCGCCGGATGACCATCGTCCGGCTCGGCCAGGACGTCGACCGCACCGGCCGTTTCGCCCCGGAGGCGCTGGAGCGCACCTTCGCCGCCTGCCGGGAGTACGCGGCGGTCGTCGCGGAGCTGGGCGCGGAGCGGGTGCGGTTCGTGGCGACCTCCGCCTCCCGGGATGTCTCCAACCGGGACGCGTTCGTCTCCGGGGTGCGGGAGATCCTCGGGGTGGAGCCCGAGGTGATCAGCGGTGAGCTGGAGGCCGCGTTCTCCTTCACCGGGGCCACCACCGAGCTGCGCGGCGACGAGGAGCGGCTGGTGGTCGACATCGGCGGCGGCTCCACGGAGTTCGTCGTCGGCCGTACGGGGGTGGAGGCGGCGCGTTCGGTGAACATCGGCTGTGTCCGGCTGACCGAGCGCCATGTGCGCTCCGACCCGCCGGCCGAGGCGGAGCTGGCGGCCGTCCGCGCGGACATCGAGGCGGCGCTCGACCTGGTCGAGGAGACCGTGCTGCTCCGGGGTGTGCGGACCCTGGTGGGGCTGGCCGGCTCGGTCACCACGGTCGCCGCCGTCGCGCTGGGCCTCGACGCCTATGACTCGGACGCCATCCATCACGCCCGTATCCCCTACGACCGGGTCGCGGAGATCACCCGGCGACTGACGAAGTCCACCCATGCCGAGCGCGCGGCCATTCCCGTGATGCACCCGGGCCGGGTCGATGTCATCGTCGCGGGCGCGCTGATCCTCCTCGCGATCATGGACCGGATCGGCGCCTCCGAGGTGATCGTCAGCGAGCACGACATCCTCGACGGCATCGCCTTCAGCGCGGCGGAGGACCCTGCTTAGAGGACCCGGCCCAGCGGCTGTCGCCGCTGCTCAGATGCCCCGGTAGATGTCGCGCCGGTCGCCGACCCTGACGACCAGGATGAGGAGCTCCCCGTCCTGGACCTGGTAGGCGACCCGGTAGCTGCCGACCCGGAGCCGGTAGAGCCCTGACGGGCCGGTGAGCTTCTTGATGTCCGCGTCCTCGCGGTACGGATCGTCCCCGAGCGCGGTCAACGCGGCCAGGATGCGCATCGCGGCGGGCCGGTCGATGGCACGGAGTTGCCGCTGGGCCGCCGCGGTGAACCGGAACGCGTACTTCATGCCGCGTGGTCGGTGTGCTCGGTGAACAGGTCCGCCAGCAATTCGGCCATGGTGACGGTGGGCCCGTCCTCGGCCAGGACCGCTTCCGCCTCCCGGGCCAGCAGCACATCGGCCGCCTCTTCCAGCGCTTCGAAGTCCGCGATCGGAACCACGGCGGCGACCGGGACTCCATTGCGGGTGATCACTGTGGGGGTGCCCTGTTCGGCGCGGTTGATATGGTCCGCCAGATGCGCGCGGGCCTCCCGGACGGTCACGCTCGTCTCAGTCATGGCAAAAGTGTACGCGGCGAGGTGTACACGCGTGGGTTCTTCGCCGGGCCGCTCGGGTGTCGCCCGCATCGCCATCGGGGCGGCGCGGGCCCCTGCTCAGGGGCCCTGGGGGCCGCCCGTAAAACAGGTTCGTGAAGTTCTTCACAAGGAAAAGACCCCTGCTGGGCGCCGTGTGGGGCCAAAAGACCCTCTCTCGTGGGCCATTTGGCCCCCGGGGGGCGGGGCGGGGTGGTTCCGGGCGTATTGCCGTTGTGTGAACACCGCCTGTGGTCCACTTGTAAAGAAGGGTTAAGTGCCAGCTCACAGGGGGTTCAGGGGCTTGTGGTGCCCCAGTGGTCCGCTTTTCGGGGCCCGATCCGGCCCTGGCGGGCCGCGCAGTGTAGCACGGGTCACCCAACATCTTGTGAAGGGGCTCACGAGCACCCCCCGACAGGGGGGTGGATACTCGATGGCATGAGCACCACGGAGCGTCCCAGGATCCTCGTAGTAGGCGGTGGGTACGTTGGCCTGTACGCGGCGCGCCGCATCCAGAAGAAGATGCGGTACGGCGAGGCGACCGTCACGGTCGTCGACCCTCGCTCGTACATGACGTACCAGCCCTTCCTCCCCGAAGCCGCCGCCGGCAGCATCTCGCCCCGGCATGTCGTCGTCCCGCTGCGACGCGTGCTGCCCAAGGCGGAGGTGCTCACCGGTCGGGTCACCACCATCGACCAGGACCGCAAGGTCGCCACCGTCGCGCCGCTCGTCGGCGAGGCGTACGAGCTGCCCTTCGACTACCTGGTGGTCGCGCTCGGCGCGGTCTCCCGTACCTTCCCGATCCCCGGCCTCGCCGAGCAGGGCATCGGTATGAAGGGCATCGAGGAGGCCATCGGGCTCCGCAACCATGTGCTGGAGCAGCTCGACAAGGCCGACTCCACCACGGACGAGGAGGTCCGCCGCAAGGCGCTGACCTTCGTCTTCGTGGGCGGTGGCTTCGCGGGCGCCGAGACCATCGGTGAGGTCGAGGACCTGGCGCGCGACGCCGCCAAGTACTACCGGAACGTGAAGCGCGAGGACATGCGCTTCATCCTGGTCGACGCCGCCGACAAGATCCTTCCCGAGGTGGGCCCCAAGCTCGGCCAGTACGGCAAGGAGCACCTGGAGGGTCGCGGGATCGAGATCTACCTCCAGACCTCCATGGACTCCTGCGTCGACGGGCACGTGGTGCTCAAGAACGGCCTCGAGGTCGACGCCAACACCGTGGTCTGGACCGCCGGTGTGAAGCCGAACCCGGCGCTCTCCCGGTTCGGTCTGCCGCTCGGCCCCCGCGGTCATGTGGACACCCAGACCACCCTCCAGGTCCAGGGCAGCGACTACATCTGGGCCGCGGGCGACAACGCCCAGATCCCCGATGTCGCCGCCCGCAAGGCCGGTGTCGAGAACGCCTGGTGCCCGCCGAACGCCCAGCACGCGCTCCGCCAGGCCAAGGTCCTCGGCGACAACGTGATCTCCGGTATGCGGGGCTTCCCGCAGAAGGAGTACAGCCACGCGAACAAGGGCGCCGTCGCCGGCCTCGGCCTGCACAAGGGCGTCGCGATGATCGTCATGGGCAAGATGAAGATCAAGCTCCGTGGCCGTCTCGCCTGGTACATGCACCGTGGCTACCACGGCATGGCCATGCCGACCTGGAACCGCAAGATCCGGATCTTCGCCGACTGGACGCTCGGCATGTTCCTCAAGCGCGAGGTCGTCTCGCTCGGCGCGATCCAGTCGCCGCGCGAGGAGTTCTACGAGGCCGCCAAGCCCACCCCGGCCGCCGCCGCCCCGGCGCCCGAGAAGGCCAAGGCCGCCGGCTGAGCCCGGACCCCGGTCACTGAACGAAGGGCCGTCCGCCATCCGTGGTGCGGACGGCCCTTCGCCATGTCCGGAACCCGGCGCGTCGCCCCCCGTCGCACCGCCGTGCGAGGGGGACCGTGGCGCAAACCGTGGGGGTACGGGCGTACGGGGGAAGCACCCTGAGTGCACGGCGTGTTCTGGGGAGCAGCCACGTCGTCGAGGGTGGCGGCGGCCCTGAGGACGTCACGCCACCCGTACCGACCCCACCACGGAGGTGTGCGCCATGGCCGACGCCGCAGCGCGGTTGACGAGCCTCGCCGGAGAACTGTTCGCCGCCCCCTTCCCGCTCCGGCTGCGGGCCTGGGACGGTTCGGAGTCGGGCCCGCCGGACGGGCCCGTCCTGGTCGTCCGCCATCGCAGGGCCCTGCGGCGGCTGCTGTGGCGGCCGGGCGAGCTGGCCCTCGCCCGCGGCTGGGTCGCGGGCGACCTCGATGTCGAGGGCGACCTCTACACCGCGCTGGACCGCCTCATCGACCTCGGCGCCACCGGGCCCCCGATCCTCGGCCACCGCGTCCGCGCGGCACGCGACCCCCGGCTGCGCCGGGCCGCCCGTGAGCTGATCCGGCTGGGCGGGGCGCTGCCCCCGCCGGCCGCCCCCGCCGAGGAGGTCCGCCCGCGCGGCGGGGTCGCCCACACCCGCCGCCGGGACCGGGCCGCCATCAGCCACCACTACGACGTGGGCAACGCCTTCTACGAGCTGGTCCTCGGCCCCACCATGGTCTACTCCTGCGCCTACTGGGCGGACCGGGCGGAGTTCACCCTGGAGGACGCCCAGCGTGCCAAGCTGGACCTGGTCTGCCGCAAGCTCGGCCTCGGCGCGGGCATGCGGCTGCTGGACGTGGGGTGCGGCTGGGGCTCCCTCGCCGTGCACGCCGCCCGCGAGTACGGCGTCCGGGTCACCGGGGTCACCCTCTCCCGGGAACAGGCCGGCCATGCCCGCAAGAGCGCCGCCGCGGCCGGGCTCACCGACCTGATCGAGATCCGCGTCCAGGACTACCGGGACGTCACCGACGGCCCGTACGACGCCATCGCCTCCATCGGGATGGCCGAACATGTCGGCCAGGACCGCTACCGGGAGTACGCCCGCCGCCTCCACGGTCTGCTCCTCCCCGGCGGACGGCTGCTCAACCATCAGATCGCCCGCCGCCCCGAGGGCGAGGGCACGGTCCACCGGGCGGACGAGTTCATCGACCGCTATGTCTTCCCGGACGGGGAGCTGTCCCCGCTCGGGACCACCGTGGGCGCGCTGGAGGAGGCGGGCTTCGAGGTGCGGGACGTGGAGTCGATCCGGGAGCACTACGGCCTCACCCTGCGCCGCTGGGTGGCGGCCCTGGAGGACGAGTGGGAGCGGGCGACAGCGCTCACCTCGCCGGGGCGGGCCCGGGTCTGGCGGCTCTATATGGCGGCGTCGGCGCTGGCCTTCGAACGGAACCGGATCGGCGTCAACCAGATCCTGGCGGTACGGACCCCGCCCGACGGCGGCTCCGGGCTGCCGCTGCGTACCCGTACCTGGAACTGACCCTCCCGGCGCGTACCCCCGTACACCACAAGACGTACAGAACACCGAACACAAACGGGCCCCGCGGTTCCGGCATGAAGCCGGGACCGCGGGGCCCTTCCCCGGGGGACGGGTGTCTACTCGGTTTTGATCGCCGTCAGCATGTTCAGCCGGGCGGCGCTGCGGGCGGGCCACAGCGAGGCCAGGACGCCGACCACACCGGCGAGCAGCAGGAAGAGTCCGATCCGCTCCCAGGGCAGCACCAGTTCGTACCCGGGGATGCTGTCCTTGAAGGTCTCGCCGACCGCCCAGGCCAGGAAGGTGCCGAGGATGATGCCGATCACCGCGCCGAAGAGCGAGATGATCACGGCCTCCAGGCGGATCATGCGCTTGACCCGGCCCCGGTCCAGACCGATCGCCCGCAGCATGCCGATCTCGCGCTGACGCTCGAAGACCGACATCGCCAGGGTGTTGATGACCCCGAGGACCGCGATGATCAGGGCCATCGCCAGCAGGCCGTACATGATGTTCAGCATCGTGTTGATGATGGTGCCGAACGTCTCGCGGATCTCCTGCTTGTCCATGATGTCGATGGCGGGGTTCTTGCCCAGGGCGTTCACCAGCGCCTGCTCATTGGCGTCGCTCTCGCCGCCCTCCATGGCGACCCAGAGCTGCTCGATGTACGGCGTCGGGTCGTAGGCCCCGGCCAGCTCCGTGGAGACCAGCACCTGGCGGACCATGTCGTTGTCGGTGAAGATCGCGCCGACGGTCAGCTGCTCCTTGACCTTCTCGCGGTAGTCGCCGCCCTTGTAGAAGGAGGCCGGCAGCACGTCCCCGACCTTCCAGCCCCGGCTCTCGGCGAGCTTGTCGGCGATGGCGACCTGGCCCTTGGCGAGGGTGTCCAGGTTCCCGGAGAGGGTCTTGAGGGTGGCGACCTTCTCGATGTCACCGGGGACGACCGCGGCGGCCGGCTCCTCGATGCCCTTGATCTCGAAGTTGAACCGCTGGATCGGGGAGACCGCGGTGACGCCCTCGGTCTCCCGGAGCGCGGTCAGCGTGGAGCGGTCCAGCGCGTCGTAGTTCGCCATCTGGATCATGTAGTCGGCGCGGACGTTGTCCGTGGTCGCCTTGTCGATGGCCTGGCCGAGGGTGACACCGATGACGGTGAGACCGGTGACCAGGGTGAGGCCGATGGCCAGCGCGGAGGCGGTGGCACCGGTACGGCGCGGGTTGCGCAGCGCGTTCTGCCGGGCGAGCTTGCCCGCCACGCCGAAGCCCTTGTCCAGCAGCGGCCGGGCCAGGGCGATCACCGGGCGGGAGAGCAGCGGGATCAGCACGATGATCCCGATCAGCGAGAGGAAGGCGCCCAGGCCGATCAGCCAGCGGCCACCGCTGCCGCCGGAGGCGGCACCGGCCAGGATCGAGCCGAGACCGGCGAAGGTGAGCACACCGCCGATGATGTTCCGCACCAGCAGGGACTTGGCGCTCTCCGGCAGATGGGCGCTGCTCATGGCGGCGATCGGGGCGATCCGCGCGGCCCGGCGGGCGGGCAGATAGGCGGCGAGGACGGTGATCAGCACACCGACGGTGAGCGCGGAGACGACCGCCTGGGTGGAGATGATCAGCGGGCCGTTCGGGATCTTCGCCCCGAAGGCGTCCATGCCGCTGCGGAGCGCGGTGGCGAGGCCGAGGCCGAGGACGAAGCCGATGATGGAGGCGGTCAGGCCGACCACCGCGGCCTCCATGATCACCGAGCGCCGGACCTGGCCGCGAGCGGCGCCGATGGCGCGCAGCAGGGCGAGTTCCTTGGTGCGCTGGGCGACCAGCATGCTGAAGGTGTTGGCGATCAGGAAGATGCCGACGAAGAGCGCGATACCGGCGAAGGCCAGCAGCATCTGGTTGAGGCCGCTCAGCTCCCGCTGGATGGACTTGGCCTCGTCGTCCGCGAGCTTCTGCCCGGTCTGGGCGTCGGCGTCCTTGGGGAGCACCTTCTTGACGTCGGCGAGGATGCGGTCGTCGGAGGCGCCCGCCGTCGACAGCACGGTGATCTGGCTGAAGTGGCCGGGCTTGAGGAAGAGCTTCTGGGCGGTGGTGGTGTCGAAGAGGACCAGGCTGCCGCCCGCGTTCACCGCGCCGTCCTCGGTGGTGAAGACGCCGGAGAGGGTGTACTCGGCGACCGGGCCGTTGGTGGCGACCCGTACGGTGTCGCCGACCTGGTAGTCGCCCTTGTTCGCGGTCTCCTTGTCGAGGGCGATCTGGCCGCTCTTCACCGGGCCGGTGCCCTGGGTGAAGTCGAAGGCGGCGTCCTTGCCGTCCGCACCGGGGAAGAAGTTCTCGCCCCGGTTGGACCAGCCGCTGCCGATCAGCTTGCCCTTCTGGTCGCCGACGCCGGCGAAGCCGCTCACCCGTCCGACGGCCTGGTCGACGCCGTCGACCTCGCCGATCTTCTTCAGGGTCGCGGTGGAGAGGCCGCTGTAGGTGGTGTCGTGGCCGCTCTCGATCACCGGGCTGTCGATGACCACGGCGGTCTTGTCGAAGCTCTTGGCGGTCTGGTTGCGGAAGGCGTTGCCGAGGGTGTCGGTGAAGACCAGGGTGCCGGAGACAAAGGCCACGCCGAGCATGACGGCGAGGACGGTCATCAGCAGCCTGGCCTTGTGCGCGAGCACATTGCGCAGGGCGGTACGGAACATGTTCAAGTCCTGGGTCGAGGGCACGCCGCACGGGCGCGCCCTGAGGGTCCGGAGGGCGGCTGGGTGGTACGGCTCAGCTGGTCCGGCCCTTGGCGTCGAACGCCTTCATCCGGTCGAGCACCTGATCGGAGTTGGGGTTTTCCAGCTCGTCCACGATCCGGCCGTCGGCCAGGAAGATGACCCGGTCCGCGTAGGAGGCGGCCACCGGGTCGTGGGTCACCATCACCACGGTCTGGCCCAGTTCGCGCACGGAGTTGCGGAGGAAGCCCAGGACCTCGGCGCCGGAGCGGGAGTCGAGGTTTCCGGTGGGCTCGTCACCGAAGATGATCTCCGGCTGGGAGGCGAGGGCGCGGGCGACCGCGACGCGCTGCTGCTGGCCGCCGGAGAGCTGGGTGGGGCGGTGGCTCAGCCGGGCGGAGAGACCCACCATGTCGATGACGCTGTCCAGCCACTGCTTGTCGGGCTTGCGGCCGGCTATGTCCATGGGCAGCGTGATGTTCTCCAGCGCGGTCAGCGTGGGGAGCAGGTTGAACGCCTGGAAGATGAAGCCGATCTTGTCCCGGCGGAGCTGGGTGAGCTGCTTGTCCTTGAGCGAGCCCAGCTCCGTGTCCCCGATCCGCACCGAGCCCGAGCTGAAGCTGTCGAGCCCCGCGACGCAGTGCATCAGGGTCGACTTGCCGGAACCGGAGGGCCCCATGATCGCGGTGAACTCGGCCTGCCGGAAGTCGACGGTCACCCGGTCGAGAGCGACCACCTGGGTCTCGCCCTCCCCGTACACCTTGGACAGGTCCGTGGCGCGGGCGGCCACGGCGGTGGCGCGGTAAGCGGTGGGCGTGGTGGTCACTGAGGGCGCTCCATTTCGGGAGGTCGAGATTCGAGGCGGTCCGGGGGACGGTCACTGCGGGGGACCGCCTCATGGGGACGGCTCCATCCTTTCGCGGCGCCTGCCCCGGCGCGTCAGCCCCCATGCCCGTTCGCGGGGCCCCCTCTGGTCGGACCGGGGAGGGCGGCCGTCCTCCTTTGGTATGACGGGCGTCCCTGAGCGGGGGGAGGCGGCGGGGGCGCCCGGGGCGGGGCGGGCCCGGCGGGCCGGAGGGGGCACGGCTGCGGAGCGTGATCGCCCTTCGGCTCTGTGTACGACGGAGGGCACGCCCCGCTCGCTCCTGTGAGCGTCGCGTGACTGTTCGGTGGAGGCGGGGTGCGGGGGTCGTGCGTACGGGGTGCGAGGGAGGCGGATGGCATCCGGCCCTCGTCGGTTGCAGCGAGTTTCGGTCAATCGCTCATCGGCGGGTGTCCGTCCGGGCGTCGCCGACGGGCTCCACCCGATCCTCTTCCACCTGGGCTGACACACCCTCAAGCGGCAATAAAATAAGACAACATCGGGCCAGGGAGCCGCCGTTGGGAGGGATCTACCCGGATAGGCTCAAGTGCTTACGCGGAGCCACGCTCCTGGCCCGGATGGTGGAATGCAGACACGGCGAGCTTAAACCTCGCTGGCCTTCATGGCCGTGCCGGTTCGAGTCCGGCTCCGGGCACTCTCCGTGACTGAAATTGCACCCGGAGTAGTTGAATCCTTGACTGTCTGCGACGCTCATCGTCGCACTCCGGAGCGCCTTCGCACCACCCCCGGCGCACCCCTGATTCGCCCCGGGCGCGCCCCCGATCCCTCTCCGGGCCCTTGGTGATCCACCGGTCCGTCCGTGAGTGCCCCGATCGGCCCCGTCCAGTGTGATCCGCACCTCCTTGTCACACCTTCAGGTCATCCGCCGTGTTCCGCCTGTTTCCGGGAGCGGTCCGGCACCTCCCCGCGACACCGCCCGCGACACCGCCCCGGGAGGGCGGTCGCGCAGGTCACAATCGGGAAAGATCCTCCCTCAGCACTAGGTCTCTTGCTTTGCGCGCCCATTACTCTTGACGCAAGGCCGCGCTCGGCGGCCATGGAGGAGTGAGATGAGGAGCAGTAACCCGGTCTTCTCGCGACGGGGGTTCAGCCGCGACAACGGCTATGCGGGCTTCAACGCGCAGCCGCAGGCCGGGGGACCCGTCGCCGGAAACCCGTACGCAGAGGGTGCCACCAACCCGTACGCGACCAACCCTTACGCCACCGCGGAGACGCAGGCTCCCGCCCCCGGCACCGTGATGACCATCGACGATGTCGTCTCGCGTACCGCGATGACGCTCGGCACGGTCGTCGTCACCGCCGTGCTGTCGTGGTTCCTGCTGCCCGTCGACTCCGACAGCATCGGCAAGTCGTACGGCATCGCCATCGGCGCCGCGCTCGTCGCGATGGTGCTGGCGCTCGTCCAGGCCTTCAAGAGCAAGCCGGTCCCGGCGCTGATCCTGGGCTACGCGGCCTTCGAGGGCGTCTTCCTCGGCGTGATCTCCAGCGCCGTCTCCACCTACATCGCCGACGGTGTGGTGGCACAGGCGGTCCTGGGCACCATGGCGGTCTTCGCCGGTGTGCTCATCGCCTACAAGAAGCGCTGGATCCGGGTGAACCGCCGCTTCGCCGGCTTCGTCGGTGCCGCCGCGATGGGCTTCGTCCTGCTCATGGCCGTCAACCTCCTCTTCGCCGTCTTCGGCGGCGGCGACGGCCTCGGCTTCCGCAGCGGTGCCCTGGGCATCGTCTTCGGTCTGATCGGCGTCATCCTCGGCGCCTGCTTCCTCGCCCTGGACTTCAAGCAGGTCGAGGACGGTCTCACCTACGGCGCTCCGCGCGAGGAGTCCTGGCTGGCGGCCTTCGGCCTCACCCTGACCCTCGTCTGGATCTACCTGGAGATGCTGCGACTGCTGTCCATCCTCCAGGGTGACGACTGACCCGTCCGGCCGATACCGCCCGGCAGCCCCGGGCGGTCACGGAGACAGGGCGCGCGACAGAAGGAGGGCCCGCAGGCACACCGCCTGCGGGCCCTCCGCCGTCTCCGGAACCCGGTCGGGTCCCGCCCGGCTACAAGAGCTTGCGGGCGGCTCGCCGCAGGTCGTACTCATGGACGATGGCCTTGGCGTACCCGTGCGACAGATCGTGCTCGCCCCGGAGCCAGCTGACCTTCTCCTCGAAACGGGCGAGGGACGGGCCGTTCTCCACGGTGCGCAGCCAGTCGGAGATCTCACGACCGGTGCATTGGGGGATGCGGGCGAGGAGGTTGCGGTGGGTCTCTTCGGAGAAGACTTGGGACATCGGCGCCTCCGGACGCGTTGCGCGTGTGCTCCTTCCCGCCACCGTGCCTGAGGCCGGACGTATTGGCAACACTCCAGGCCCTGCGCATAGGGTCGTGGCGTGCTGGATACGACCGATCTGACCACCGCCGTCGAACGCCTCGCCGACCGGCTGCGGGCCGCCCCGCAGAGCCGCCTCCAGCGGGGGGCGGCGGCGGAGGGACTGGAGCTGGCCAGGGAGTTGGCACGCCGTGCCCAGCTGGTCGAGAAACCGGACACGGCGCCGCTGATCATGCCCGACGCCGGGATGTTCGCGGTGGCCGATCAAGTGACTGTGGCCGGAATGGATTTGGCGGAGGCGTTGCGGACCGCCGCGCCGGAGGGTGGTACTCCGGCGGCGGAGCGTACGGCGGAGCTGGCCGAGGCGGTGGCGCTGGTCCGCGCGGCGGCGGCGCGCGCCGGGTTCTAGCGCGCGCCGGTGCCTGCCGGTGCCTGCCTCCGGGTGCCCCTGGGCGCCCCCGGGTTCCAGCGCGCGCCGGTCCGGCGCGGGCTCGGCCGATGGGCCCGGCAGGGGTCCGGCGGGGCGCGTCAGAGGGAGACGATCACCCGGTCGGCCAGCAGATAGACCGTCTCGGTGCCGCAGACGAAGGTCAGGGCGTACGCGCCCGAGATCGACGAGCCGCCCAGCAGCACCGGCGGCTCGCCCGCACGCAGGGCGCCCGCCAGCTGCTCGGCGGTCTCCCGGTGGCCCGGGGTCAGACAGAGCGTGGTCCCGTCGGCGAAGACATAGACATCGAGCGTCCCCAGCGGGCCCGGCCGCACATCGGCCAGCTCGGTCCTGGCCGCGGCCAGCCGCTCCAGCCGGGCCGTGGTCCGCTCGTGGTCGCTGACGACCGAGCGGTCCGGGACGAAGTCCGGGTGCGAGGGGTGCCGGCGGCGGGCGGCGGCCAGCTCGGGGGAGTCCTCGGGGAAATCCGGCCCGGCGCCCTCGCCCCGCCCGGCCGGTTCGTCCAGGTAGGTGTCGGCGGCGTCCAGGTCCAGGGAGTCCAGCCCGACGAAGTCGCTCTGGCGCGGTACATAGAACGGCGGCTCGTCGATGAGGTCGGCGGTGGTGGTGCCGCCGGGCGCGGCGGGGGGCTCCGCGCCGAGCAGCGCGGTCGCCTCGGCGGCGTCCCGGCTCTCCTGCGCGGCCCAGAAGGCCCGTGCCTCGGCCAGCTCCCGCTCCCGCTCCTCGGCCAGCGCCTCGGCGACGGCCGCGCGTATCTCCGCGACGGGGGTGGGACGGGCGTGCGGTACGAGGGGCATGAGCCCGTCCTGGGCCGACGCGGTGGCCCGCGCCAGCTCACGGCGGACCGCGGCGAGCTGCTCGCGCATCCCGCGCAGGACGATGAGGGCGGCGGCGCCGACAACCGTCGTGGCGGCGGTGGTCAGCAGCAGGGCCAGGGACAGAGCGCTCACTGACGTACTCCCGGTTCGATCGACACCCCGACTTCCTACCTCAGCTTGGGGCGCGTGGGGACCCCGCGGTCAGTGCATTACGTCACCAAGTGGACAGGACTTTTGGCCCGCGCTTTACCCGTTTATGGGTTTGACCTGGGGAAATGACTCTCACCCAGGGGTGAGATCACATCCTGGGGGAGTTTTGGTCACGCGGTGATGGACGGCCCGATCGACGGCCGGACACGCTGTTCAGGCGCGGGGGCGGTGCTGTTCGGACACGGAGGCGGTGCCGTTCGGGCCCGGTGCGCTGCTGCTCGGGCCCGGGGCGGTTCAGCTCAGCCGCTCGATGACCATGGCCATGCCCTGTCCGCCGCCCACGCACATGGTCTCCAGCCCGAACTGCCGGTCATGGAACTGGAGGCTGTTGATCAGGGTGCCGGTGATCCGGGCGCCGGTCATGCCGTACGGGTGGCCCACGGCGATGGCGCCGCCGTTGACATTGACGCGGTCGAGGTCGATGCCGAGGTCCCGGTAGGAGGGGATCACCTGCGCGGCGAAGGCCTCGTTGATCTCCACCAGGTCGATGTCGCCGACGGCCAGCCCCGCACGGGCCAGCGCCCGGCGGCTCGCCTCGACCGGGCCGTACCCCATGATCTCGGGGGAGAGGGCGGAGACCCCGGTGGACACGATGCGGGCGAGCGGGGTCAGCCCCAGCTCCCGCGCCTTGGTGTCGCTCATGACGACCAGCGCGGCGGCGCCGTCGTTCAGCGGGCAGCAGTTGCCCGCGGTGATCAGGCCATCCGGCCGGAAGACCGGCTTCAGCCCCGCCACGCCCTCCAGGGTGACCCCCGCCCGGGGGCCGTCGTCCTTGCTCACCACGGTGCCGTCGGGCGTGGTGACCGGGGTGATCTCGCGCTCCCAGAAGCCGTTGGCGAGGGCCCGCTCGGCGAGGTTCTGCGAGCGTACGCCGAACTCGTCCATCTCCCGGCGGGTGATCCCCTTGAGCCGGGCCAGATTCTCCGCGGTCTGCCCCATCGCGATGTACGGGTCGGGGAGCAGCCCGTCCTCCCGGGGGTCGTGCCAGGAGTCGACGCCGCCCTCCGCGACCTTGGCCGTACGCGCCTGGGCCTCCGCGAAGAGGGGGTTCTGGGTGTCCGCCAGGCTGTCCGACGACCCCTTGGCGAAGCGGGAGACCATCTCCACGCCGGCCGAGAGGAAGACATCGCCCTCGCCCGCCTTGATCGCGTGGAAGGCCATCCGGGTGGTCTGGAGGGAGGAGGAGCAGTACCGGGTGACCGTACAGCCGGGCAGCTGGTCGAGGCCCATCCGGACCGCCACGATCCGGGCCAGGTTGTAGCCCTGCTCACCGCCGGGCAGACCGCAGCCCAGCATCAGGTCGTCGATGTCCGCGGGGTCGAGCCCGGGGACCTTGTCGAGCGCCGCCCGGATGACGGTCGCGGTCAGATCGTCCGCCCTCAGATCCTTCAGTGAGCCCTTGAAGGCCCGTCCGATGGGGGAGCGGGCGGCGGAAACGATGACGGCTTCGGGCATCACGGCTCCTGAGGGGAGGGGGTGGACCGGGTGTGAAGTTACCTCTTGGTAGCGCCCGGGTCACGGGCTGTCGGGTGTGATGCGGGACTCAATTCTAAGCGGGCGCTCAGGTGTGGTGGGGTCGCCGGGTGCGGGGTTTGTTCCGGAATCGTGTGCCGCGTCGGACCCGGCGGCCGCGTCGGACCCGGCGGCCGGGTCGGACCCGGGTGCGGTGCCGGGCCCGGGGGACGTGCCGGACTCGGGTACGGGGGCCGTGTCGGGCCCCGGCGATCCGTCGGGTCCGGGCAGCCGCCGCCGGCGGCGCCGCTTGAGCAGGGCCCAGGGCGCCCGTACGCCCGTGACCTCCGTCCCCGCCTCCTGGGCCGCCTCCGCCGCCGCCTGGGCCACCGGCAGCACCCCCTCGTCCCGGGCCGCCTCCGGCCGGTCCGACTCCGGCCAGACCCCGAGCGCCGCGCAGACCGTCGGCAGCATCGCCATCGCGGCGGTCGCGTACCCCTCCGCCGACGGGTGGTAGTTGTCCGCCCCGAACATCTCCCTCGGGTTGGCCGCGAACTCCGGCCCCAGCAGATCGCCCAGCGACACCGTCCGCCCGCCCTGCTCCACCGCCACGATGGTCTGCGCGGCGGCCAGCTGCCGTGACACCCGCCGGGCCAGCCAGCGCAGCGGCTGGTAGACCGGCTCGATCGTCCCCAGGTCCGGACAGGTCCCGACGACCACCTCCGCCCCCGCCGCGCGCAGCCTCCGTACCGCCGTCGCCAGATGGCGCACCGACTCGGTCGGCGGCATCCGGTGGGTGACATCGTTCGCGCCGATCATCACGACACAGATCTCCGGCCGCCGGGAGCTGTCCGCGAGCAGCAGGGTCACCTGGCGTTCCAGATCGTCCGAGCGGGCCCCCGGCAGGGCCACATTGCAGACCTCCACCGGCCGCTCCACCACCGCCGCGAGCCCCGAGGCCAGCAGCGCGCCCGGGGTCTGCCCGGCCCGCCGCACCCCCTGGCCCGCCGCCGTGGAGTCCCCGAGCATCCCCAGCAGCAGGGGATCGCTCCGCCCGAAGGACAGCCCGTAGAGACCGTCCCCCCGGGGCGGCAGGGGCGCGGTGCCCCCGCCCACCGAACGCTTCGCCAGCTGCACCTCCGCGAGGACCACCCCCACGGTCGCCACCCCGAGCAGACCGATGCCACCGCCGCCGTAGGCCGCGCCCGCCGCGATCCGTCGTGCCACTCTCGCTCTCGACACCGCCGCTCCTCTCCGGTGACCGGCCGTCCGGTCATCCGCTGGGTCGTCCGTCCGGTCGTCCCGTGAGTCGTCCGTCATCCCGTGAGCCGTCCGTCCGGTCCTCCGGTCGGCTGTTCCTCCGGTCAACAGCCGACTGCCCCGAAGGCGCCATGGCCCAATCCCGTCCCGCTCCGCATAATCTGACCGCATTCACTACGGAGACCCCGGAGAATCATTGTGCGCATTCACGACTCGTTGATCGGTCTTGTCGGCAACACCCCGCTCGTGAGGCTGAACCGTGTCACGGAGGGCATCCAGGCGACGGTGCTGGCGAAGGTCGAGTACTTCAACCCCGGAGGCTCGGTCAAGGACCGCATCGCGCTCCGCATGATCGAGGCGGCCGAGGCGAGCGGAGCACTGCTCCCCGGCGGCACCATCGTCGAGCCCACCAGCGGAAACACCGGTGTCGGACTGGCGATCGTGGCCCAGCAGAAGGGCTACAAGTGCGTCTTCGTCTGCCCCGACAAGGTGTCGACGGACAAGATCAACGTACTGCGCGCCTACGGTGCCGAGGTCGTGGTGTGCCCCACCGCCGTGGACCCGGAGCACCCGGACTCGTACTACAACGTCTCCGACCGGCTGGTCCGGGAGATCCCCGGCTCCTGGAAGCCGGACCAGTACTCCAACCCGAACAACCCCCGTTCGCACTACGAGACGACCGGTCCCGAGCTGTGGGACCAGACCGAGGGGAAAATCACCCACTTCGTCGCGGGCGTCGGCACCGGCGGCACCATCAGCGGCACCGGGCGCTACCTCAAGGACGTCAGCGACGGCGCGGTCCAGGTCATCGGCGCGGACCCGGAGGGCTCTGTATACAGCGGCGGCTCCGGCCGTCCGTATCTGGTCGAGGGCGTCGGTGAGGACTTCTGGCCGACGGCGTACGACGGAACCGTGGCGGACGAGATCGTCGCCGTCTCCGACAAGGACTCCTTCCAGATGACCCGGCGCCTGGCCCGGGAGGAGGGGCTGCTCGTCGGCGGCTCCTGCGGCATGGCCGTGGTCGCGGCCCTGCGGGTGGCCGAGCGGCTCGGCCCGGACGATGTCGTCGTCGTCCTGCTCCCGGACAGCGGGCGCGGCTATCTCTCCAAGATCTTCAACGATGAGTGGATGGCCGACTACGGCTTCCTGGAGGACGCGGGCCCCTCGGCCCAGGTCGGCGACGTCCTCCGCCACAAGGAGGGCGGGAAGATCCCCAGCCTGGTGCACATGCACCCGGAGGAGACCGTCGGCGAGGCCATCGAGGTGCTGCGGGAGTACGGCGTCTCCCAGATGCCGATCGTGAAGCCGGGCGCGGGCCATCCCGATGTGATGGCCGCCGAGGTCATCGGCTCGGTGGTGGAGCGGGAGCTGCTGGACGCGCTCTTCACCCAGCGCGCGCAGCTCGCCGACCCGCTGGAGAAGCACATGAGCTCCCCGCTGCCGCAGGTCGGCTCGGGCGAGCCGGTCGCCGATCTGATGACCGTCCTCGGGACGTCGACCGGTGCGGACGCGGCGATCGTGCTGGTGGAGGGGAAGCCGACGGGGGTCATCAGCCGCCAGGACCTGCTGGCCTTCCTCGCGGACGGCGGGCGCTGATCCTCGGCGGTCCGGTACGCGGCGGTCCGGTACGCGGTCGTCCCGTACCCGGTCGTCCCGGATCCGGTGGAGGGGCGGCTTCCGGCCGGCGCGGTTCGCACAAACGGTACGTGCGTGTCACGTCCGCGCAGCACCGCCTTAACACGGACGGGGAATAGTGGTGGATGTCGGCAGCCCCCGCCTGTGACATGGGTCCGGGGTCCCGCCGGCACCACGGGCGGTGTCCTGGGAATCCGGAGCGGCTCCCGGACCTGTGGACGCCCCGGACGCGGCGACCGGCCCTGACCCGGGACCGTGTCCCACGCGGGGGCCGTCGTCGTCCCGCTCCCCGGCCGGCGGCCGGGGTCGCGGCGGCCCCCGCGTCAGCCCGTGCCCCGTGCCCCGGGTGCCTTCCCTTCCTCGCGGCCGGTCCCCCCGGTCCTGCCGCGTTCCCCCGGTCCTTCCGCGTCCCCTCAGTCCTCCCAGTCGGACTTCCGCGTCTTCCGCTCCCGGCTCCGGTCCCACCAGTGCGACAGGGTGCCCGACGCGTGCACCGCGTTCACCCCCACGATGCCCACCCAGGCGGTGATCAGACCGGGCAGCCCGGCGTTGACCGCCCCGATCGCGGAGAGCGGGACGGCGAGCATCAGCGAGACGATCCCGAAGCCGAACCGCTCGCCGAAGTTGAGATCCGACGGCTGCTGCGGGCTGCGCGTGTCCCGGGCGACCACCATCTGCTGCTCGGCGAGCTGACGGCGGACCCGCCGCTCCACCGTGTCGTCGATACGCCGCTCCACCTTCTCCAGGAAGGAGTCGACGAGCGACGGCTCGTACTCCTCGCCCAGATCCCGGCGGGCATGCAGGGTGGCGTCGAGTTCTCTCTTGAGTTCCTGGTCGCGGGCTTCCATGTGTCCTTACGCTACGGGCGGTCCACGGTCCCCGTCAGTGGGGTTAGCCCCCCTGTGCGGCAGCCGGGCCCGGTCCGCTGACGGATGATGTGACAGCGGCGGAGACGCTGCCCCGACCGGTCGGCCCCGGCGGTGACGGCAAGGAGAGGGAAGGCATGAGCGACAGCCCTGCCGCACGACTGCAACAGCTCTTCGAGGGGCACCGGCTCACCCCCACCCAGCGCCGGATCGCCCACAGCATGGTGCGCCGGGCCGCCGAGGCGCCCTTTCTCTCCAGTGTGGAGCTGGCCGAGGTGGCGGGGGTCAGCCAGCCGTCGGTCACCCGCTTCGCCGTCGCCCTCGGCTTCGACGGCTACCCCGCGCTCCGCCGCCATCTGCGGGAGATCGCGCCGCCCGGGAGCACGGCCGCGCAGCCGCCCGCCGAGGACATCCCCAACGAGTACCAGCAGGCGGTCCTGGCCGAGATCGAGAATCTGCGCGGACTCGTGGAGGTGCTCGCCGACCCGGCGCCCGTCGAACGCGCGGGCCGGCTGCTCGCCGCCTCCCGGCCGCTGCCGGTCCTCGGGCTGCGCGCGGCGGCGGCGCAGGCCCGGGGCTTCGCCTACTTCGCGGCGAAGGTCCATCCCGACGTCCGGGTGCTGGACGAGGGCGGCACCCTGCTCGCCGACCGTATCGACACCGCCCGGCGCGCGGGCGCCTCCACGCTGCTCTGCTTCGCGCTGCCGCGCCACCCCAAGGAAGTGGTGGAGGCGCTGGAGTACGCCCGGGGGGCCGGGCTCACCGTGGTCACCGTCGCCGACTCCCCGTTCGCCCCGGTCGCCGGGCAGAGCGATCTGCTGCTCCCGGCGGCGGTGGGGACGGGGCTCTCCTTCGACACGGTCTGCGGGCCGATGCTGCTGGGGCGGGTCCTGCTGGAGGCGATGTGCGACGGCCTCCCGGACGCCCAGGCCCGCCTGGAGGAATTCGACGCCCGCGCCTCGGCCAGGGGCCTCTTCGCGGAGTGACCCGGCGGCGGTCCCCGCGGGAGCGGTGTCGGCGGTACGGGCCCGTGCGCGGGCAGCCGGGTCCACTCGGCCCGTGGCCCCCGCCGCCGGGAGCGTTCTCGGCCCGGTGGCCCGGAGAAAGCCGGGGTACGGACGCGACGGTTCCGGGGACGGTTCGGGTGCGCCGGGCGTCCGGGTCCGGGCGCGGTGCCGGGTCCCAGGCCGGTACGGGTGCCCCGGGCGTCGGGGTCCGGGGCACCCGGTGGTCCCCGTCGCCGGGAGCGGTCTCCGGCCCGGTGGCCCGGCTACGGGGCAGGGTCCGGACGCCGTGTCGTGCCGGGTGGCTGCCCGGTGGGCCGGGGAGGAGCGGCGGAGTTCCAGGGCATGGACGGCACGGCGGATCACTGCGGGCGCGTCACCGGGCGGCGGGCTGTGACGGCGGGCCGGGGTGCGCGGTGTGCCGGCTCCCGTACGGGCCCGGGGTGCGGGCGTTCTCACGTGCTGTTCAGGAAATGCGGCTAACGTCACCGTCCGACGGATACCGGTCGAGGACGACAGGAGTGCGGCACGTGGGACGCGGGACACAGTCGCTGGCGAGGGTCGCGGTGGTGGTACGGGCCAACGCGGCGCCGATGTGGTGGCTCGGGCTGGTCGCGGCGGGGGTCGGCGCGCTGGTGCCGGGGATGACCGGGCGCCGGATCGGGCTGCTCACCGGGGCGGTGCTCTTCATCGTCGTCGCCGCCGGTACGGCGACGGCCCGCTGGGGGCGGTACACCCGGCTCGCCGATGACGCGGTCCGCGCCGGGCGGGGCGATGTGCTCCAGGACCGCCGGGTCACCCTCCGGGCCCGCCGCCGGACGCGGCGCCTGGTCCCGCCGCTCGCCTTTCTCGCCGCCGTCGCCTTCTCCTTCGTGCTGCCCGGCGCGGGCGGTCTGCTGCTCGCCGGGGTCGGCGCCGGGCTCTGGGCCAAGGCGGTCCGGATCGGCCAGCGGGAACGGGAGACGGAGACCCTGCTCTGGGTCCGCGCCGATCACGCCGCCGCCTCGGGGCCGGTGGGGAAGAAGGTGACCGCCTTCCTCACCACCGGTGTCGCCGCCGGCGACGCCGCTCCGGGTGGCGCCCGCCGCCGCTGACGGCGGGCGCCGGTGCACCGTCAGTCGGCGATGACGCGGCCCAGCATGGCCTTTCCGCTGCCGGGCGCGACCTCCCCGGCCTTGAAGGAGACGGAGTCATGGGGGAGAGGGCCGGCCGCGCTGCCGCGCAGGGTCCAGACCGCGCCCGCCGAGTCGTCCTCCCCGGGCGCCGAGACCATCAGTTCGGCCCGCCCGTCACCGCTGAGATCGACGACGCGGGTGGTGCTCCCGAACACGTCCTGGGCCTCCACCGTGCCGGGGACCCCGGTGGTGTTCTGGTCGATCACCCGGGCGTCGGGCGCGTTGAAGCCGCGCGGCCCGCCGCGCAGCAGGACCACCGTGCCGGTGTCCTTGTGGGCGCCGATGTCCTTGCCCGGGACACCGACCACGAGGTCCGCGTAGCCGTCCGCGTCGAGCCGGCCGACGGTGACCGAGGCACCGAAGCGATCGGAGGTCGCCCCGAACGAGCCGCTGTCCCCCCGGGTGCCCGGGATCCCGGGGCTGTCCTGGGTGTACGAGGCCGCCTGGTCCACCAGCAGCCCCCGGGCGGAGCCGGGGATCACACTGATCCGGCCGCCCAGTTCGATCACTACCTCGTCCTGTGGGTTTCTCCGGTCCACCGGGTCACCGGTGACCAGTTCGGCGAAACCGTCCCCGTTGATGTCCCCGATGTCCAGGGAGATGCCGCTGATATCCCTGCGCAGGGCCGTAGCGGTGTCGGTGAGGCCCTTCGGCCCGCCGAACCGGACCCAGGTGCTGGGGAAGAGCCAGGGGCTGTCGTACTCCTCCTGGGCGACCGCGACATCGGCGTATCCGTCGCCGTTGAGATCTCCGACCGCGACATCCACCGCGTGGACCTGGTCGAACGCCTGCTCGGGGCCGGGCGACGAGCCGTCCCGGCGGAACGGACCCGGCAGTACCCGCAGGCTGTGCCCGTCGGCGGCGACCAGGTCCTGGTGTCCGTCGCCGTTGATGTCCCCGGCGTTCACCAGGCCGGAACCCCCGAACTGCTGATCCGTGCTCCGCAGCAGGGTGGAGGCGCCCGTGAGTCCGTCCCTGCTGCCCCAGATCACAGTGAGGATGCCCTTCCCCTCCTCGGGGGAGCCGGTCACCGCGCCGTTGACCACCAGGTCGGCGAAGCCGTCCCCGTCGAGGTCACCGGTGGTCAGCGCATGGCCGAAGGTGGCGTGGGCGGTCGCGTCGCCCGCCACCCCGGGGGTGTTCCGGTGGATGACCTGCTTCTCCCGCTCCGAAGGCTTCGCGGTGCCCGAGCCGTACACCACGGTGACCAGGCCGGCTCCCCGCACCCCGTCCACGGTGGCATAGGGCGCGGCGACGGCCGTGTCGCGGACGCCGTCCCCGTTGAAGTCCTCGTGCTGTACGGACCTCTCGGCCGCCTTCCGCGCCGACGGCACCCCGGAGGGGACGGAGACGGCCGCCTGGGCCGCAGGGGCCGCCGCCGTGCCGATGACGGCGGTGGCCAGGGCCACCGCCAGGACCCGGCCCCGGCTGTGGGGGAATGACTGCATGAACGTCCCTTCGGGGGAGTGACTCCGGGCCCCGCACGGCCCTCGCGCCCATCGGCGGTCCTGGGGCCGGGGGATTCCCCGGAGGCCACGGCTGGTGCCGTGGTTGCCCGTTGGACCCCTGGGGCGGGGGAAGGGTTGCGGCGCCGACCGGCCGTCACCTCCTGCTGAAGGGTGATTTCCGGACAGACAAAGAATCCTCGATGTGCCGTACAACCTTTTGCCCGACCCGGTCGTCGTTGTGGTGGGTCCGCTGGGCCCGATCATGAATTCCGGCTTCCGGCGGCGCGCCCACCGCGCCCCGAGCCCCTGGTAACACCTGGGACATATATGCGCATTCGTGCTTCCGTGGCCGTGGTCAGCGGCGCCTTGGCCGCCACCGCCCTCGCGGCGCCGGCCGCCCACGCCGAGGAGACCCCCTTCAAGCTGAGGACCGGCCCGGTCACCGCGACGAAGGGGTACGCCGCCGCGGGCAAGGAGTACGGCCAGGGTGACACCCGCGTCTCCAAGGTCGGTTTCACCAGCAAGCCGCTGGTCGTCGGGGTCTCCGAGGTGAAGAAGGTCCAGGTGACCTTTACCGCCAAGGACAACAGCGGCATCGTCGGCGCCACCGCCATGCTGTGGCGCGGCAGTCACATCGACCACCCCGAGGACTGGTACAACCTCGACGAGGGGGCGACCTGCTCCGGCAGCGGCACCACCGTCACCTGCAAGGGCACCATCACCTTCAACCCCGAGGAGATGTGGGACAACAGCGACGCGGGTGACTGGAAGCTCGCGGTGGGCGCCGGTGCCTACGACGAGGACTTCCACACCCTGGCCGAGGCGAAGTCCTTCCGCCTCCAGCGGGCCGGCAAGCTCTCGGTCAACGCCTCGCCCGAGCCGGTGACCAAGGGTCAGACCCTCACCGTCACCGGACAGCTGACCCGCGCCAACTGGCTCAGCCAGAAGTACTGGGGGTACGCGGGCCAGTCCGTGAAGCTCCAGTACCGCGCCAAGAACGCCACCTCGTACACCACCCTCAAGACGGTGAAGTCCAACAGCGAGGGCAAGCTCAGTACCACGGTCAAGGCCACCGCCGACGGCTACTACCGCTACACCTTCGCGGGCACCACGACCACCCAGGCGGCCACCGCCGCAGGTGACTACGTCGACGTCCGCTGAGGCCCCGGGACGGCGGCCGGGCCCTTCCTCCGGCCGCCGCCCCCGACGTCCCGTACCGCCCGCAGCCGTCCCCGTACCGCCCGCTGAGGGATGCGTACCGCCTGCTGAGGGGTGCGTACCGGCCGCTCACACCTCCAGCTCCGCCTCGATGCGCCGCAGCTGATGACGGGCCATCGCCAGATTCGCCCGCCGGTTGTCGAGCGCCAGATAGAGGAAGAGCCCGTCCCCGCCGCGCCCCTTGAGCAGGCGTATCAGGTGGTACTGGGTGCCGAGGGTGATCAGGATGTCCTCGATGGTGTCCTTGAGCCCCAGCTGCTCCATCGTCCGCAGCTTGGCGCGGACCACATCGGTGTTGCCCGCCGCCGCGACCGCCAGATCGAGATCGTTCCCGCCGCCGATCGTGCCGAGCGCCATTCCGCTGCTGTAGTCGACGAGCGCGGCGCCGATGACGCCGTCGATGGTGCTGGTGGCCTGCTTCAGGGCCTGTTCGGTGGTGGCCATGGTGGGTGTCCCTTCCAGGAGTCCAGGATCGCGGGATCGCGGGAATGTACGGGGGTGAGCGGGGTCAGCGGGGTCCGAGGGCGTCGCGGACCCGCCGCAGCAGTGCGGTGTCCGGGGCGTCCGGCGGCAGTCCGCGCGCGCCCGGATGATCGGCGGCCCGGCGGGGCAGCGGCGGTGATACGGGCAGCTGCGGTACGGTCCCGGCCGCCCCCGGGAGCGCCGCCGGGCCGGGGGTGCCGATGACCCCGTCCGCCGCGAGTCTGCGGATGTCGATCAGGGTGTGGAAGGCGGGTCTGCCCAGCGCGTGGGCGATGGCGAGCGGGGTCCGGGTCCCGTCGGCCAGCTCCAGCAGCCGCCGGTGGCGCGGTCCGAGCCGCCGCCCCGCCGCCCCGGCCCGGCGGAGCACCGGGGCGGTGTCGACGCCGGGGTGCGGCCACACCTGGTCCAGCGCCCGTGAGCGGCGTTCCGCCTCCCGCTCCACCGCGCGCGTCGCCACCGGCCGTACCCGCCCCAGCCAGTGCCGTACCCCGTAACGGAATCTGCCGGTCCCGCTCCCCGGGGCGAGCGCGAACCAGGCGGCGTCGTGCAGGGCGACCAGATGGCAGATCTCCAGCTCACCGCCGCTGAGTTCACCGCTGTCGACCAGATGGCGGGCGACCTCGCCGCGCGGGGCGGCGCTGCTCATCGCCCGCGCCCAGCGGTCGGGCCCCAGCCGTCCGCTCGCGGTGAGCAGGACCTCGATCCCGGGGGCGGCGGGCGCCTCGGCGTGCACCACCTCGCCGTCGGCGAGATAGAGCGCGCCGTGGTCGCGGACGAGCACCCCGGTGGCCCGCTCCCGTGTCAGCCGTACGAGGAGGGGGCAGGTCATCGCAGGACCAGCCGCCCGGTGAGGTCCCGCATCCGTAAGCGGGCGAGGGCGAGATTGCCCTGGTCCCGGTCGAGCCAGAGATGGAGCAGCACACTGCTGTCGAAGCCGGCCTCCACCGGGCGGAGCAGATGGTAGGCGCCGGGGGTGGTGAGGATCAGGTCCTCCAGCCCTCCATCGCCGTCGCCGCCGGTGGTGCCGAGGGCGATGTACTCGGTGGCGACCCGGGCCAGTTCGGCGGTGCGGACGGCGGTGTCCTGGTGGGCGCCGTCCGGTGCGTCCCCGACGGCGCCCAGCGCGAGCCCGCTGACCCAGTCCACGAGGGCCGCCCCGCGCGCCCCGGGCACCAGCATGGCCTCCAGCAGACACTCATCGATTCCGGGCACGCGGGCCCCCTCCGTCGCCCTGGCGTTCCGCGCACGGGTGTGCGGTGACCGCCACGCTAGGGACCGCCGCCGGGGGCCGGAGGAGTTCCGGCATTTTCCAACGGAACATGCGCGGCCCCCGATAGGGTCCGCGCACCCGTCCCGGAAGCGGTCAGAGCAGTGCGTCCGCCCGGTCCCCGCCCGCCTCCGCGACCAGCTCCGATGTGGCCTGTGCGGCCCGTACGGTACGGAAGTCCACCCGCCCGTCGCCCCCGGTGGTGAAGGCGTGCACGGCGGGCCGGGGCAGGGTGTTGTAGCCGTAGTGGTTGGAGAAGTAGTACGCGCCGGTGTCCAGGGCGGCCACCGTGTCGCCGGGCTCCAGCGGCGGCAGCTCCCGGCCCTCGGCCAGCAGATCGCCCGCGAAGCAGGCGGGGCCCGCGATGTCCTGGACCACCGGGTCGCCGCCCTTGGGCCGTCCGCTCCCGTCGTATGCGGCGATCCGCAGCGGCCAGGCGGCGGGGTCGTAGACGGTCCTGGTGGCGACCTGGACACCCGCATGGGTGACGGCGATCGGGCGCCCGCCGGAGACCTTGGTGTACTCGACCCGGGCGAGCATCAGACCGTGCTTGGCGATCAGGGCCCGGCCGTACTCGGTGACCAGGCCGTAGCCGCCGTCGAAGAGGCCGGGGACCTCGCGGGCGAGCAGCCGGGCGTAGGTGTCGAAGGTGGGTTCGGTGGTGTCGGAGGCGAAGTTGACGGGGAGTCCGCCGCCGATGTCGAGGGTGTCGATCTGGCGCCGGCCGACCGCCGTGTTGATCTCCTCGGCGAGGGCGTGCAGCTCCCGTACCCCCTCCACCATCCGGGCGAGCGGTATCCCCTGGGAGCCGGTGTGGGTGTGCAGCCGGGTGAGCCAGGGCCGTTCGCGGTACATCCGGACGACCTCGGCGCGGGCGCCGGGATCGCGGAGCGCCACCCCGAACTTGGAGGTGGCGGTCGCGGTCGAGAGGGCGCCGATGGTCCCGCCGCCCACCTGGGGATTGATCCGCAGGCCCAGCGGCGGCAGCCGGTCGGTGCCGGCGGCGAGGGCGTCGATACGGGTCAGTTCCTGGACGTTGTCGGCGTTGAGGGCGATCCCCAGCCGCAGGGCCTCGCGCAGCTCGGCGGTGGTCTTGGCGGGGGAGTCGAGGACGGTGCGGTGGGCGGGGACGCCCGCCGCGCGGGCCAGGGCCAGCTCGCCGGGGCTGGCGACCTCGGCGCCGATGCCCTCGGCGTGGAGCAGGGCGAGTACGGGGACGAGGGGGGCGGCCTTCACGGCGAAGGCGTGCAGCACGGGGGCGTCGGTGACCCGGGCGAACGCCTCCTTGAGGGCGTTGGCCGACGCCCGGATCCCGGCGGTGTCCAGGAGGGCGACCACGGGGTGTTCCTCGGTGAGGAGCCCCTGTTCGACGGCGGCTCGTACGGCGGGATTCCGGCGTTCTGGAGTCATATGTGCCAGCCAAACACGGTTTCCGTGCCCGGCACAGCTGTTGACTAGAAGTATTCACTCGATCAGGATGTGAATGAATTCCTCACCATGCGGGCGCCGCCGCCCAGCCGGCGGGCCGCCGTCACAAGGAGGCATCGCCATGCCGGGACCCCGCCCCGTACGAGCCCCGCGCGGTAACCAGCTGACCGCCCGGGGATGGCAGCAGGAAGCCGCCCTCCGGATGCTCCAGAACAACCTCGACCCCGAGGTGGCCGAACACCCCGACCGGCTCGTCGTCTACGGCGGCACCGGACGGGCCGCGCGCGACTGGAACTCCTTCGACGCGATGGTCCGCACCCTCACCACGCTGAAGCAGGACGAGACCATGCTGGTCCAGTCCGGCCGGCCGGTCGGGGTGATGCAGACCCATGAATGGGCGCCGCGCGTCCTGATCGCCAACAGCAACCTCGTGGGCGACTGGGCCACCTGGGAGGAGTTCCGGCGCCTCGAAGCGCTCGGACTCACCATGTACGGGCAGATGACCGCCGGGTCCTGGATCTACATCGGCACCCAGGGGATCCTCCAGGGGACGTACGAGACCTTCGCCGCCGTCGCCGCCAAGCGCTTCGGCGGGACCCTCGCCGGGACCGTCACCCTCACCGCCGGACTCGGCGGGATGGGCGGCGCGCAGCCGCTCGCCGTCACCATGAACGACGGCGTGGCGATCTGTATCGACTGCGACCCGCGCGCCATCGAACGCCGGATCGAGCACCGCTATCTCGATGTCCGCGCCGACTCCCTCGACCACGCCCTGCGCCTGGCCGCCGAGGCGCGCGAGGCCCGCCGGCCGCTCTCCATCGGGGTCCTCGGCAACGCGGCCGAGCTGCTGCCCCGGGCGCTGGAGATCGGCGCGCCCGTCGACATCGTCACCGACCAGACCTCCGCCCACGACCCGCTCAGCTATCTTCCCGCCGGGGTGCCGTTCGAGGAGATGGCCGCGTACGCCGCCGCCAAACCGGCCGACTTCACCGAGCGGGCCCGGGAGTCCATGGCCCGCCATGTCGAGGCGATGGTCGGCTTCCAGGACGCGGGCGTGGAGGTCTTCGACTACGGCAACTCCATCCGGGGCGAGGCGAAGCTCGCCGGGTACGAGCGGGCCTTCGACTTCCCCGGCTTCGTCCCCGCCTATATCCGCCCCCTCTTCTGCGAGGGCAAGGGCCCCTTCCGCTGGGCGGCGCTCTCCGGCGACCCCGCCGACATCGCCCGCACCGACCGGGCCGTCCTCGACCTCTTCCCGGAGAACGAGTCCCTCCGCCGCTGGATCGGCCTCGCGGGGGAACGGGTCCGGTTCCAGGGGCTGCCCGCGCGGATCTGCTGGCTCGGTTACGGGGAGCGCGACCGCGCGGGCGAACGCTTCAACGACATGGTCGCCAAGGGGGAGCTGGCGGCGCCGGTCGTCATCGGCCGCGACCACCTCGACTGCGGGTCGGTCGCCTCGCCCTACCGCGAGACGGAGGCGATGCGCGACGGCTCCGACGCGATCGCGGACTGGCCGCTGCTGAACGCGATGGTGAATGTGGCGTCCGGGGCGTCGTGGGTCTCGATCCACCATGGGGGTGGGGTGGGGATGGGGCGCTCGCTGCATGCGGGGCAGGTGACGGTTGCCGATGGCACGAAGCTGGCGGGGGAGAAGATTCGGCGGGTGCTGACGAATGACCCCGGGATGGGGGTGATCCGGCATGTCGACGCCGGCTACGAGGACGCCGCCGAGGTCGCGACCACCCGAGGCGTCCGCATCCCGATGTCCGAGCCGGCCTCTCAAACCAGCCCGTCCGGCCATTGAGGACGGACGGCTGGGCATATTCAGCCCGTCCGGCGTTTGAGGACGGACCTCGGCCCCGAGTCGGCTCGGGTACACGTCGGGGCCAGCCCCGAACCCCGCTCCTCAATCGCCGGAGAGGCTTGATTTTGAGGCCCTCGCTCCTCAATCGCCGGAGAGGCTTGATTTGCCTCCTCGGGCTCCCGACAGACGGGATTCCTGAGGCCACCGGCGGGGCGGGATACGTAATTCTCAGCCCGTCCGGCGATTGAGGACGGACCTTGGCCCCGAGTCGGCTCGGGCAGACGTCGGGGCCAGCCCCGAACCCCGCTCCTCAATCGCCGGAGAGGCTGGTTTTTGAGGCCCCGCTCCTCAAACGCCGGAGGAGCTTGAATTAAGGAGCACGCGCGGATGACGCAGACCTTCACCGAGATGTGGAAGGACCTCGCCCCCCTGGGGCGAAACCCCCGCACCCACGGCTACCGCCGCTACGCGTGGACCCCCGCCGACCGCGACTGCCGTGCCTGGTTCCAGGCGCAGGCCCACACGCGGGGCCTCCGGTACGAGGCCGACCGGAACGGGAATCAGTGGGCGTGGCTCGGCGACCCCGCCGACGGGGACGCCGTGGTGACCGGGTCGCATCTGGACTCCGTGCCCGACGGCGGCGCGTTCGACGGGCCGCTCGGGGTGGTCTCCGCCTTCGCCGCGCTGGACGCGCTCCGCGCCCGGCGCGCGCGCCCCGTCCGGCCGGTGGGGATCGTCAACTTCGGGGACGAGGAGGGCGCCCGCTTCGGGCTCGCGTGTGTCGGGTCGCGGCTCACGACCGGACAGCTCACCCGGGAGCGCGCCCACGCGCTGACCGACGCGGACGGCGTCACCCTGGCCCGGGCGATGGAGCACGCGGGCCAGGACCCCGAGACCCTCGGGCCCGACCCCGAACGCCTCGCCCGGATCGGCGCCTTCGTGGAGCTGCACGTCGAGCAGGGCCGGGCCCTCGACCTCTCCGGCGACCCCGTCGGCATCGCCTCCGCCATCTGGCCCCACGGCCGCTGGCGGTTCGACTTCGCGGGCGAGGCCAACCACGCCGGCACCACCCGCCTCGCCGACCGGCGCGACCCGATGCTCAGCTACGCCGAGACCGTCCTCGCCGCCCGCCGCGCCGCCGACCTCACCGGTGCCCTCGCCACCTTCGGCAAGGTGGCCGTGGAACCGAACGGCGTCAACGCCATCCCCTCCCTGGTCCGTGGCTGGCTCGACTCCCGCGCCGCCGACCAGGAGACCCTCGACACCGTGGTCACCGCGATCGAGGAGGCCGCCCGGGAGCGCGCCGAGCGCGACGGGGTCGACCTCACCGTCGTACGGGAGTCCTTCACCCCGGTCGTGGAGTTCGAGCACGCCCTGCGCGACGAGCTGAACCGCCTGCTCGGCGGTGCCGCCCCCGTCCTCGGCACCGGGGCCGGCCATGACGCGGGCATCCTCTCCGGCGCCGTCCCCACCGCCATGCTCTTCGTCCGCAACCCCACCGGTGTCTCCCACTCCCCGGCCGAGTCCGCCACCGAGGACGACTGTCTCGCCGGGGTCGACGCCCTCACCGATGTCCTGGAGGGACTGGCGTGCCGCTGACCCCCGTACCCCCGGCCACCGCACCCCCCACCACCTACTGGGCCGAACACGCCTGGCTGGACACCCATGTCGAGCCGGGCGTCGCCCTCGATGTCCGTGACGGCCGGATCGCGGCGGTACGGAGCGGGGTGACCACGCCCCCGCCCGGCGCCGAGGTGCTGCGCGGACTGACCGTCCCCGGCCTCGCCAACACCCATTCGCACGCCTTCCACCGCGCCCTGCGCGGCACCGCCCAGGTCGGCACCGGCACCTTCTGGACCTGGCGCGAGACCATGTACCAGGTCGCCACCCGGCTCACCCCCGACACGTACCACGCCCTCGCCCGCGCGGTGTACGCGGAGATGGCGCTCGCCGGGATCACCGCCGTGGGGGAGTTCCACTATCTCCACCACGGCCCCGGCGGCGTCCCCTACGCCGACCCCAACGCCATGGGCGAGGCCCTGATCGCGGCGGCGGCGGATGCCGGGATCAGGATCACCCTCCTCGACACCGTCTATCTCCACGGCGGCCTCACCCGCGACGGCCACCGCCCCCTGGAGGGCCCCCAGCTCCGCTTCGGCGACGCGAGCGCCGACGCCTGGCACGAGCGCTGGTCCAGGCTCCGCCCCGGCGGCCACGCCCTGATCGGCGCCGCCGTCCACTCCGTCCGCGCCTTCTCCGCCGCCGACGACTACGCCCGCTTCGCCGAACGCACCGACGGCTTCCCCGTCCATGTCCACCTCTCCGAGCAGCCCGCCGAGAACGAGGCCAGCCGCGCCGTGTACGGCCGTACCCCCACCCGGCTGCTCGCCGACTCCGGCTTCTGGAAGCCCACCGTCACCGCCGTCCACGCCACCCATCTCACCGACGAGGACATCGACCTGCTGGGCACCGCCGGGACAGGTGTCTGTATGTGCCCCACCACCGAACGGGACCTCGCCGACGGCATCGGCCCCGCCGTCGCCCTCGGCCGCGCGGGCTGCCCCCTCTCCCTCGGCAGCGACAGCCATGCCGTGATCGACCTCCTGGAGGAGGCCCGCGCCCTGGAACTCGACGAACGGCTGCGCACCCGCACCCGGGGCCACTGGACCTCGGCCGCCCTGCTGCACGCCGCCACCGCCGCCGGGCACACCGCCCTCGGCCGGCCCGGCCAGGGCAGCCTCACGGCGGGCGCCGACGCCGACTTCGCCGCCGTCGCGCTGGACTCCGTCCGTACCGCCGGACCCGTGCCCCGGCTCGCCGCCGAGGCCGTCGTCTTCGCCGCCACCGCCGCCGATGTCACCGAGGTCGTGGTCGCCGGCCGCCGGATCGTCCGCGACGGCGTCCACACCGCGATCCCGGACACCGCCGGGGCCCTCGGCGCCGCCATCGCCGCCCTGCGCGCCTGATGCGCCCCGGGAACAGCCCGTACCGCGCCCCGGCCCGCCCCCGGCGCCCGGCGGTGGACCGTACCGGCCCGGGGTGCGACCCTGGACAGGAACGGCTACTCGGCGTAGGGAGAGTGCATGCGGTGCCCCCGGTGCGGCGGAGAGACCCTGTCCGACCCGGAGTTCCCCCGGGAGGTCCGCTGCATGAACTGCTGGCACGCGGCGGGGATCGTGCATCCCCTCGGCTGCCCGGGGCTGGTGTTCCACCGGCCGCCCGTCCCCCGGGACCTCCAGGGCCGTCCCTGACCACACCCCGGCAGACAGGCACCGACGGAGTGAAGAGCATCGCCGCCCGGCTGTGGCGGAGCATCAACGGCCGCGCCCAGTGGCGGATCATGTGGCTGGCGAACGCCAAGTTCATGGTCGGCGTCACCGGCCTCGTCCGCGACGACCGGGGCCGCGTCCTGCTGCTGCGCCACCGGCTCTGGCCCGAGCAGCGCCCCTGGGGGCTGCCCACCGGATACGCCCTCAAGGGCGAGGAGTTCGGCGCCACCGTCGTCCGGGAGGTCAAGGAGGAGACCGGCCTCGATGTCCGCACCGGCCGGCTGCTCCGGCTGACCAGCGGCTACCGGCTGCGCGCCGAGGTCGCCTTCGAGGCCCGTCTCATCGGCGGCGAGCTGCGGATCGACCCGCTGGAGATCCTCGAAGCCCGCTGGTGCACCCCCGACGCCCTGCCCGAGGGACTCCAGGACGCCCACCGGCGGCTCATCCTCGGCGACGGCGGCGACGACACCGGCCCGGCGCCCCTCACCGAGAACGGCCCCACCGGCGGGAGGACACCATGACCACCACCCTGATCACCAACATCGGCACCCTGGTCACCAATGACCCCGCCCACGCCACCGGCACCCCCCTCGAAACCCTCACCGCCGCCGCCGTCCTCCTCGACGGCGACCGCTTCGCCTGGGTCGGCCCCGCCCGCGACGCCCCCGCCGCCGACACCGTCCATGACGCCGCCGGCGCCGCCGCCCTCCCCGGCTTCGTGGACTCCCACTCCCATCTCGTCTTCGCCGGGGACCGCACCGCCGAGTTCAACGCCCGGATGTCCGGCCTCCCCTACCGCGCGGGCGGCATCCGTACCACCGTCGCCGCCACCCGCGCCGCCTCCGACACCGAGCTGACCGCCAACCTCACCCGCTATCTCACCGAGGCGCTGCGCCAGGGCTCCACCACCGTCGAGACCAAGTCCGGATACGGGCTCACCGTCCACGACGAGGCCCGCGCCCTGGAGATCGCCGCCCGCCACACCGACGAGGTCACCTATCTGGGCGCGCATATCGTCGCCCCCGAGTACGCCGACGACCCGGCGGGCTATGTCGACCTGGTCACCGGCCCGATGCTGGACGCCTGCGCCCCGCACGCCCGCTGGGTCGACGTCTTCTGCGAGAAGGGCGCCTTCGACGGGGACCAGGCCCGCGCCGTCCTCACCGCCGGAGCCGCCCGGGGGCTGGTGCCCCGGGTCCACGCCAACCAGCTCGGCCACGGCCCCGGGGTGCGGCTCGCCGTCGAACTGGGCGCCGCCAGCGCCGACCACTGCACCCATCTCGACGACGCCGACATCGACGCCCTCGCCCACTCCACCACCGTCGCGACGCTGCTCCCCGGCGCCGAGTTCTCCACCCGCGCCCCCTGGCCCGACGCCCGCCGGCTGCTGGACGCGGGGGCGGTGGTCGCGCTCTCCACCGACTGCAACCCGGGCTCCTCCTTCACCTCCTCGATGCCGTTCTGCATCGCGCTCGCCGTCCGGGACATGGGGATGACCCCCGAGGAGGCGATCTGGTCGGCGACGGCGGGCGGGGCGGCGGCGCTGCGCCGGGACGACATCGGCCGGGTGGCCCCCGGCGCCCGCGCCGATCTGGTGCTGCTGGATGCGCCCAGCCCCGTCCATCTCGCCTACCGGCCCGGGGTCCCGCTGGTCACCGATGTCTGGCGGCGGGGCCGCAAGGAGATCTGAGCCCCGCGCCCGCGCCCGCGCCCGCCCCCGTGCCCCCGCCGGGTCAGGGCAGCAGCCGCAACGGCAGCTCCAGCACGCTGTTCCCGACAAAGGTGGGGCGCCTCGGCAGCTCCGCCTCCGCCACCGCCGGCTCCAGCTCGGGGAAGCGGTCGAACAGCGCCTCCAGCGCGACGGCCGCCTCCATCCGCGCGAGCGGCGCGCCCAGGCAGAAGTGCGCGCCATGGCCCAGCGAGAGATGGCGGGAGCGGCGGGTCACCACAAAGCGGTCCGCGTCGAGGCCGTAGGCGGCCGGGTCCCGGCCCGCCGCCGAGTACGCCGCGAGCACGGGGGTGCCCCGGGCGATCGGCGTCCCGTCCAGCACCAGATCCTCCACCGGGTAGCGGAACGGGAAGTAGCTCACCGGGGCGTCCCAGCGCAGGGTCTCCTCCACCACGTCCGCCCAGCTCGCGGCCCCGGAACGGACCGCCGCCAGCTGATCGGGGTGGGCGAGCAGGGCCCGTACCGCATTGGTGATCAGATTCAGGGTGGTCTCATGGCCCGCGATGATCAGCAGCATCATGGTGCCGATCAGTTCCGCCTCGCTGAGCCGGTCGCCGTTCTCCTCCCGCGCGGCGATCAGCGCACTGGTGAGATCGTCCCCGGGCCGCTCCCGGCGGGCCGCCGCGATCGTCCCCAGGACACTCAGCATCTCCTGGTGGGCGGCGACGGCCTCCTCGGGGCCGACGGAGGTGGAGAGCAGCGGGCCGGAGAGCCCGTGCAGCCGGTCCGCGTACTCCCGCTCCACCCCCAGCAGCGCGCAGATCACATGCAGCGGCAGGGGCAGCGCGAAGTGGGTCCGCAGATCGGCGACCCCGCCGCCGTCCCGGGCCACCCGCTCCATCGCGTCCAGCAGGACGGTGGTCTCCTCCTCGATCCGGGGGCGCAGCTCCGCCACCCGCCGGGCGGTGAAGGCCTGGCTGACCAGGGACCGCAGCCGCCGGTGGTCGTCGCCGTCGGCGGTCAGCATCCCGGGGGTGACCGCGAAGACGAGCAGCGGCCACCCCTCGGGTATCCGCCCCTCCCGTAACAGGGTGAAGTGCTGGGGCGACTTGCCGATGTCCGGCCGGGAGAGCAGCTCCTTGACGGTGTCATGGCCGAGGACCAGCTTCCCGGGGACATCCCCGGCGAGCAGGATGTCGATCACGTTCCCGGTGGCGCGCAGCCGGGCGTTGGCCGCGTGGGGGCAGCCACCGGCGCTGTTCGGGCGGTAGGGCGAGGGGATGGGTGTGCTCACGTGGCTCTCCTGAGGTCGCGGTGACGAGGGAGGTGCGGTGAGATACGGGCGGTACCCAAGACCACGGGGCCGGGGCCGGTACGGATCAGTGCGGAGTGCCTTCACCCGGCGCCGATACGGGGATGCCGATACGGGGATGCCGGTACGGGGATGCCGGTACGGGGATGCCGGTACGGGGGTGTGCGCGCACGGCGCCGGTACGGGCGGTCAGCCCCCGGCCGTGATGTCCTGGGAGAACTGCGGCTCGGAGAACCGTACGGGCAGCGCCGCCAGACCCGTCGCCCAGGGCGAGGAGACCCAGCTCAGCGCGGATTCCGGAACCGCCAGCTCCAGATCGGGCAGCCGATGGCGGACGGTCTCCACGGCGGTCCGGGTGATCAGCCGGGCCTGGTCCTGCGCCGGACAGGCGTGCGGACCGGCCCCGAAGGCCAGATGGGAGCGGTTCCCGATCACCGGGCCGCCGTCCTGCGGCAGCGCCGCCGGATCCAGATTGGCCCCCGCGAGCCCCAGCAGCAGCATGTCCCCGGCCGCGATGTGCCGACCGCCCAGCTCGACCGCGCGCGTCGCGTACCGCGCCGGGAAGACCTGCGTCGGCGGATGCCGCCACAGCACCAGGTCCAGCGCGTCGTCCACACTGAGATGACCCACCGTCAGCGAGGAGCGGAACGCCGGGTCGCAGAGGAGGATCCACAGCGTGGTGGAGATCCAGTGCACCGCCGTCTGCCGCCCGGTCACAAAGATCACCACCAGGTTGTGCAGCACCTCCTCGTCGGTGAGCCCGGCCGGATGGCGCAGCAGCGCGGAGGTGATGTCCGAGCCGGGCCGCTCCCGCTTGGCGGCGATCAGCGTCCGCAGAATGCCGTCCACCCGCGCCCCGGCCTGCGCCGACTCCTCGTCCGCCGCCGCCAGCCCGCCGATGGCGTGCGCCAGCCGGCCGCCGGTGATCCCGTCCAGGCCCAGCAGCGCGGTGATGACCTGCGTCGGCAGCGTACGGGCGTAGTGCCCCACCAGATCCGCCTCCCGGCGGCCCGCGAAGGAGGCGATCAGCCGTTCGGCGGCGGCCCGTACCCCGCGCCGCAGCTCATGGCCGTTGATCCCGTCCAGCGCGGCGGAGACCGCCGACCGCATCCGCCGGTGCTGCTGACCGTCCGCGTACAGCAGCGACGGCCGCCACCCCACGATCGGCAGGATCGGCGAGTCGGCCGGCACCCGGCCCTCGCGCAGCTGCGCCCAGTGGCGCGGATCGTGGGAGAAGTCCTGTTCCTCGCGGGTCAGCCGGAGCAGCTCACGGTGGCCGATCACCAGCCAGGCCCGGACCCCGGGGGCCACGGTCACCGGGACCACCGGGCCGTGCTCCCGGCGCAGCCGGGCGTAGTGGGCGGGGAGCGCGTCCCCGGCGGGGCCGGGGCCGTGCAGCGCCGCCGCCGGGCAGCCGCCCGTCCCGCCGCCCGTCCTCAGGTCCGGCCCGGGGCCCGTCCTCATGTCCGCTCCGTCAGGGGCAGCCCCCGGGCCCCGGCCGGTGCGGGCGGGGCGCTGTCGATCAGATGGCCGAGGAGCGCGATCAGCGCCCGTACCGAGGAGCGGGTCTCCCGTGCGTCGCACTCCACCAGCGGGGTCCCCGGCAGCAGGTCGAGGGCGGCGCGCAGCTCGCCCTCCGGGTAGCGGGGACTGCCGGGGAAGGTGTTCACCGCGACCGCGAACGGCAGTCCCAGCTCCTCCAGATTGCCCAGCGCGTCGAAGGAGGAGGCCAGGTCCCGGGTGTCGACCAGGGCCAGCGCCCCCAGCGCGCCCCGGGCCAGATCCCGCCAGGCGGGCAGGAACCGCTGCTGCCCCGGGGTGCCGAAGAGATAGAGCACCAGGGCCCCGTCGATGGTGATCCGTCCGAAGTCCAGGGCGACGGTGGTGGTGGTCTTGCCGCTCTCCACCAGGGTGTCGTAGCGGGCCCCCGCCTGGGTCATCATCGCCTCGGTCGACAGCGGCTTGATCTCCGAGACGGTGCCGATCAGGGTGGTCTTGCCCACCCCGAGCGGCCCGACGACCAGGATCTTCGCCGCCCCGGCCACGCTGGGGCTGACGTACTTGCCGGGCTGGGTCCCCGGGCCGGGGCCGCTGCCCCCGCCCGTGACCGCGACCGGTGCGGTGCCCGGGCCGCCGCGCGCTATGTGCGGGCCCGGTGGTCCCGGCGCCCGGCCATGGGCGTCAGAGACGGCGTTCGAGGCCATGAAGGACCTTTCTGAGCATGGTCACATCGGTGTGTTCGGCCTGCGGGATGGGCGGGCGGGTCACCACCAGACCCCACTCGACGAGGTCGGCGAGGAGCACCTGGACCACCGAGGGCGGATGTCCCAGATGCGCCGCCACCTCCGCCACCGACAGCAGGCCCTGGCAGTGGGTCAGGATCTGATGGTGTTCCGGCTGGAGCGACGGGGGGAAGGCGGCGTCGGTGGCCATCACCAGGGTCTCCCAGGCCAGCGGCTCACCGCCGGTCCCGGCGCGCCCCCTGGTGATCACATACGGACGTACCGCCGACGGTGTCCGGTCCTCCGGACACTCCGTCATGAGGACCCGGTGACCGGGTCCCGGGGCTGGGTCGACAGATGGGCGCCGATCTTCGCGACCAGCAACTGCATCTGCTGGGCGACCAGCCCCACATCCGCCTCGGTGTCCGTGGCGACCCCCAGATGCGCGCCCACGCCCGCATGGGTGAAGAGGACGAAGCCGTGTTCGGACTCCAGCATCAGCTGGCGCACCCCCGCGCCCCGGCCGAAGAGCAGCGCGGCGGTGGACCGGCCGGTCATGTTCATCGCCGCGCAGGCGGCGGAGAGCGCCTCCGCCTCGGCGACGCTGAGCGAGGCCACGGGCCCGCTCAGGTTCTCGGCGGAGGCGTGGCCGAGCCGCAGCCCGTCCTCGGAGACCACCACGGCGTGCCGGACGCCGGGGATCTCGGTGAGGGGGCGCAGCATCCAGCCCAGGTCGGGAAGTCGGGTGATGGTCCCGGTCATGACCGGCCTCCAGGGTGAGCGTCGGGTTCGGGGGTCGGGGTGCCGCCCCGGGCGAGGGCCGCCCGGCCGCGCCGGGAGCCGGAGACCACACTGGCGATCGACGCCCGTGCCGCCTCGGGGGTCCAGACGGCCCGGTCGCCGGGGAGCGGGGGAGCGGCCGGCGGTTCGGGGGTGAGGGCGGTGCGGGCGGCGGCCTCCACGGCGGCTCCCCGGCGGCTGCGGCGGCGGGGCAGCGGGCCCGCGGGGCCGGGCTGTTCGGGCGGCAGCGGCTGCCGGGGGACGGTGGTACGGGCCGGTGGCACCCGCGCCGGGTCCGCGGGGTGCCCGGCCGGGCCTGCTCCGGTGCGCGGGCCGTGCTCCGGGTCCGCAGTGGTGTGCTGGGGCGCGTCCGGCCAGGCGGTGCCGGAGCGGGGCGCGGTGTACAGCTCGGCCGTGGGGCGCGGGGGCGTCCACGGGCGCGGGGCACCGTCGGCCGTCCCGGTATTGGCCGGGTGCGGTACGGGTCCGGGGGCGGGCGCCGGGTGCGACCGGTGTCCTGCGGCGTACGGGGCGGTGCCGGGGTCGGCCGGTGCGGGGGTGGCCGGTGCGGCCCTTCCGTTCAGCCGCGCGCCCCGCAGGGGCAGGCTCCGGCCGGAGGGCTGCGGCAGCGGCTCGGTGAGCAGCCGGTGCGGTACGAAGGCCACCGCGCGGGTGCCCCCGTACGCCGACGCCCCCGACAGCTCCACACCGAAGCCCAGTTCGCGGGTCCACCGGCCGACGCAGGCCAGCCCGAGCCGGGGGACGGCGCCCAGCTCGGCGAGGTCGAGCCCGTCCCGCAGCCGGGCGGTGGAGCGGAGCAGCACATCCGGCGGCATGCCGAGCCCGGCGTCGTCGATCTCCACCACCGCACCGGCCCCGACCTCGCGCACGGTCACCAGGACCCGGGTGCTGGAGGGCGAGAAGACGGTGGCGTTCTCCAGGAGTTCGGCGATGGCGTGCATCAGGCCCTCGACCGCCGGGGGCACCGCGTACAGATTCTGGCCGCCGTGCACCTCGATCCGGTTGAACTCCACGATCCGGGACTGGGCGCCCCGGACACAGTCGTAGAGCGAGACCGGGCGGGTCTCCCGGCGGGCCGGCCACACCCCGCACATCACCAGCAGGGTCTGGGCCTTACGGGTCATCTGGGCGGCGGCGTGGTCGGCCTTCATCACCTCCGCCATCAGCAGGGGGTCCTCGATGGAGCGCTCCACCCGGTCGAGGACCTGCTGCTGGACGGTGGCCATGGCGTGCATGTTGCGGGCGACGGACTCGAAGGCGGCCTGCACCGAGTCGCGCAGCACCCGCTCCCGGCGGACGGCCTCGTCGGAGCCGAGGGCGTCGACCACGGCGTCGATCGCCCGCGCGAACTCCGCGCCGGTGTCGGCGGCGGGGGCCAGCGGGCCGGGGACGTCGTCCGGCCGGCCGCCGGAGCGCAGCCGCTCGGTGATCGCGGGCAGCCGGACCGAGGCGAGATGCCCGACCTCGGCCCCCCGGGCGCGGGCGGTGCGCCGGTCGGCGGCGCGCAGCCGTCGCTCGGCGCCGAGCAGCCGCAGCAGGGCGAGGGCCCAGGCCAGGGTGAGGACCACCAGGGCGGCGCAGGCCCAGGCGAGGATCTGGCGCCAGCCGGCCGTGGTCCAGTGGTCGGCGGCGGCGGCGCCCGCGGCGACGGCGGTGAGACCGGTGAGCGGGGGCCACCACGGGGTCCGGGCGGTGGCGGGGTCCGGTCCTTCGCCGGTGGGCCCGGTCACCACGACGACCGCCGGGGGGCGGCCGGGCGGGGGGCCCGGCGGGGCGGTCGGCCGCCGGGTATCGGGGTGCCCGGCGTGACCGCGGCACCCGGGGTGACGACGTGAACCACGACCACGAAGACCGAGCCTTTCACGAGGACTTGCACGGGGTCCGGACCCCGCGGGAGGGGGCCGCGCGCCGGACTCCCGCGGAAGAATCGAGAGCAGTCCGAATCCTACGATCAACGGACCGTGTTCGAATACGAGTTGTGCGGGACCCGTCGCAATGTCATCGCGGACGTTCGCGACGCGGTCCGGACACCCCGGGCCCCCCGGCCGGGATCGAGGGGGCGGCCGGGCTCACCCCTCCGAGGTGAGCCCCTCGCGCAGCCGGGCCAGGGTCCGCGAGAGCAGCCGGGAGACCTGCATCTGGGAGATGCCCAGCTCCTCCCCGATGTCCGACTGGGTCATGTTCCCGACGAAGCGCAGGGCGAGGATCCTGCGGTCGCGCGCGGGCAGCCGGGCGATCAGCGGCTTCAGCGACTCGATGTACTCGACGCCCTCCAGGGCGCTGTCCTCGTACCCGATCCGGTCGTTGAGGGTGTCGTCCCGGTCGTCGCCCTGGGGCCGGGCGTCCAGCGAGCCTGCGGTGTACGCGTTGCCCGCGGCCATCCCCTCGACCACCTCGTCCTCGGCGACACCCAGATGGGCGGCGAGTTCGGCGACGGTGGGGGAGCGGTCCAGCCGGTGGGTCAGCTCGTCACCGGCCCGCGCCAGATCGAGGCGCAGCTCCTGGAGTCTGCGCGGCACCCGTACCGACCAGGTGGTGTCCCGGAAGAACCGCTTGATCTCCCCGATCACGGTGGGCATGGCGAAGGTGGGGAACTCCACGCCCCGGCTCAACTCGAACCGGTCGATCGCCTTGATCAGACCGATGGTGCCGACCTGGACGATGTCGTCCATCGGCTCGCTGCGGGAGCGGAAGCGCGCGGCGGCGAAACGGACCAGCGAGAGGTTCAGCTCGACCAGGGTGTTGCGGACATAGGCGTGTTCATGGGTGCCCTCCTCCAGGCGGGCCAGCCGCTCGAAGAGGGTGCGGGAGAGGGCGCGGGCGTCGACCGCGCCGAGGCCGGCCGGGGGCGGCGGCTCCGCCCCGGTCCAGGAGGAAGCGGGGTCGGGGTCGGTGACGGTCTCGGTGTCCGTTCCGGGGAGGGCGGTGGCGGGATCGGCGGCGGTCGCGATGCCGGGTCCGGCACCGGTCGGGGCGCCGGTCGCACCGGTCGCGCCGGGCGTCGGGGCGCCGGTCGCCAGGATGGCGCCGTCCGCGGGGGTGGCGGGGTCCAGCCGGGGTGACATGGGTCTCCTCCATCGTTCTCGGCATATGGCTGCCGAAGCCGTACTGCGCTGCGCGGTGAGCGGCGCCTCCAAGCCGGTTGAGGGGTTGCTGTGACGTTTCGTTCCCTTCCAGCCCTATCGGTTCCCCGGGGGTGATGGCAAGTGGCATTTGTCAGGCATAAGGCTTTGATCAGGAACTTCCACTGGCCCGTCCCCGACGGGAAGGCGTAGGGTGCGACGGACCAGAAACGTCACACCTGGCGTACGACGACTCGGCGAAGAGGGACGGACATGGACCGCGGGACGGCCGGCAGCGCACATCGGGGCCGGCTTCAGGTCGAGGTCCGGACCGAGGGCGTCAGCGAAGTGGTGACTCCGGCAGGGGAGCTGGACCACCACACCGCCGATGTCCTCAGCGGGCCGCTCGACTCGGCGCTGGAGCAGGGGCGTTCCCGTCTGGTCATCGACTGTTCACGGCTGGAGTTCTGCGACTCCACCGGGCTCAATGTGCTGCTGGCCGCCCGGCTGAAGGCGGAGGCGGCCGGGGGAGGGGTCCATTTGACCGGGTTGCGACCCGTCGTGGCACGCGTGCTGGAGATCACCGGGGCGGGGGCGGTCTTCACCGTCCACTCCACCCTCGATGAAGCCCTGCCCGGCTGACCGGGCACGTCGAGCCGGGATCCGGTACACCGATCCCGGCTCCGTGAGTGTTGTCACCTCCCGCCAGGGCAGGAGAACTCCCACACGGTCCGCACGCCCCTCGCCGTACGGCGGTCCGGGGCGCCCGTGACCACGGTCGTGGGTCCGCCCGGCGCGGCTGGCGCGGGGGCGGCAGACAGAGAACAGGATCATGACGCGAATCGGTGAGGTGAAGCGCTGATGAGCACCACCCGGCCGCAGCAGCCGGGCGACCGCGGCCCTGAGCCGGAGGTCGCCGGCGGCGTTCCCGCCGTGGACCCCGGGGGGCCCGTGCCGCCCGCCGGTCCGGGGCGCGGGGGGCCGGTGCGCCGCCTCGCCCTGGGCAGTGCGAGCGGGATCGTGCCGCTCGCCCGGGACTTCACCCGCCAGGCGCTCTACGACTGGGGGTGGCTGCCCGCCGCCACCGCCGACCGCAGGGCCGCCGCCGAGGATGTGCTCCTCGTCGTCTCCGAGCTGGTCACCAACGCCTGTCTGCACGCCGAGGGCCCGGAGGAGCTGAAGGTCGGCTGCGACGGCAAGGTGCTCCGGCTGGAGGTCTCCGACCGGGGCAGCGGCCAGCCCGCGCCCCGCACCCCGCACCGTGCCGGGCGCCCCGGCGGCCATGGCATGTTCATCGTCCAGCGGCTCTGTCTGGACTGGGGTGTCCTCAGGGCGCCGGGGGCGCCGGGCAAGACCGTCTGGGCGGAGCTGGCCGCCCCGGCGTGACCTCCGGGACCGCTCCCGGGAGCCGTACGGGGTGTCGTACGGGGTGATTCCGGGTGCCGTACCGGGTGATCCCGGGCGGTGCGGTACGGGGGTGATCCCGGGGCGCGCGGAAGGTCGCCGTGGCGCGACCGGACGCGCCCGCGCGCGGCGATCCGTCCGCTTTCTCCGTACGTGCGAAGTTCCTGTGGAGCCTTCGACAAGGCGTGCCCCGTGTCTTCCCTCCCCCGGCGCCCCGGCGTACCTTGAGCCCCCGATCTGATGTCCCGTCAGTAACGTGACCGCCCGTACGCGCGGCACGCGGGAGGTCCCGGCGCCCCGCGGGACCCGGCGTCAGACGGTGGACGACGACCGTCGGCATGAGGGGACTTGAGGTGAGGTACCGGAATCGGACAGCTCTGGCGTTCACGGCCGCCCTGGCGGCACCGGCGGCACTGACCGCCGCCCCGCCCGCGCACGCCGTCGTGGTGGACGTCGACTACCAGTGTGTGACCCCGATCGGGCCCAAGGGCGCGGTCTCCCCGATCGACATCAAGGCGGTCCCGAGCGGCGGCGGCTACCGGCTCACGATGTCCTTCCGCAAAGGGGTCTCCTCCAGCCCGGTGGAGCTGGGCAAGGGGGCGATGAAACCCAGTGCCCTGATCAAGCTGGGCGGGGCCGCGAGCGGGACCGTCCCGGTGACCGGACCGTCCAACGCGGAGGCCGTCCCCGCCAACACCCCCATCCGGATCAGCGATCTCTCCGGGACCTGGACCCCGAGGGTGACCGGGAAGGTCACCTTCACCGCCGGGGTGCTCACCATCAAGGCCCTGGGGACGACCACGACCTGTACGCCGAAGAACAACCCGGCACCCTCGCTGGAACTCCAGGTCACCGGCTCGGGGTCCACCGGCTCCACCAACGGCACCAACGGATCCAGTGGCACCAACGGAACCAATGGGTCCAGTGGCACGAACGGCACCGGCGGCACCAACGGCACCGGCGGTTCGGGCGGCTCCGGGGGCTCCGGTGACGGCGAGCTGCCCCGTACCGGACCCCTCGACTCGGCGGCGGCGCTCGGCACCCTCGGCGGCACGGTCCTGCTCACCGGGGCGGCGGGGGTCCTCTGGCTGACCCGGCGCGGTCGCCGGAGCGCGGGCTGAGCGGTGGGTGCCCCACCGATCGGGGATCCCCCGCCTGCGGCCCCCCTCATGAGGGCCCCATGAGGGCGCGGACCGGCCCGTACCGCACCGGCCCGCTCCTCGTCGTCCTGGCGCTCGCCCTGGCGCCGCTCCTCCCCTTCGTCCCGGCCCCGCTGCCGGCCGCCGCCCCCGGGGTGCCGGAGGTACGGCTCTCCCAGCAGCGGGCCGCCCCCGGCACCGGGATCGTGGTCAGCGGCGACGGCTGGCGCCCCGGCACCCTGCTCACCCTGCTGATCTGCGGACAGAACATGACCGGCGGCACCAACACCTGCGCCAACGCCGACGGCCGCGCCGTCACCACCGACGCGAACGGCTTCTTCACCCTGGAGCTGCCGGTGGTCGCGCCCCCGGAGCCCTGCCCCTGTGTGGTCCATGTCGCCACCGTCACCGGGGACCGGGCGACCCGGGACGCCCCGCTCGCCGTCCGGGGGCATCCGGTCGCCCCGCTGCCCCGCCCCCGGGGCCCCGGCCGGCTCGCCGTCCTGGCCGCCGCCCGGCTGGAGGGCGGGTCCGGGCTGCTGGTCCGCTTCGGCGCCCCGCCGTCCCGGCGCCTCGTCCTCACCGTCGGCAATCTGGGCACCACCCCGGTCGAGAACCCGGTCTTCCGGCTGGGCACCTCGCACGGTGTCTACGCCCCTCAGTGGGAGGAGCGGCGCTGGCGCGGCACCCTGGCACCCGGTGACACGGCCCGGATCGAGCTGCCCGTGGAGCTGGCGGCGGGGGCCCACGGCGACTACCGGGTGGCCGTCCGCTACGCCGGCCGGACCCTCGCCGAGCACCCCTGGAAGGTGGCCCGCCCCTGGGGGGTGACCGCCTTCTGGGTGCTGCTCGCGGTGGTGGGGTCCGCCGCGCTCTTCCGGGTCGGCATGGCCGTCGTCGACCTGGTCCGCCCCCCGGCGGCCACGGCCGAGCCCTGACATGACACAGGGCCGCCGTTCCGGTGGAGTCCACCGGGACGACGGCCCTGGGTCGAGCGCGTCAGATCGTGTACGGGGTCAGTTGACGCCGCTCATGAGCGCCTTGACCTTGGCACGCGAGGTGAAGATCGCGACACCGCCGAGCGCGGCGACGACGCCCAGACCGGCGAACCACACCGGGTGGGTGGTCGGCGCGCCCACCAGCTGGAGCAGCGAGACGATCGAGCTGCCGGTGGTGATCGCCAGGAACCAGACACCCATCATCTGGGAGGCGTACTTCTCCGGCGCCAGCTTGGTGGTCAGCGACAGACCCACCGGGGAGAGGCACAGCTCACCGACGGTCATCAGGAAGTAGACCGAGACCAGCCACATCGGGGAGACCTTGGTGCCGTCCGAGGCCAGCATCTGCGCCACGGTCATCACACCGAAGGAGCCACCGATCACCAGCAGGGCGATGGCGAACTTCGAGATCGTGCTGGGCTCGCGGTTCCGCTTGAAGAGCGCGACCCACAGCATCGCGAAGACCGGCGCCAGCGCCATCACGAACAGCGGGTTCAGCGACTGGAACCAGGTGGTCGGGAACTCGAAGCCGAAGAGCGCGTCCTGGGTGTCGTTCTTCCCGAAGAGGGAGAGGACCGAGCCACCCTGGTCGTAGATGGTCCAGAAGGCGGTGGCGGCGACGAAGAACCAGATGAAGCCGGACATCCGGGACCGCTCCAGCGGGCTCAGGTCCTTGTCACGCTTGATCTTGAGCAGGTACCACGGCGGCAGCAGCAGACCGATGATCGTCAGCGGCCACAGCACCCAGTCCTCGCTGAAGACGCCGGCCAGGCCGACGATCGCGTAACCGGCGGCGGCGACGCCCAGCCAGATCAGCGCCTTGCGGATCAGCGAGGAGCGCTCCTCGGCGGTCAGCGGCGCCGGCACCTTGGAGGACTCCTCCGCCAGGTGGCGGAAGCCCAGGAAGTAGAAGAGCAGACCGATGCCCATACCCACACCGGCCATCGCGAAGCCGAGGTGCCAGTCGACCTTCTGGCCGACCCAGCCGATGGTCAGCGGGGCGACGAAGGCACCGAGGTTGATGCCCATGTAGAAGATCGTGAAGCCGCCGTCCCGGCGCGGGTCGTTCTTGTCCGTGTAGAGCTGGCCCACCATCGTGGAGATGTTGGACTTCAGCAGACCGGAACCGACCGCGATGAAGCCGAGACCGACGAAGAACAGCCCGTCGACCGGAATGGCCAGCAGGAAGTGGCCGGTCATGATGATGACACCGGCGATGGCGGTCGCCTTGCGGGCGCCCCAGACACGGTCACCGAGCCAGCCGCCCGGAAGGGCGAGCAGGTACACCATGGCGTTGTACACCGAGTAGATCGCGACCGCGGTCGCGTCCTTCATCCCGAGTCCACCGTCGGCCACATTGGCGGCCAGGTAGAGGACGAGAAGGGCACGCATACCGTAGTAGCTGTACCGCTCCCACATCTCGGTCATGAAGAGATTGGCCAGGCCGCGGGGGTGGCCGAGGAAGGTCTTCTCGCCGGCGGAGGCCGACGGATCCTTCGTCAGGGTTGACGCCATGGGTCGTTCCTTGCTGTCGGGACGCGTCGCTCGATCGGCGAAACGCGCCCGGTGGGGGTGACCGGCACCGGTTCGAAGGCTGCTCCACCCCACGCCCGGGGGGCTCGCCCCGGCTGGCGCCGGGGGCGGAAGAACATCTCCTCACCGGGATCCACACCCCGGGAGCGTCATTGCGCCCGGGGCCCGGCCCACAGGTCATTCACTGTCTCGGACTCCGGCTCTCCGGGTCCGCGCACAAGAAGAGACCCTTGGCTTCCTTCGCCGCGGTCGTTCCTACTGGCTGCTCGCGCGGCAGGCTAAGGGTCTCCGTGTAGTGCTACAGGCGTACACGACACCATACGACATGACAGTGTCGGATATGGAAGGACTTGAGACATGGATCACAGGGCCCTGCGGAACCGGATGCCCTGAATCAAAGGTCGTAGTCATGATCCCCCTGAGACCCGCAGGGGTTGTGGATCACGCCCCGATGGGTCCGCCTCGCGGACTACCATCACTGCCATGACCCGTGTACTGCTCGCCGAGGACGACGCATCCATCTCCGAGCCACTGGCCCGAGCCCTGCGCCGGGAGGGATACGAGGTCGAGGTGCGCGAGGACGGCCCGGCCGCTCTCGACGCCGGCCTCGCGGGCGGGATCGATCTCGTCGTACTGGATCTGGGACTGCCCGGGATGGACGGTCTGGAGGTCGCCCGGCGGCTGCGGGCCGAGGGCCACACGGTGCCGATCCTGGTGCTCACCGCCCGCGCGGACGAGGTCGACACGGTGGTGGGCCTCGACGCGGGCGCCGACGACTATGTCACCAAGCCCTTCCGCCTCGCCGAGCTGCTGGCCCGGGTCCGGGCGCTGCTGCGGCGCGGCGCCACCGAGCCCACGCCCGCGCCCGCGACCCACGGCGTCCGGATCGATGTGGAGTCCCACCGGGCCTGGATGGGCGAGGAGGAGCTCCAGCTCACCGCCAAGGAGTTCGATCTGCTGCGGGTCCTGGTCCGGGACGCGGGCCGGGTCGTCACCCGGGACCAGCTGATGCGCGAGGTCTGGGACACCACCTGGTGGTCCTCCACCAAGACCCTGGACATGCATATCTCCTGGCTCCGCAAGAAGCTGGGCGACGACGCGGCGAACCCCCGCTACATCGCCACGGTCCGCGGTGTCGGCTTCCGCTTCGAGAAGAGCTGACGCCTCCCCCGTAGCGGGCCGGAGCCGCACCTCCCGCGCGCGAGGCCGACGCCTCCGTACGGCCGAAGCCTCCGTACCGGCCGATGCTTCCGTACCGGCCGCCGTCTCCCCGCAGAAAGCCCGGAAGCCCCGTGCGCAGACGACTCATCCACTCCACCCTCGCCGCCGTCCTGGTCGTCATCGCGGTCTTCCTGGTCTCCCTGGTGATCGTGGAGACCCGCACCATCACCAGCAGCGCCCAGCAGAATGTGAAGTCCGAGGCGATCCGCCTCGCCAGCTTCGTCGACGGCCGGCTCATCGGCGGCGAGCCCGTCAACCCCGACATCCTGGCGCAGCAGAGCGGCACCAAGCGCTATGCCCGGATCGAGATCCCCGGCCGGGCGCCCATCGAGATCGGCGACCGCCCCGGCGACGGCGCGATCGAGGCCAGTGCCACCGGGGAGCGGGGCGAGACCGTCACCGTCGAGGCGCCCCGTTCGATCATCACCCGTGAGGTCGGCCGCAGTCTGCTGATCAACGGCGGGGTCGCGGTCATCGCGGTGGTCGCCGCCGTCCTGCTCGCCGTGCGCCAGGGGAACCGGCTGGCCGCCCCCCTCACCGATCTCGCCGAGACCGCCGAGCGCCTCGGCTCCGGGGACCCGCGCCCCCGCCACCGCCGCTACGGCGTCCCCGAGCTGGACCGGGTCGCCGATGTCCTGGACGCCAGCGCCGAGCGGATCGCCCGGATGCTCACCGCCGAGCGCCGGCTCGCCGCCGATGCCTCGCATCAGCTCCGTACCCCCCTGACCGCGCTCTCCATGCGGCTGGAGGAGATCTCCGCCACCGATGACCCGGCCACCGTGAAGGAGGAGGCGAATATCGCCCTCGCCCAGGTCGAGCGGCTGACCGATGTGGTGGAGCGGCTGCTGACCAACTCCCGGGACCCCCGGACCGGCTCCGCGATCGTCTTCGATCTGGACGAGGTGGTGAAGCAGCAGATGGCGGAGTGGCGCTCCGCCTATCGCAGCGCGGGCCGTGCGCTGGTCTCCTCGGGGAAGCAGGGGCTGACCGCGGTCGGCACCCCGGGCGCGGTGGCCCAGGTGCTGGCGGCGCTGATCGAGAACTCGCTGATGCACGGTGGCGGTACGGTCGCCCTGCGCACCCGCGTCACCGGCAATCAGGCGGTGATCGAGGTGACCGACGAGGGGCCGGGGGTCCCGTCCGAGCTGGGCGCGCGGATCTTCGAACGGGCGATCAGCGGGCGGAACTCCACCGGGATCGGTCTGGCGGTCGCCCGCGATCTCGCGGAGGCGGACGGCGGACGGCTGGAGATGCTCCAGCAGCATCCGCCGGTGTTCGCGCTCTTCCTCAGCCGGGTGGCGGGACAGCGCCCGGAGGACCGGCCGACCATCCGCTGATCAGCGGTTGGGCGAGACCGCCTGCTCCGGCGCGCGGGCCGGCTCCGGCGTGCCGGTGGGCCCCGGCTCCCGGAGCGGTGACGACTCCGCCCGCACCGGGCTCTCCACCGGCTCCGGCAGGGCCCGGAACACCCACGTCCGGTACGACCAGAAGCGGAACAGCGTCGCGACCCCGATGCCGAAGAACTTGAAGACATTGCTCTGGAGCGGCCCGTCCCAGCCGAATCCATAGGTCGCCAGATAGAGGATCCCGTTCTCGATCACACTGCCGATGACACTGAAGAGCAGGAAGAGCGACATCTCGCGGGTGCGCCCGCTCTTGTCGCGGTCACGGTAGGTGAAGTACCGGTACCCCACGTAGTTGAAGAGGATCGCGACCGCGTTGGCGATCAGCGAGGCCCGTACGACGGGCAGCTCGGTGGTCGCCCGGACGAGGTTGAAGACCGCGAGATTGACCACCACCCCCGCGCCGCCCACCGCCCCGAACTTGGCGACTTCGCGCATGAGCTGGTCGAACCGCATGCGCAGCGCACCGCCACGTTCACCCATCGTGAGAGTCCAGCCCCATCACTTCCGACGCCATCGACCCCGCCATGCTAATCGGCCGCCCCGGCGGCCGCCCGATCACCTGAACGATGGTGTGGCGGAGAACGTGCCCCGGGGCCGCCGGGTCGGCTCCCGGGGGGCCGACCTGGGCGGCGGATACTCTAAGGGGGTGACGTTCCCGGTAGTCGGCATGGTCGGCGGCGGTCAGCTCGCCCGTATGACCCACGAGGCGGGCATCCCCCTCGGCATCCGTTTCAAGCTGCTCAGCGAAACTCCGCAGGAGTCCGCGGCCCAGGTGGTGAGTGAGGTCGTCATCGGCGACCACCGCGACCTGGAGACCCTCCGCGCCTTCGCCCGCGGCTGCGATGTGATCACCTTCGATCACGAACACGTTCCCATCGAACATCTCCGTGCGTTGGAGGCGGACGGTGTCACCGTCCGCCCCGGCCCCGACGCCCTGCGCCACGCACAGGACAAGGGGCTGATGCGGGCCCGCCTCAGTGAGCTGGGCGTCCCCTGCCCCCGCCACCGGATCGTGGCGGACCCGGCCGATGTCACCGCCTTCGCCCACGAGGGCGACGGCTACCCCGTCGTCCTCAAGACGGTCCGCGGCGGCTACGACGGCAAGGGCGTCTGGGTGGTACGGAGCGAGGCCGAGGCGGCCGAGCCCTTCCGCGCGGGCGTCCCCGTCCTCGCCGAGGAGAAGGTCGCCTTCACCCGCGAGCTGGCGGCCAATGTCGTCCGCTCCCCGCACGGCCAGGCCGTCGCCTATCCCGTCGTGGAGTCCCAGCAGGTGGACGGCGTCTGCGACACCGTCATCGCCCCCGCCCCCCACCTCTCCGAGGAACTCGCGGGCAGCGCCCAGCGGCTGGCCCTCACCATCGCCGCCGAACTCGGCGTCGTCGGCCATCTCGCCGTCGAGCTGTTCGAGACCGAGGACGGCCGTGTCCTCGTCAACGAGCTGGCGATGCGCCCCCACAACTCCGGTCACTGGACCCAGGACGGCTCCACGACCTCCCAGTTCGCCAATCACCTCCGGGCCGTGCTCGACCTCCCGCTGGGCGACCCCCGCCCCCGGGCGCCCTGGACCGTGATGTGCAATGTGCTCGGCGGCGACTACCCGGACATGTACTCGGCCTATCTGCACTGCATGGCCCGGGACCCGCAGCTGAAGATCCATATGTATGGCAAGGACGTCAAGCCGGGCCGCAAGGTGGGCCATGTCAACACCTGTGGCGACGACCTCGCGGATGTCCGCGAGCGCGCCCGCCACGCGGCCGACTACCTCAGAGGGACGATCACCGAATGAGCAGCACCACCCCGCTTGTGGGCATCGCGATGGGTTCCGACTCCGACTGGACCGTCATGGAGGCGGCCGCCCAGGCGCTCGCCGAGTTCGAGATTCCGTACGAGGTCAATGTCCTCTCCGCGCACCGGATGCCGCGCGAGATGGTCGCCTACGGCGAGGAGGCCGACGCCCGCGGGCTGAAGGTGCTGATCGCCGGGGCCGGCGGCGCCGCCCATCTGCCCGGGATGCTCGCCTCCGTCACCCCGCTGCCGGTCATCGGCGTCCCGGTCCCGCTGAAGTACCTCGACGGCATGGACTCGCTGCTCTCCATCGTCCAGATGCCCGCCGGGGTGCCGGTCGCCACCGTCTCCGTCGCCGGGGCGCGCAACGCCGGACTGCTGGCCGCGCGGATCCTCGCCACCCAGGACCCCGAGGTGCTGGCGCGGATGAAGGACTTCCAGAACGAGCTGAACGAGCAGGCCACGGAGAAGGGCAAGCGGCTGCGGGCCAAGGTCGAGGGCTCGGGCGCCTTCGGCTTCGGCTCCTGACCCACCCCCCGTACCGCGCCCGTACCCCCGGACCGGCCGTACTCCCTACCCGTACCGCGCCCGTACCCCGGACCGGCCGTACCCGCCGTACTCCGTACCCGTACCGCCTCTGTTGTTCCCGTACCGTCTCCGCCGGTCCGGAGCCACCCACCACATGGCTCCGGACCGCGTACCACCGGCGGGGGTGCCGACCGCTCCCTCCCGGGAAGGAACACCCCCATGGAACCCTCATACGAACAGCGAGCACATGACCTGCTCGCCGCTCACCCCGTGGTCGACGGCCACAACGACCTGCCCTGGGCCCTGCGCGAACGGGTCCGCTACGACCTGGACCGGCTCGACCTCGCCGCCGACCACACCGGGCGCACCCACACCGACATCCCCCGGCTGCGCGCCGGGGGCGTGGGCGCCCAGTTCTGGTCGGTGTACGTACGCGCCGACATGTCCGGGGACGACGCGGTCAGCGCCACCCTGGAACAGATCGACGGCGTACGGCAGATGCTCGACCGCTACCCGGCCGACCTCGCCCCCGCGCTCACCGCCGACGCCATGGAGGCCGCCCGCGCCGAGGGCCGGATCGCCTCACTCATGGGCGCCGAGGGCGGGCACTCCATCAACAGCTCCCTCGCCACCCTGCGCGCCTTCCACACCCTGGGGGTGCGCTATCTGACCCTCACCCACAACGACAACGTCCCCTGGGCGGACTCGGCCACCGACGAGCCCGGGGTGGGCGGGCTCTCCGCCTTCGGCCGTGAGGTCGTCCGGGAGATGAACCGGCTGGGCATGCTGGTCGACCTCTCCCATGTCGCCGCCACCACCATGCGGGACGCCCTGGACACCTCGGTCGCGCCGGTGATCTTCTCCCACTCCTCGGCGCGCGCGGTCTGCGACCATGTCCGCAATGTCCCCGACGACGTCCTGGCGCGGCTGGCGGCCAACGGAGGGGTCGCGATGGCCACCTTCGTACCGAAGTTCATCCTCCCGGCGGCCATCGAGTGGACCCGTGCCGCCGACGACCATCTGCGCGCCCATGGCCACCACCCGCTGGACACGACCCCCGAGGCGATGAAGCTCCACGCCGCCTTCGAGGAATCCCGCCCCCGCCCGGTCGCGACCGCGGCCACCGTCGCCGACCATCTGGACCATATGCGCGAGGTGGCCGGCGTCGACCATGTCGGCATCGGCGGCGACTTCGACGGCACCGCCTTCACCCCGGCGGGCCTGGACGATGTCTCCGGCTACCCCAACCTGATCGCCGAACTGCTGCGGCGCGGCTGGTCCGAGGCCGATCTCGCCAAACTGACCTGGCGGAACGCGGTACGGGCGCTGCGCGACGCGGAGGCGGTCGCCCGCGACGAGAGCACCCGGCGGGGCCCGTCGAACGCGACCCTGGCCGCGCTCGACGGCTGACCCCCGGCCCCTCCCGCCCGGCGCCCCGGCTCAGTCGTTCGCCACCAGGCAGAACGGATGCCCGGCCGGATCCGCGTACACCCGCCAGATCCGGTCCGGGCTCCCCGGGTCCAGCACCCGCGCCCCGAGTGCGACCACCTCGGCCTGCGCCGCGTCGAGGTCGGCGACCCGCAGATCCAGATGCGCCTGCTGCGGTACGTCCCCCTCCGGCCAGGTCGGCGCGGTGTGGCCGGGCACCTGCTGAAAGGCCAGCGTGGTCCCGCCGTGGCCCACCAGCTCCACCCAGTCGTCGTCGTCCCCGTCATGGATCTCCCCGCCCAGCAGCCGCTGGTAGAACTCCGCGAGCCCCCGTGCGTCGGCGCAGTCGAGGGCGACGGCTCCCAGGGTGGCGATGGCCATGAACAGCTCCCTTGGTCGGTGATATCTCCCGGACGGTGCCGCCCCATCCTTTCAACCGGCGCCGGATCCCATCAAGCGATACGATACGTATCGTCTTGTAGAAGGCCGGAACGCCGGGAGGTTCTCATGGAGCGCTGGATCGATGCCGCACCCGGGGTGCGGCTCTGGGCCGAGGAGCGGGGCCCGGCGGACGGGCCGGTGGTACTGCTGGTGATGGGGGCGCAGGCGTCGGGGCTGGTGTGGCCGGACGCGCTGATGGACGCGCTGGCGGTACGGCACCGGGTGATCCGTTACGACCACCGGGACACCGGGCGTTCCACCTGGGCCTTCGACGAGCGGCCCTATCCGCTCACCGCGCTCGCCGACGACGCCGTCGCCGTTCTGGACGGCTTCGGGGCCGAGCGCGCCCATGTGGTGGGCATGTCCCTGGGCGGCATGATCGCCCAGCTGCTGATCGCGGACCGCCCCGAGCGGCTGCTGAGCACCACCCTGTTCGGGACCAGGGCGCTCAGCACCGTCCCGTACACCCGCCCGGACGGGGTCAGGATCCCGCTGGAGGAGCTGCCCGGGGCCGCCCCGGAGCTGCTGGAGATGTGGGCCCGTCCGGTGGTGGACCAGGGGCTGGAAGCGGAGCTGGACCGGCGGGTGGAGCACTGGCGGGCCCTCGGCGGGGGCGGGCTGCCGTTCGACGCGGCGGCGGCACGGGAGCTGGAGCGGCGGATCGTCGCGCACACCGGGCACTACCGGCCGGCGACCGCGCACTCCCGCGCGGACGCCTCAGGGCTGGACCGCACCGGGGCGCTGGCCCGTACCGAGGTGCCGACCCTGGTCGTGGTGGCCCCCGCCGAACCGCTCTTCCCGCCGCCGTACGCCCACCATCTCGTCCAGGCGGTGCGGGGGGCGCGGTCGGCGGAGATCCCGGGCCTGGGGCACGCCCTTCCCCCGGCGGTTCTCGCCCCGCTCGCGGCGCTGGTGCTGGAGCACATCGCCGGGGTCCCCGACCCGGCTCAGGCCTCGGGGCGGCCCATCGCGCGGTAGGTCCAGCCGGCCGCGCGCCAGACCGCCGGGTCCAGGGCGTTCCGCCCGTCCAGGACGATCCGCCCGGTGACCTCCCGGCCCAGCTCCGCCGGGTCCAGATCGCGGAACTCGCGCCACTCGGTCAGATGCAGCACCACATCGGCGCCGCGCACCGCCGCGAGGGCGCTGTCCGCGTAGCCGAGGGTCGGGAAGAGCCGCCGGGCGTTCGCCATGCCCTTGGGGTCGTACACGGTGACCTGTCCGCCCTGGAGGTGGATCTGGCCGGCGACATTGAGCGCGGGGGAGTCCCGTACATCGTCCGAGTCCGGCTTGAAGGCCGCGCCGAGGACGGCGACCCGCTTGCCCAGGAAGGAGCCGCCGAGGGCCTCCCGGGCCAGCTCGACCATGTGTCCGCGCCGCCGCATATTGATCGAGTCGACCTCGCGCAGAAAGGTCAGCGCCTGGTCGACGCCCAGCTCACCGGCGCGGGCCATGAAGGCGCGGATGTCCTTCGGGAGGCAGCCGCCGCCGAAGCCGATCCCCGCGCGCAGGAACTTCGCCCCGATGCGCTCGTCGTACCCGATCGCCTCCGCCAGCTTCTGCACATCGCCGCCCGCCGCCTCGCAGACCTCCGCCATGGCGTTGATGAACGAGATCTTGGTGGCGAGGAAGGAGTTGGCGGAGGTCTTCACCAGCTCGGCGGTGGGGTAGTCGGTGACCACGAACGGGGACCCCTCGGCGACCGGGGTCGCGTACACCTCCCGCAGCTGCTTCTCGGCGCGCTCGCTCGCCACACCCACCACGATCCGGTCCGGGCGCAGGGTGTCCTCGACGGCGAAGCCCTCCCGCAGGAACTCCGGGTTCCAGGCCAGCTCCACATCGCCCGGCGCCTGCTCCGCGAGCAGGGCGGCCAGCCGGGCGGCGCTGCCGACCGGGACCGTCGACTTGCCGACGACCAGCGCCGGCCGGGTCAGCAGCGGGGCGAGGGTGGTGAAGGCGGCGTCGACGTACGACATGTCGCAGGCGTACTCGCCGTGCTTCTGCGGGGTGTTCACACAGACGAAGTGGATGTCGCCGAACGCGGCGACCTCCTCCCACGAGGTGGTGAACCGCAGCCGTCCGCTGGAGCCCGGGAGCCCGGCGACATGCCGGGTCAGCAGCTCCTCCAGGCCGGGCTCGTACATCGGCACCCGGCCCGAGGAGAGCAGGGCGATCTTCTCGGGCACCACATCCAGGCCCAGGACCTCGAAGCCCAGCTCCGCCATGGCCGCCGCGTGCGTGGCACCCAGGTATCCGGTACCGATCACAGTGATCCTGAGGGACATCGGATGCTCCAGACGGCGGCGCGGATCGCGCCGTGGGTCGACGGTGGGAAGGCGCTGGCGCGCGGCCCCGAGCATAGTCGCGCGGGGATACGGCGCCACGCCGGGCTGTCGCCAAGGTCACCTATGCCGGTGGGGCGCTGCGGCCTAAGCTTGGTTACTTAACGGTAGTTAGCGCATCTGGGGAGTGAGAGACGTGGCCGGATCGACCGGTAAGCCGGACTTTGACCTGTACCGCACGTCCGAGGAGCACGACGCCCTCCGGGATGTCGTCCGCTCCCTCGCCGAGGCGAAGATCGCCCCCTTCGCCGCCGCCGTGGACGAGGAGGCCCGCTTCCCCCAGGAGGCCCTGGACGCCCTGGTCGCCAGCGACCTCCACGCCGTCCATGTGCCCGAGGAGTACGGCGGCTCCGGTGCCGACGCGCTCGCCACGGTCATCGTGATCGAGGAGGTCGCCCGGGTCTGCGCCTCCTCCTCGCTGATCCCCGCCGTCAACAAGCTGGGCTCGCTGCCGGTGATCCTCTCCGGCTCCGAGGAGCTGAAGAAGAAGTACCTCTCCCCGCTGGCCAAGGGCGGTGCGATGTTCTCGTACTGCCTCTCCGAGCCGGACGCCGGCTCCGACGCCGCCGGGATGAAGACCCGCGCGGTCCGCGACGGCGACCACTGGATCCTCAACGGCGTCAAGCGCTGGATCACCAACGCCGGTGTCTCCGAGTACTACACGGTGATGGCGGTCACCGACCCCGAGCAGCGCTCCAAGGGCATCTCCGCCTTCGTGGTCGAGAAGTCCGACGAGGGCGTCTCCTTCGGCGCCCCCGAGAAGAAGCTCGGCATCAAGGGCTCCCCGACGTGCGAGGTCTACCTCGACAACGTCCGCATCCCCGCCGACCGCATGATCGGCGCGGAGGGCACCGGCTTCGCCACCGCGATGAAGACCCTCGACCACACCCGGATCACCATCGCCGCCCAGGCCCTCGGCATCGCCCAGGGCGCCCTCGACTACGCCAAGGGCTATGTGCGCGAGCGCAAGCAGTTCGGCAAGCCCATCGCCGACTTCCAGGGCATCCAGTTCATGCTGGCCGACATGGCCATGAAGCTGGAGGCCGCCCGCCAGCTCACCTACGCCGCCGCCGCCCGCTCCGAGCGCCTCGACGACGACCTCACCTTCTTCGGCGCCGCCGCCAAGTGCTTCGCCTCCGACGCCGCCATGGAGATCACCACCGACGCGGTCCAGCTGCTGGGCGGCTACGGCTACACCCGCGACTACCCGGTCGAGCGCATGATGCGCGACGCCAAGATCACCCAGATCTACGAGGGCACCAACCAGGTCCAGCGCATCGTGATGGCCCGCAACCTCCCGTAACCCACCCCGGCCGGCCGAAGGCCCCGCGCCTTCAGCCGGCCACCACCGCACGGGCGATCAGCGTCCCGATGTGACCGGGCACCGGAGCCTCCAGAACCTCCACCGCCGCTTCCGCGAACCCGGCGTTGAGCAGGAGACTCCTCCACTTCCGCGGTGTGTACCCGTACCGGTACGCGTACCGGGCCCGGCCCGCGAAGCCGCCCTTGTACATGCCCTGCGGCCCGTACGCCCCCGGGATCGCCGGAGGGTGGCTGAAGACCAGCCTGCCTCCCGGATTCAACCGCTCGGCGATCAGCGGAAGCAGTCTCGCCGGATCGGTGAACCAGACGGCCCCGAAGATCGAGTAAACGGCGTCGTAGGTCCCCGTGTCCGCGCTCAGGTACTCCAGTACCTCCGCACAGACGAACTCCCCGCCCAGCGGCCCCCAGCGCTCGGCCAGCCGCCGAACCGCGACCGGCGACAGATCCAGACCGGTGGCCCTGACCCCGGACCGGAGCAGAAAGGCCAGGGCACGCCCGGTCCCGCAGCCGATCTCCAGAGCCGATCCGGGCTCCCCGAGCAACTCCGCCCCGGGCCCGTGCCCCGCGTACTGCGTCCAGCAGAACACCGGGTCGCCGTCGAGGGCCTTCTCCTGGGTGTTTTCCGCGAAGGCGTCCCAGAGTTCGCGTTCGTCCTCGATGTTGTGGCGTGCGGGCAACGGGCCTTCCTCCGTATCGGTACGGGCAAGCGGGCGCCCCACCCCGAGGACGGGGCGCCCGGTGCCGTGTCAGTGGCTGTCGGGAACCTTGTCGTCGCACGGTGAGCAGTCGGACTCGTCCCCCGCCCAGAGCTCGTCATCGACCATGAACCCGTTACGGCGCAGCAGCTCGGCCGTGCGCATCACGGTGCCGTCCCTGCGGCGCTCGATCAGCGGCGCGTGGTGCTTGTACCGGCCGCCGTTGTAGGCGTCGCAGAACGCGAAGTACAGCGGTGTGTCGAGGATGAGCTGATGCACCCCGATGTCCACGGTCCTGCCGACGCCCATGTCCACACCGGGGCTCTCCATGGCGGTGATCAGATACGCGACCCCCTGCCCGAGGACGCGCTCGGCGAGGCTGGGAACGGACACGCTGTCCCGCAGCAGAAGCCGCACCTCCCGATCCCACAGGTCCTTGACACCCACATCGTTGACCAGCTGCGGGACGCGTTCCCGCAACGCATTGAGGATGACGCGCGGATCACGGGTCCGCGTCCGGACGGCTGCGCTCACCGTGTTCTCCTTCCGCTGATGCCGGGCCGGTCATTTCTCGACCTCCCGGATGGATTCGCCGATCCCCATCGTCTTCTGAAGCGCGCCGCTCGCCCAGCGTTATGTGCCTTGTGGGGTAAACGATCAGGAACGATAAAGGGCGGCCCATTTTTCGAGTGCGGCCCTTGCCTCATCGTCGAACAACGCGTGACCCTCGTAGAAGCTGAATAATTTCAGGTGCTCCGTGATGTCTCTCGCATCCTGAAACACAAGACGACCCGTGAAAGTCTCGACGGTTGCCAGCCTTTGATCGTAAATCGTGAAGGTATTCATAGGGCCACGCCCTACGGTGGTTCCCAGCGGGATGACGCCCATGCGTACATGGGTGAGACGGGATATCGAGACAAGGCGGTCGATCTGTACGGCCATTGCCGCATGCGGGACCACGGACCATCTCACGGCTTGCTCCGTCAGCAGGAACGTGAACCGCTTCGCACTGTCGTAGAGGACGGCCTGCCGCTCCAGCTTCCTCGCGACCGTCCTGGAGATGTCCACCGGCGAGTGGTCGAGCCCGGCCCTGATGTACTCGGGTGTGGCCAGGAGTCCTGTCACCATCGCGGGCAGGAAGTAGCGGAGCGTCGTCGCCTCGGTTTCCAGGCCGGCCAGCTCTGCTTGGCGCTTCTCCAGACCCCTGCGCCACGATGCTCGCTTGCTCTGCCATTCCGTATGGGCGAGCCGCGCGAGGGCGACCACCTCCGTCACATGCTCCGGAGGTGCACCAAGGGCTCTGAGAATCAACTCGACATCGACCAGCCCCGGTGTGATGCGGCCGGTCTCGATGTTGCTGAGCTTTGTCTGGGACATGTTGCAGCGCTGAGCGAGCCAGACCTGTGTACGGCCGGCTCGCTTGCGCATGGCGCGGAGCGTTTCCACCAGGTCGGCCTTTGACCGGCCCAGCTGCTCAGGGTCGAACGTCAAGGCCCTTCACGTACTCCTCGAAGGGAACGGCGTGCGCCAGGGCGATTCTCCGCCACTCCTGATAGGGGGCTGAGTCACCCTCGTAGGCCTCGCGATTGATCTGGGTGCCGTCCGGACGAAAATTCAGATGGGCCACGCGGGCGTTGTCGAACATCCACCAGTCCTGCCCGGAGAGCGGCAGACCCAAGTCCCCTTGCGTCACATCCAGAATCCGGATGTCCTCACCGGCCGAGAGGTTGCCGGGGATGCCCCACGCGAACTGATAGCGCTGATAGTCGGTGAGAGGGCGGCGCACGACGCGGACCCGGCCGACCCGCCTGCCGGACTCGATGTATCCGCGTACCCGGCCATGCCAGCGGGCATTGTGATCGGTGGGTCTGCCCTCGCCCCGCAGGAAGCGGGCCACGTTCTCCTGCTCCCTGGGCATGGTGTAGGTGGGCTGCGCCTCGAACCGCCAGGCCTCGTGCTCGAAGGCGTCGAAGAACCTCCGCCATTCCTCACCATCCAAGAACACGGACAGCCTCCCTCAGAACGTGTTCGGGGATCTCCACCAGGCCCTCACCGTCACGGGGGGTGAAGGCATGGGACACGTCTCCCTGGATGACGAAGGAACCGCTCCTGGTCCGGTAGACGTTCGGGCAGTCGTCGTCGTCACAGATGGGTTCGCCGACGTTGCCGGTGAGACGGTTCAGTTCCGCACGTGCCACGGTTCCCTCCTCGGGTACGGGGCCGTTCCCGGCCGCCAGGAGGACGGTAGGGCGGCTGTGGCACCCGGTCCATGGCACATCGCCGATATCCGCGTTGCGGGGTAGACGATCATGAGGGGCGAGAGGTGCCCCGGCCGGGGTACCCCGGCCGTCAGGCCGCGTCCAGCAGGGCCTTCGCCGCCGACTTCGCGTGGATCGCCGATTCCGGGGTGCCCTGGATGCCCGCCGTCGCCATCGCGCCGTTCGCCAGGATGGCGAGCTGGTCGGCGAGGACGGCGGGGGCGCCCAGTTCGGCGGTGAGGGCGGCGAAGTGGGCGCGGAGCGCCGTCTTGTGGGTGCGGGCGATGGCCGCGACGGCCGGGGAGACGCCGCCGATCTCGCCGTACGCGTTGATGAAGGCGCAGCCCCGGAAGTCCGGCTGGGCGAACCACTCGCCGAGCCAGTCGAAGACCGCGAGGATCCGCTCGTACGGCGTCGCGGCGTGCGCGGCGGCGGCATGGGCCGTGATCGCGTCGCGGACCTCGGTGTCACGGCGGCGCAGAACCGCTTCGAGGAGGGCGTCCTTGGAGGGGAAGACCTGGTAGAGCCGCTTGAGGGAGACCCCGGACGCACTGCGGATCGCGTCCATGCCCACCGCCTGGACCCCGCGCTCATTGAAGAGCGCCCGCGCCGCCTCCAGCACGCGCAGCTCGGCCGTCTCCGGGTCCATCACGCTCACTCCCCACGCTCGCCCCGCTGGAGAACCAGCGTTCTTGTACTGTACAGGCCAGGGGGAACGAGCGTTCGCCGACAGTGCGGCGCGGTCGGTCGCTGCGGTGCGGCGCGGTCAGTCGCTCTCGACCGTCACCTTCTCGTCGTTCTGGATCTGCTGGACGATCTGGGCCACCTTCTCCTTGTGCCAGACGAGGTTCCCGCCCCGGTTCCCCGCGAGGGGTATGTTCATCGACTTCCCGTCACCGCCGGTGATGCCCTTCATCGCGAAGAACATCTGGCTCAGGTCCCACAGGGACATCTCCTTGTCCACGACCAGCGTGTCGAGGCCCGCGCCCATCACCGGATAGAGCTTGAACGGGTTGAGCACCGTCCCCGGAGTCGCGGTCTGGCTGGCGAGGGCGGCCAGGAACTTCTGCTGGTTCTTCGTCCGCGCCAGGTCGGAGCCGGGGAAGGCGTACCGGGTCCGGACGAACGCCAGCGCCTCCTCGCCGTCCAGGCTCTGCTTGCCCGCCTGGAAGTCGGCGCCGGACTTCGGGTCCTTGAACGCCTTCGGGATGTCCATCTCCACCCCGCCGATCGCGTCCACGACCTCGGCGAAGCCCGCGAAGCCGATCTCGGCGTAGTGGTCGATCCGCAGATGGGTGTTGTGCTCGACGGTACGGACCAGCAGCTCGGGGCCGTCCTCGGCGTACGCGGCGTTCAGCTTGACCCTGCGCCCCTGGGCCGGGAAGAGCTTGCCCGACTCCGAGCCCTTGAAGGAGGGGATCTCCACATCGGAGTCACGCGGCAGCGAGATCATCGTCGCCCCGCCGGAGCAGTCCGCGAGGATCATCATCGAGTCGGTCCGCTTGCCCTCGGCGGAGCCGGTGCGGAGCCGCTTCTTCTCCTCGGACGACATCCCCTTGCGGCTGTCGGAGCCCACGATGAGATAGGTGGTGCAGTCGTCCTCGCGGGGGCGCTCGATCACCTTGGAGAGATCGACCTCGCGGCGGACCTTGCCGTCCGCCCAGAAGTAGGTGGCCACGGAGATCACCAGCAGCGAACCCGCCAGCACGAGCGAACCTATCTTGATCCGGCGGCGCCAGTCCGGGGGCGGGCCCGTCCGCCCGGTGGGCCGCTGGGGTCCGCGCGGGCCGCCGGGGGCGCTCGGGCGGTCGGGAGCGTTCCGCTGGCCCGGACGGCCGCCCTGGTCGCCGCCGGCGGCGCCGTAGACCTGGCCGGTGTTGTACCCGCTGTCGTACGGCTCCCCGCCCGGGCCGTTCCCCGGATGGCCCTGCTGGTACCCCGGCTGCTGCTGGTACCCGGGCTGCGGCGGGTACGGATCCTGCGGCGGGTACGGCTGCTGCGGGTCGTCCCCGAAGTACTCCGGCTGCCCGTCGTACTCCCGCCGCCCCTGGTGCGGGGGCTGCTGGGGCGGTACGGGCCGCTGCTGCGGAACCGGTCGCTGCACATGCCGCATCACGCGGGGGCCGTCCGGCTCATCCGCCTGACCGCCGCGTCCGTACCCATCGGGCCACTGGTTCATGACGCTCAGTGTGCCGGGTCACAGCCGGGCGCCGACAGGGCGGGTGGGAAATCGGGCCGCCCCTGTAGCAAGGCTGATGCAATGCACCGGTTCCGCCGCCGCCCGGTCATGGGTGCATCGGCCACCCACCTACAGTGGAAGGCATGACCGACCAGGACCGGCGCCCGGAGCCGGCGATCGAGGGCAAGCCCACGTCCGCCTCCCGCACCACCCTCAGCCACATCATGACCGCCAGCGACACCAATCTGCTCGGTACGGTCCACGGTGGCGTGATCATGAAGCTGGTGGACGACGCGGCGGGCGCGGTCGCCGGCCGGCACTCCGGCGGTCCCGCCGTCACCGCCTCCATGGACGAGATGGTCTTCCTCGCCCCGGTCCGGGTGGGCGATCTGGTCCATGTACGGGCCCAGTGCAACTGGACCGGGCGCTCCTCCATGGAGATCGGCGTCCGGGTGCTCGCCGAGCGCTGGAACGAGTCCACCCCCGCCCAGCAGGTCGGCTCCGCCTATCTGGTCTTCGCCGCCGTGGACGCGGACGGCCGCCCCCGGCCGGTGCCCCCGGTGGTCCCCGAGAGCGACCGGGACAAGCGCCGCCACCAGGAGGCACAGATCCGGCGCACCCACCGGCTCGCCCGCCGCCGGGCCATCAAGGAGCTGCGGGAGCGCAGCGCCGCCGAGGGCATCGAGGACTGAGCACCGGGTCGCCAAGCCGAAAACCGGCAGCCGAGCGGGCGCAAGGCCCCGGCCCCGGTTCAGCGGCAGGTCACCTCGTCCCCCGTCACCGCCCCGAACTCCCCCCGGTCGGCGTCCTGCGCCCGGACCGGCACCACCCCGTCGAAGTCCGCCCCCGCCACCACCCGCAGCGTCGGCCCCTGGCCCCGTACCGCCCGTACCTCGCAGTCCCGCAACGCGGTCGCCAGCGCACGGGCCGAGCGGTCCCACCGGGGGTCGTACGTCACATGGGTCCGCGCCACCGCCGACCCCCCGGCGTTCAGCGGGGAACGGGTGGTCGCGAAGCCGGTCGAGCGCAGTGCCGCGTCGACGGTCCGGCCGAGGCCCGCGCGCCCGGTGCCGTTGTAGACCTGGACCCGGATCCGCTGCGGCGAGACCTCCACCAGCCGCGCCCGCTTCCCCCGGGCGCTCGCCGGGGCGAGCGGCTTGTCCTCGCGGATCATGCGGAAGAGCCGCTCGGACCGGGCCGGGTCCCACTTCACGGTGGCGCCGATGCCCGGGGCCGTGGTCAGCGCGCCGATCGGTACGGAGGTGAACTCCGAGGACGCCGCCGAGAAGCCGCGCATCGCCCGCCCGAGCGCCAGCATCTCGTCGGAGCCGAAGCCCCGGTCCGCCCGGACCGAGCCGAGCATGGTGGCGGCGACCGCGCGGAACCGCACCGGGTTGAGCAGCACCCCGCTGCTGGTCGCCTGTTCGATCAGGGCGGCGACAAACCGCTGCTGGCGTTGCATCCGGCCGAGGTCCGCGCCCCCGTCGACATGGCGGGAGCGCACGTACCGGAGGGCCCCGCCGCCGTCGAGCCGATGGGTGCCGGGGGTGAGGTCGAGCCCGGTGTAGCGGTCCTTCAGCGGCCGTGCGGTGCAGATCTCCACCCCGCCCACCGCGTCCACGGTCTTCATGAAGCTGGTGAAGTCGACCTCCAGATAGTGGTCGATCTTCACCTTGGTCATATGTTCCACCGTGCGGACGGTCAGCGCCGGGCCGCCCTCCGCGTAGGCGGCGTTCAGCTTCACCGGATGGGCCCGGTGGTGCCGGCCGGTGTTCCGGTCGGTGTGCTCGGGGATCTCGGCGTAGCTGTCGCGCGGCAGGCTCACCACGCTCGCCCGGCGGCGGTCGGCGGAGAGGTGCACCAGCATGATCGTGTCGGTGCAGTGGCAGGGGGCGCCCCCGAGGCGGTACTTCTCCTTCTCCTCGGGGCCGATGCGCTCCCGTCCGTCGGTGCCCACCACCAGCAGATTCATCCCGTGTCCGGCCTTGGGCCGGTTCTTCATGTCACGGAACGGGTCCACCCGGCTGATCCCGGTGTCCAGGCTGGTCAGCGCCGCGTGTCCGATCGCTCCCGCGCCGAGTACCAGCATCGACAGCGCGGTGGCCACCCGCAGACCCCAGCGGGGGCGGACGACGACCACCGGCCCTCTGGTCCTGGGCCCCGGGTTCGGCCGGGGACGCGGGCCGGGGCGGGGACGGGGGGAGCGGGACGGGGACGGCACGGGCAAGGGGGGCACCTCCGCTGGCGGGAGACGGCGGACGACGGCCGGCGGCGCCGGGGTGACGGTACGGCCATGGACCGGCGGGATGACGGCGAACGGGGGAACCAGCACACCGTAGGCCCATACGATCTGCGGCCCGTCGCATCGCACCGGCCGCCGCGCGTCCCTGTCCCCCATTCGCGGTAACGTGGCGAACGATGAACGCCATGCCCGCTGTCTCCGTGATCATGCCGGTCCTCAATGAGGAACGGCATCTGCGCAACTCGGTCCGTCACATCCTTGAGCAGGAGTACGACGGTGAGATGGAGGTGGTGATCGCCCTCGGCCCGTCCACGGACCGCACCGACGAGATCGCCGCCGAGCTGGTCCGGGAGGATCCCCGGGTCCACACCGTGCCCAATCCCACGGGTCGTACCCCCGCCGCGCTCAATGCCGCGATCAAGGCATCGCATCACCCGATCGTGGTACGGGTCGACGGCCACGGGATGCTCTCACCCGGCTATGTCGCCACCGCCGTGCGTCTCCTGGAGGAGACCGGGGCGCAGAACGTCGGCGGCATCATGCACGCCGAGGGCGAGAACGACTGGGAGCACGCCGTCGCCGCCGCCATGACCTCCAAGGTCGGCGTAGGCAACGCCGCCTTCCACACCGGGGGGACGGCCGGTCCCGCCGAGACCGTCTATCTCGGTGTCTTCCGCCGGGAGGCGCTGGAGCGCCAGGGCGGATACAACGAGGAGTTCATCCGCGCCCAGGACTGGGAGCTGAACTTCCGTATCCGCGAGGCGGGCGGTCTGATCTGGTTCTCGCCCGAGCTGCGGGTGAGCTACCGCCCCCGGCCCTCGGTCCGGGCGCTGGCCAAGCAGTACAAGGACTACGGGCGCTGGCGCCATGTGGTCGCCCGCTACCACCAGGGCTCGATCAATCTGCGCTATCTCGCCCCGCCGGCCGCGCTGATCGCCATCGCGCTGGGCACGGTCGTCGGGGTGGCCCTCACCCCGCTCGGCCTGGTGATCCCCGGCGGCTATCTGGCCGCGATCGTCGCGGGCTCCGTCCCGGCGGGCCGGGGACTGCCCCTGGCGGCCCGCCTCCGGATCCCGGTGGCGCTGGCGACCATGCACATGTCCTGGGGGTACGGCTTCCTCACCAGCCCCCGCGCGCTGGCGAGGAAGGTCATCGCCAGCCGCCGCCCGGCCGTCCAGCCCACCGTCTGACCCCGTCGCACCCGGGGGCGTCCCCCCGGGTGCGCTACCAGGTGTACCCGGGCTGTACGTCCATGCACGCCGTGGAGTCGCTGCCGTTCAGCGCCTTCGCCGAATCCGGTGTCCGGTCGCTCTTCTCCGCCTTCGGGAAGCGCTCGCCCTGACGCCAGTCCGCGCCCACGGTGAGCTGGATCCCCACGGCCGCGGTGTCCTGCTTCACCGCCGACAGCGGGATACCGAGCGCCTGGGCGACCGCCTGCGCGTCGCCCTCCAGCTCCGGGCCGGGGAAGCCGATCGCCGTCCGCTCCCGGGGGTCCACCGTCGTGTCGGCGGCCGCCCGGGTGAAGCCCTTGGACTGGAGCAGGGTGCCGACCTCCAGGGCCCGCCCCCGCTGCGCCGGCTGCCCGTCGCCGCCGGTCCCGTTGCGTACCAGGACCGCGATCCCGGCGGGCTCGGCGGCGGGGTCGTCGGAGAGCTTCTCCTTCGGGTCCTTCTTCGGACCCTTCTTCCCGCCCTTGCCGCCCTTGCCGTCCAGCGGGATGTCCTCCCGGACCATCCGGAACAGCTGCTCCGCCTCACCGGGCTTGGGCTCCACCTTGCTGGTGAAGTTGGGGCGGGTGGAGTAGACGTTGGGCATCGTGGTCATGGTGATGCGGTTCGGCGGGACGCCCTTGAGCTGGTTGCCCACATCGAGGAGCTTGGCGACCGAGTCGATGCCCTCGTCCACGGTGAGCGCGTCGGTCGCCGCCAGCGCCAGCTTCCGCAGCTTGTTGGGGTCGGTGAGCTTGGCGTTCTTCCGCAGCTCGCGGACCATCGAGTTCATGTACATGTGCTGGGCGCGGGCACGGGCCAGATCGGTGCCGTCCCCGAAGCCGTAGCGGGTCCGCAGCCAGGCGAGTGCGTCCTCGCCCTTGACCGAGGTGGTGCCCTTCTCCAGCTTCAGCCCGGAGCCCTCGCCGGTCCGGCTGCGGGAGCGGATGTTCTCCTTCACACAGACCGGTACGCCGCCGATGGCGTCCGCCATGGAGACCACACCCGCGAAGTCGATCATCATGAAGTGGTCGATGGTGATGCCGGTCAGCTCGTACCAGGTGGCGACCGTGCAGCCCGGGCCGCCCCGGCCCAGCGACTCATTGGTCTGGGCCCAGTCGCGTGCCGGGTAGACCTTGCCGCTGTCGGGGTCGGTGCACTCGGGGATCTTCAGCATGGTGTCGCGGGGCATGCTGATCACGGAGACATGGGAGCGGTCCGCCGAGAGGTGCACCAGCATCTGCACATCGGCCAGCGGGGTGGCGCCGAAGGTGTTCCTGCCGCCGCCCAGCTTCTGGTTCTTCTTGTTGTCCCGCGCGTCCGAGCCGATCAGCAGGATGTTCAGCGGGGTCTGACCGGCGGCGTTCGCCTGGTGGCCCGGCATCTTCCGGCCGAGGTTCAGCCGTTCCTTCTTGATCCTGTCGTTGAGGTGCTCGTAGTACAGATATCCGGCGGCGCCGGTCGCGAGGACGAGCACCGAAAGACCCAGGGCGGCCCAGCGCAGCACGCGGTGCCTGCCCTTGTCCTTGTCCTTGCTCCTGCCCCGGCCTCTGCCCGCGGGACCCGCGGGACCCGCGGGACCTGCGGGACCCGGGGGCCCCTGGGGACTCCGGGCGCCCGGGGGCCCCGGGGGGTCCTTGCGGGAACGTCCGGCGCGGTGGCCCCGGGGGCCGGGCACCGGGGCGGACGCCGTTCTCCGTCGCCCCCGGGCACGGCCACCCGGAGCCCCGGGTATCCCCTCCCCGTGCGCAGTGCTCTCTCCCACCCCTGTATCCCCCTGTCAGGCGCGCCGGGAGACCGGCGGCCGATGTCTCACTGGGCGCACCGCTGCTTGTCCGCCTCGACCTTCTGGACGCCCTCGGGCGCCTTCGACGGCGGGGCGATGGGCGTCCCGGCCTTCTCGAAGTCGTCGCCCAGGGTGAGGGTCATCGCCTCCAGGCCCTGGGCGTCCTCGGTGCCCTGCTTCAGCGCCGAGGCGGGCAGCCCCATCAGATCCGCCAGTGTGCGGGCCTGTTCGATCTGGTTGGGCGCGAACTCCAGCCGGCTCTTGGCCAGCTTCCCGGGCGCGTTGCCCTCGTTGCTCGACTTCAGGACGCCCTTCTGGGTCTGGAGCCAGGTCAGGGTCTCCAGCGCGGCGCCGACGGTGTCGCTGCCGTTGTAGACGGCGACCCGCACATCGGCCGCGGCGGCGCGCTCCCCCTTGAGCAGGGCCGCCTGCTTCTTCTTGGCGTCCTTCTCCTTCTGCTTCACCTCGGTCAGCGAGGTGTCGTTCCGGATCATCGCGAAGAGCGGCGGGGCCTTGGCCTCGTCGAGCAGCACGGTGACCCGGTCGGTGTTGTCCTTCACCGGGACGGTCGCGAAGGTGATGTTCTTCGGATTCACATCGGCCATCTCCATGGCCAGTTCCTGGAGCCGCTTGATACTGCCTATCCGGCTGTCGACGGTGAGCGCGTTGGTGGCCGCCTCCGCCAGACCGAACAGCTTGGTGGGGCTGCCGAGGACACCGCCGGACTTCATCTTGCGGATCATCGAGCTGAGGAACTGCTGCTGGATCTCGATCCGGCTCAGATCGCTGCCGTGCCCCACCGAGTGCCGGGTCCGGACGAACGCCAGCGCCTCCTCGCCCTTGAGGTTGTGGGTCCCCGCGGGCAGGTCGAGCTTGGAGTCCTTGTCGTTGATGGCCTTGCCGAGACAGACCTCGACCCCGCCGACCGCCGTCGACATCGTCTTGACCGCGTTGAAGTCGGCCATCATGAAGTGGTCGATGGGGACGCCGGTCAGCTCGGTCACCGTGCGCATGGCGCACGAGGGGTCCCGCCCGTCCTGGCCCAGGCTCTCGTTGAACCGGGTGTTCTGGGTGCCGGGGATGTTCCCGCACTGGGGGATGTCGGTGATCAGGTCGCGCGGGATGGAGAGCGCGGTGGCGTTCGTCCGGTCCTTGGAGACATGGAAGAGGATCGTGGTGTCGGCGTGTCCGGCACTGTCCGTGTCGCCGTACGAGGTGTTGCCCTTGCCGGTGCGCTTGTCCGTGCCGAGGACCAGGATGTTGATGGGCCGGTCCTTGCTGAAACCGCCGGTGCCGGCGTCCCCGACATCGACGGTGTCCAGGTTGGAGTTCAGCCGGTCATAGAGGTAGTAGGCGCCCGCCGACCCCGCGACCAGGACAAAGCCCAGTATCCCGCCGGTCCATACCAGCGCCTTCTTCTTGCGGCCCGCGGACTGCTTGCGCTTGCGCCGGCCGACGGGCGGCGGCGGTGGTGTGCCGCCGCCGGGGCCCCGGCCGCCACCGCGGCCCCCGCCCCGGCCGCCCGAGCGGTGGGAGCGCTGGGCGGGCACCTCCGGCGCGGCGGCGCGCTCGGCGGCCCGTCCGGCCGCCCGCCCCTCGCTCCGTCCGGCCGCCCGTCCCTCGGCCCGTCCGCCGCCCTGCCCCTCGGCGCGCCCGCCCGAGCGGGTGCCACCGGCTCCGTCCGCCCGGCCGGCCGGGGCCTGGGGCGCTCTCGGCGCGGGCGGGACGGGCGGAGTCGACTGCGGTGCGGAGTGTTCCAGTCGCAGTTCGTAGTTGCCGGTCTGCGGATTGAACACCCACTGGTCGGCGGGGTCGATGTCGTCCGCCCGCCCACGGCCATGCGCATCCACGGTTGTCTGAGTCCTCCGTCGCTGCCACGCGAAGCGCCTTCCCCCACGGGCGCTCGGTCCCTCGGTCCTGCAGTGTGCTCACGCGGACCGGAAACCGGATCGCGTCACACTATCCGCCCAGTTCACAGTGGGGCGACGCCCGTGACAAATTCCACGCCGCTTACAACTGGGCAATACGCCCAATCCCCATGGTGTGAGCCTCGGCTTGGTCAGCGTTTTACCCGCACATGCCCACCGCCGCGTTGGTTCCGGTGAAGGCGTCGGAGTCCGATTCCGCTGATTCCGGCGACCCTTCCTCCTGGTCGTCGCGGGGCACCACGGTGATCGGCGCGTCCTCCCGTACCTGCTGGAAGAGGCGGTCCGCGTCCGGCTGCATCAGCTGGTCGCGGTTGACGTTCGCGATATGCGGCTCCCGGGGAACCGTCAGGAACTGCACCTTGTCCGCCGGGACGTCCCGCAGTGAGGAGGCGAGGTCGTACAGGTCCTTCAGCGAGTCCAGGCCGGGGTCGGTGGTCAGCGACGAGGTCGCCGCCTTCAGTACCGGATAGAGCCGCGCCGGATTGAGCAGCACCCCATTGCTCTGCACCTTTTTCACCAGCGATCCCAGGAACTGCTGCTGGCGCTCCATCCGCTCGGTGTCGCTGCCCCCGCCGAGGGTCTTGCGGGCCCGGACGAATCCGAGGGCCTGCTCACCGTCGAGCGTCTGCCGCCCCGCGTCCAGGACGAGGCGGGCGTCCGGGTCGTCGACCGCCTCGGGGAGGCAGACCTCCACCCCGTCCACCGCGTCGACCATCCTCTCGAACCCGCGGAAGTCCACGATGACATGGTGGTCGATCCGTATCCCGGTCATCTTCTCGACCGTACGGATGGTGCACGCGGCACCCCCGATCGAGAACGCCGAGTTGAACTGGGCCGTTCCCGCCCGGCTCCGCGTCCCGTCCGCCTGGCGGCAGGAGGGCATCTCCACCATCAGGTCCCGGGGTATGGACATGGCGGTGGCGCTGTCGCGGCCGGCCGCGAGATGGAGCAGGATCGTGGTGTCCGAGCGCTTGCCGCCGTCGTCCCGGCCGTACTTGCGGTTGCCCTTCCCCTCACGGGTGTCCGAACCCATGATCAGGATGTTCCTGGCGTCGAGGACGACGGGCTTGGGCCGTTCCTTCTCATGGGTCCGCAGCTCGGTGGCGGTGGCCGTGTCGGTGGTGATCTCCGCGTCCAGCCGCTGGTAGAACCACCAGGCGGCGCCCGCGGCGGCCAGCAGCAACAGGGAGACGGCGAGCGCGATCCAGCGCAGCCAGCGCCACCGGCGGCGGCCGGGCGCGGGGCCGTCGCCGGGGGGCCGGGCGCTGGTGGCTCCGCCCTCGTCCCCGGCCGGGGCCTCGGGCTCGGCCAGGGTGCCGGCACTGTCGGTCACGTCTGTGTCCATCCTTCAAGGCGTCGGTGGCACGCTGGGACACCACCGGTCGATGGTCTAGACGACCGAACCCCGCGCAGGGTTGTGCACCCGGCGGCAGATAGCCGCCCACCCACCGGAGTTGGGCTCCGGCCGGGTCGGGACGGTACCGGATCGGGTACGGGGCGGTGCGCGCGGACGGGCGCCCGGCGGAGGGGACCGGGGTACGGGAGCGGCGATACGGGTGGGTACGGGGCGGTGCGACCGATACGGGCCTTGCGGCCGGTACGGGTGGTTACAGGTCGGTACGCGGTGGTGCGAAACGTGCGAAACGTGTGGAGGGCGCCAAGTGCCTTACCGGGGCGCCCCGATCACGGTACCGGGACACCCTGGTGGCGCTCCGTACGGGACCCCGTGCAGGGAGCCCCGGAGCGGCGGCGGGCGGACGCCCCGGACCGTACGAGGGCCGCGGACGCTACGGGTGTACGAGCGCCTCGGACGGTCCGGGTGTCTCGGACGGTCCGAGCGCCTCGGATGGTACGAGTGCCTCAGACGGTACGGGTGACCTGCTCGCTCTCCAGCCGGCGGCGCAGCCCGTCCTCGTCGAGCCGGTCGAGGTGGCGGCAGAGCACCACCGAACCGCCGACCGCCAGCGGCGCGAACAGCCCGGCGGAGAGTCCCTCCCAGGAGTCGTAGCCCCGCCCGGTCAGCACCCGGGACCCGGCCGTGAACCCCAGCGCGGCGGCGTCCGCGCGGGCCCGCTCCACCAGCTCCGCGCCGCTCAGCTCCGTACCCCCGACCAGCAGGGCGGGAGCATCCGGGTCGACCGGGGCGTACGGGGCGAACCGGTCACCCTGCCCCGGCACCTCCACCGCGTAGTCCGCGAACCCGGCCGGGGGCTGCGGGAACCGCCCGCCCAGCGGACGGAGCGCCAGCGCCACCCGCTCACCGCCACAGGCCCGCGCCGCCTCCAGCGTGTCCGGGCCGCTCACCACCAGATCCGCGTCGGCCGGGTCACCGCCGATCTCCACCGTCACCCCGGCGGAGGCGGCGGCCACCAGCCACACGGCGCTCTGCCAGTGCGCGGGCAGCAGCACCGCGAGCCGGTCACCCGGCTCGGCGGCCAGATCGCCCTGGAGCAGATTGGCCGTCTTGGCCACCCAATTGGCGAAGGTGGCGACGGAGAGTTCGACGCGCTCACCGGTGGCGTCGTCGTAAAACGTGACCAAGGGCCGCGCGGGGTCCGCGGCGAGCGCGGATCGCAGCAGGTCGGCAGGGGTACGGTCGCTGGCGTTCATCAGCGAAAGGGTACGCGCCGCGCCCCGCGCGGGGGCCGCCGTACCGGTGAACGGTGTCCTCCGGTCGGCCCGACACGCCGTCGGCTCCCGGCGGGCGAGTCCCGCCGCGACGGCTCAGGATCCTCACATGCGTGGATATCTGGTGAACCCGATCGGCGTCGCGGTCTCCGCGGCGCTCGCGCTCCCGCTCTCCCTGCCGTCCGGCGCGGTGGCGGCACCCCCGGCGGCCCCGGCCGCCCCCGCCGCCACCGACCCCGAACCCCGACCGGGACCGGCCGGAATCCCCGGCTCCACCCAGTCGCTCCCCCTGCCGCCGCCCGCCCCCGCCAGCCGCTCCCTCGCCCCCCTCCTGCCACGCGGGCTGCTGAGGACCGGCGTGCGCCCGTTCTCCCTGGCCGGAGTGGTCTGGGACGACCCCGACGCGGAACTCCGCGGCACCGTCCAGATCCGCACCCGCCTCAGCGGCACCCGCCGCTGGACCGCCTGGCGCACCGTGGACACCCACCGCCAGGACCACGGCGCCGACCCCGGCACCGCCGAGCACCGCGCCGCCCGGGGCAGCACCGCACCCCTGTGGACGGGCCCCTCCGACGGCGTCGAGGCACGGGTGCGCCCCCGGACCGCCGAACCCTTCCCCACCCCGCCGCTGCCCCAGGGGCTCCGCCTCGACCTGGTCGACCCCGGCCGGCTCACCGCCCAGGCCACCCGCCCCGAACCCGCCCGCGTCCCCGACGCCCCGCAGGCCGTCCCCGCGGCCCCCGCCGCCAAGCCCTACATCGGCCCCCGGCCGAAGATCGTCACCCGTAAGGGCTGGGGAGCCAGCGAATCACTCCGGGAGAAGGGCTTCGTCTACACCACGACCGTCAAGGCGGCCTTCGTCCACCACAGCGCCACCGGCAACAGCAGCACCTGCAAGCAGTCGCCCTCCGTCCTTCGCGGTATCTACCGCTACCACGTCGTGAGCAGTGGCTGGCGCGACATCGGCTACAACTTCGCCGTCGACAAGTGCGGAAACATCTACGAAGGACGCGCGGGAGGCATGGCCAGCGCGGTGCGCGGCGCGCACACCCTCGGTTTCAACACCAACAGCATGGGCATCGCGGTCCTCGGGTCCTACAGTCGCTCCAACCCGCCCAAGGCCGCCGTCACCGCCATCGCCAAGCTCACCGCGTGGAAACTCGGACTCTTCCAGGGCAACCCGAAGGGCAAGGTCACCCTGGTCTCCGGAGGCAGCGGCAAATACGCCAAGGGCAGGAAGGTCCGCTTCAACGTGATCTCCGGACACCGGGACGGATTCCGTACCGACTGCCCGGGAACGCGGCTCTACAACAGGCTCGGCACCGCCCGTAAGGCCTCCGCCGGATATCAGGGACGTCCCTGATCCTTCCCCGATCCCTCCCCGATCGATCCCGGGCCCGGCACCCGCCGCACCGTCCGCTGCATAAACTGACCGATCTCGAACGCATGACCACCCCGGCCCGGCCCCCCGTCAACAGGAAGCAGAGACGACAAGGTGACAGAAGCGATCCTCCTGGTCGGCGGCAAGGGCACCAGGCTGCGCCCGCTCACCGTCAACACCCCCAAGCCGATGGTCCCGGCGGCGGGGGTGCCCTTCCTCACGCACCAGCTGGCGCGGGCGAAGGCGGCGGGTGTCGAGCACATCGTGCTGGCCACCTCCTACCTCGCGGAGGTCTTCGAGCCGTACTTCGGCGACGGCTCGGCCCTCGGGCTCCGCCTGGAGTACGTCACCGAGGAGGAGCCCCTCGGCACCGGCGGCGCCATCCGCAATGTCGCCTCCCGGCTGGACTCCGGGCCCGACGACCCCGTACTGATCTTCAACGGGGACATCCTCACCGGGCTCGACATACCGGCCCTGGTGGCGATGCACGAGACCACCGGGGCGGATGTCTCCCTCCACCTCACCCGGGTGCCGGACCCCCGGGCCTTCGGCCTCGTCCCCACGGACGACACCGGCCGGGTCACGGCGTTCCTGGAGAAGCCCCAGACCCCCGAGGAGATCGTCACCGACCAGATCAACGCGGGCGCGTATGTGTTCCGCCGGTCGGTCATCGACACCATCCCCGAGGGACGGCCCGTCTCGGTGGAACGGGAGACCTTCCCCGGCCTGCTCGCCCGGGGCGCCCATCTCCAGGGCATGGTCGACTCCACCTACTGGCTGGACCTCGGCACCCCCCAGGCCTTCGTCCGGGGCTCCGCCGACCTCGTCCTCGGGCGCGCCCCCTCCCCGGCGGTCCCCGGCCGCTGCGGCGACCGGCTGGTCCTGCCCTCCGCCCGGGTCGCCGCCGACGCCAAGCTGACCGGCGGCACCGTCGTCTGCGAGGGCGCGACGGTGGCGCCGGGGGCGCGGGTCGACGGCAGTGTGGTGCTCGCGGGCGCGGTCGTCGAGGAGGGCGCCGTCGTCTCCTCCTCCCTCATCGGAGCCCGCGCGCGGGTCGGCGCGCGCACGACCCTCGCCTCCGCGGTGATCGGCGACGGCGCGACGGTGGGCCCGGACAACGAACTCCGCGCGGGCGCCCGCGTCTGGTGCGACGCGGTGCTCCCGGCGGGTGCGGTGCGGTTCTCCTCGGACCAGTAGCCTCCGCCCGGCGGAGCGGCTTGGGCCCAAGGGCCTGTTCCACCTCGGCCCCCCGTCGGGGGCCGAACCCCGCTCCTCAATCGCCGGAGTGGCTGATTTTCCTGAGGCCACCGTCGGGGCCAGCCCCGAACCCCGCTCCTCAATCGCCGGAGAGGCTGGATTTACCCGCCGTTCGGGGCCCCACGAGACTGAATTTGCTGGCTCCGGTGCCCTGGAGGGAGCGGGGGCCTCAAAAATCAGCCCCTCCGGCGTTTGAGGAGCGGGGGTTCGGGGCTGGCCCCGACGTCCGGCCGAGGTGACTCGGTGCCGAGGTCCGTCCTCAAACGCCGGACGGGCTGAAATGGCGCATCCAGCCCCGACGAGAGCCCGAGCCGGCTCGGGGCGCCGAGGGCATACCCTCGGAAGGGTCACCGTCCGTACCCCGAGGGAATCGTGTCCGGTCGCTTCACCCCCCGTACCGCAGCGCGCACCGCCGCAGAGGCGCCCGCCGCCCAGGCGACCCGGGCCTGGGCCCCCCGCACGGGGACCCCCCTCGACCTCGCCCTCGTGCTCACCCCCCTCCGCCGGGGCCCCGCCGACCCCACGTACCGCGCCACCCCCGACGGCGCCCACTGGCGTACCGGAAGAACCCCCCAGGGCCCCGGCACCCTCCGGATCCGCGCCACCGCCGACCGCGCCGGGGCCGAGGCGGAGGCCTGGGGACCCGGCGCCGGGTGGCTGCTCGACCGGCTGCCCGCCCTCCTCGGCGCCGAGGACGACCCCGCCGCGTTCGTCCCCCGCCACCGGATCGTCGCCCTCGCCCGCCACCGCAACCCCGGGCTCCGCCTCACCCGTACCGGACTGGTGCTGGAGTCCCTGATCCCCACGGTCCTGGAGCAGAAGGTCACCGCGGACGAGGCGTACCGCGCCTGGCGGCTCCTCGTCCGGAAGTACGGCGAGCCCGCCCCCGGCCCCACCCCGGGGCTCTTCGTGGTGCCCGAGCCCCGCACCTGGGCGCTCATCCCCTCCTGGGAGTGGCACCGGGCCGGGGTCGACGACAAGCGCGCCGCCACGATCCTGCGGGCCGTACGGGTCGCCCGCCGGATGGAGGAGACCGCCGCGCTCACCCCCGAGCAGGCCCGCGCACGGCTGGAGCTGATCCCCGGGATCGGCCCGTGGACCTCCGCGGAGACCGTCCAGCGCAGCCATGGCGCCCCCGACGCGGTCACCGTCGGCGATCTCCACATCCCGGGGATCGTGGGCCACGCCCTCGCGGGCGACCGGGACGCCGACGACGCCGCCATGCTGGAGCTGCTCGCCCCGTACGCGGGACAGCGCCACCGGGCCGTCCGGCTGATCCTGCTCAGCGGCCGGGTCCCGGCGCGCCGCACCCCGAAGATGCCGCGTACCGACATCGGCCGCCTCTGAGACCTCCGGCGCGCGGCCCCGGTGGGGCTCAGCGCACCTCGATGAAGTCCTCCGCCCGCCGTCCGGGCCGCTCCTTCGGCGGCTGGGCCGCGTGCCCCACGGCGACCGCGCCCATCGGGTCCCAGTCGCCGGGCAGCCCCAGCACCTCGCGGACGACATCCCGGCAGAACATCGTGGACGAGACCCAGGCCGAGCCCAGGCCCTCGCCGGCCAGCGCCACCAGGAGGTTCTGGACGCCCGCGCCCATCGCCACCACGAACATCTCGCGCTCGGCCGCGTCCCGCCGCGCGTCCCCGTAACGGTGGGCGCCGTCCGTGACCAGACAGGGGACGACGAGATAGGGGGCCCGTCGCAGCACCTCGCCCCGCCGGACCCGCCGGGCGATCGACTCCGCCGGCTTCCCGTCCCGCCGCAGATCCGCGATCCACGCCTCCAGCATCGCGTCCAGCAGCGCGGTGCGCGCGGACTCCGTTTCGAGGAGGACGAACCGCCAGGGCGTGGTGTGGTGGGGCGCGGGCGCGGTCACCGCCGCGGCCACCGCCCGCCGTACCGCACCGGGGTCGACCGGCTCGCCGGTGAAGTCCCGTACGGTACGCCGCCCGGTGACCGCCTCCCGGACCGCCTCCGAGGTACCGAGCCGGAACATGTCCAGCTCGGCGGGGCGCACCAGCGCCCGCGCCCCCGGGTCCCCGGCGCCGTCCACCCCGGCGGCGGTGTCCCCGACGAGCCGGCCGAGCCCGCTGACCACCGCGACCGGCAGCCCCGCCGCCTTGCCCTTGACCAGATCGCCCGCGGCGGCCAGCTCGTCCGCGAGGGCGACCACGGTGGCGCTCAGCGGATTGCCGTGCGCGTCCGTCCCGCCCCGCAGATCGTCCAGGACCCTGACCCCCGCCGCGCCGATGGCGATATCGGTGAGTCCGGCGCGCCAGGGGCGGCCCGAGGTGTCCGTCACGACCACCCCGACCTCGACGCCCAGCGCCGCCCGCAGCCCCTCCCGTACGGCCCGTGCCGAGGCGTCGGGGTCGGCGGGGAGCAGCAGCACCGTCCCGGCGGGGGTGTTGGAGGCGTCCACCCCGGCGGCGGCCATCACCAGTCCCAGCCGGTTCTCCACGATCCGCAGGGGGCCCCGGCGGGCGACCACCCGTACGGTCTCCGCGTCGATGGCGGCCTCGCGGTCGGCGGCGGTGAGCACCCGCCCCTCCGCCTTGCTGACGATCTTGGAGGTGACGAGCAGGATGTCGCCGTCGGCCAGGCCCGGCCGGGCGGCGGCGATCAGCGCGGCGAGATCGTCCCCGGGCCGCACCTCGGGCAGACCCGCCAGGGCCCGTACCGAGAACGCGGGCCGCTCACCGCCCGTACCGTCCGCACCGCCTGCTTGGGGCTCCTCGCCCTGCCGGGGCAGCGTGTCGCCGGTGGCCGTCACCCCCGCACCTCCCCGGCCAGCGCCAGCGCCTGCCGCGCCATCTCCGCCGTCGCCGCGAGGTCCGTCATCATCAGCGGCACCGCCCGGCAGCGGATCCCCGCCGCCTCGACCTCGGCCACCGCCGCCGCGTCCACCGTGTCCACCAGCCAGCCGTCGAGCAGCCCGGAGCCGTAGTGCTGGGCCACCGCCGCCGCCGTGGCCTCCACGCCGACCGCCGCCAGCACCTTGTCCGCCATCCCGCGCACGGGGGCGTTCCCGACGATGGGGGAGAGCCCCACCACCGGCACGCCCGCCTCCGCGACCGCCTCCCGGATCCCGGGCACGGAGAGGATGGTGCCGACACTGACCACCGGGTTGGACGGCGGGAAGAGCACCACATCGGCGGCGGCGATGGCCTCCAGCACCCCCGGCGCCGGCTTGGCCTGCTCCGCGCCGACCGGGACCACCGCGTCGGCGGGCACCCCGGCCCGCAGCCGTACCCAGTACTCCTGGAAGTGGATGACCTTCCGCTCACCGTCGATCTCCACGGCGACATGGGTCTCCACCCGGTCGTCGGACATCGGCAGCAGCCGGACGCCCGGCTTCCAGCGGGTGCACAGGGCCTCGGTGACCGCGCTCAGCGGATAGCCCGCCGAGAGCATCTGGGTCCGCACGATGTGCGTGGCGAAGTCACGGTCGCCGAGCCCGAACCACTCCGGGCCGACGCCGTACGCCGCCAGCTCCTCCTTGACCGTGAAGCTCTCGTCCGTACGCCCCCAGCCCTGTTCCTCGTTGATGCCCCCGCCCAGGGTGTACATCACCGTGTCGAGGTCGGGACAGACCTTGAGTCCGAAGAGGTGGATGTCGTCACCGGTGTTGCCGATGACCGTGACATCCGCGTCGGGAGCGGCCTGCTGGAGGCCGCGCAGGAACCGGGCACCACCGATGCCGCCGGCCAGAACCACAATGCGCATGGACGTCAGTCTGTCAGGCGGCGCCGGGCGCGGGACGGGGTGGTGGCTCCCCGGGCGGAGGCCCGGGCGGCGCCCCGGGGGGTACGCCGGGGGGTACGCCGGGAGCGCGTCCGGGGCGCCCGCCGGGAAAGGGCCCCCGGACCCTCCTCAGACCACCGCCTGGACGCACCGCGGGCTGTGCGCCGGGCCGTGCATCGGCATCTCGGTCAGCCCGGGGAAGTACACATGCAGGGAGACGGCCGGCTCCAGGGCGTCATTGACGACATCGTGGGCGTAGCCGGGGGCGAAGACCCGCTGCGCCCCGGTGGTCAGGGCGCGCGAGGTCCCCCGGGTGTGCTCGGTGAGGGTGCCCTCGACGACCGTGAGCACCCCGGAGGAGGGCCCGTGGTCATGGGCGCCGCTGCCCTGGCCGGGCAGCCAGGAGAGCAGCCAGACCTCGTAGCCGGGTCCCGTGCGCAGCCGGTGGTACCAGCGGGTGGTGGCGTCGTAGCGCACCAGCGGGGCCCAGGAGGCCCGGTCGGCGGCGATGGCGCGGGCGAGCCCGGCGAAGTCGGCGACGGTCGTGGGGTGTTCGGCGGGGGGCTGGAGGAGGTGCTGGACGGCGAGGATGTCGCCGGCGATCTGGAGGTCGCTGTCGCTGTTCATGGGTGCGGTGGGTCCTCGGCGGATACGTACGGACGTGCGGTACGGGGGAGGGCGCGCGCTCCGGTCACGGGGTGCGGAACGGGTGCGCGGGCCGCGGGCCGGCCGGTGCGACGACGGGGTGACGTCCGGAACCGGGCCGGGCCGGGAATGCGGGAAAGGGAGCCGGAGCGGCTACACCGACGGAGTGTGCGGCGTCCGCGTCAACAGCTGGAACAGCAACAGCGCGCCTGGACAGCACAGCGGAACCCGCGGGTGGGGGTCGCGAAAGATGCTGAGGTGGCTGGCATGCCATCCAAGGTGACGGGTCGCCCTCTTTCATGTCAACTCAATGACCGATTTGGCGGCAATGTTTCACCTCATACGGTCATGGAATCCGCAGAAAGGTTTGCTCGTACGCGGGAGCGGAGACACGGGCGGCAACCCGCGCTCGCGCTCCGCCCCGCCGGAGGGACGGCCGCCGCCCCGGGGTGCCGAAATGCCCCGGGAGCGCCGTGACCTGACGGTGATCCGGGTCGCTTCGGTGGCCGGATCGCAACGAGATCGGAGGGTGCGTCGTCTTCACTCGGGAGAGGGCCGCATGCGTCGGGTGCGGGAACAAGCCGCTGGCATGTGTCAGATTTTTGGTGATTTGAACACTTTCCGCATAGCCTTGGTTCCGCAGAGTGAATACCGGGCCCAATAGCAGATCCCCGCTTGACTGGGGAGAAGCACGTACTTGTAATTTCACTCGTGTCGTTTGGCCGAAAACGCTCACGGCAGCATCACGGGGACGCAAAGACAGACGAGGGGCGCACATGACCGAGCTGTTCGAACAACTGCTGGTCGAGGACGCGGACGACGAAATCGGCTGGCAGGAGCGTGCGTTGTGCGCCCAGACCGATCCAGAGTCCTTCTTCCCTGAAAAAGGCGGATCCACACGCGAGGCCAAAAAAGTCTGCCTCGCCTGCGAAGTCCGCGCGGAATGCCTTGAGTACGCGCTCGCCAACGACGAGCGATTCGGAATCTGGGGCGGGCTCTCCGAGCGGGAACGCCGCCGCCTCAAGAAGGCAGCCGTCTGAAACTCCCGCGGAAATCCAGTGACTGATTCCGGCTCAGCCCCGGAAGCTCCCCCGGACCCGCCGTCCGGGCCACCGATACCCCGCCCGGCACCGATACCGGTGCCCCCGGGAACGACTGACCTCCCGTCAGCGCCCCGTACCACCCCCGGTCCGCCGCCGTGGCCCACCCGCCGCGCGGCCCACCCCCGCCCGCCCCCCCCCCCCCAGCCCCCCCCCCCCCCCCCCGGCCCCCCCCCCCCCCCCCCCCCCCCCCCCCCCCCCCCCCGCCGTACCGCGCCCCCTCCCGTCCCCCGCGCCCCCTCCCGTCCCCCGCGCCCCCTCCCGTACACCCGGACGCACGGACCCGCCACCCCCGGCCGCCCTGCCCCGGACCACCACCCCGAACGACCCGGAACCCCTGGTTGACCAGGAAGTTGACCCCCGCGTCGACCCACGATGACCCCGACGGCGGTTTCCGGACGAATCTCCGCCCCGCCACCCCACCCTCCCCGCACCGCCCTCCCCACCCGTCACGCGCTACGCACCCCGGCACCCCCCACGGGCGTTAGTGTGGGGCCCCGTCCCAGACGCTCCAGCGCCCCCCACGGGGCGACCACGGCCGGAGGGCCCGTACCCCCATGTCCGCCACCACCGCCGCGTTCTCCCCCGCACACCCACCGGAGTTCCCGCGGCACGTCGTCACCGCCGTCCTCGTCTCCCACGACGGCGCCCGCTGGCTCCCCGACACCGTCGCCGGACTCCTCGGCCAGGACCGCCCGGTGCAGAACGTCATCGCCGCCGACACCGGCAGCGCCGACACCTCCGCCCACCTGCTCACCGAGGCATTCGGCCGCGACCGCGTCCTCCACCTCGCCCGCCGCACCGGCTTCGGCGCCGCCGTCGAGGAAGCCGCCCGCACCGCGCCCCTCCTCACCCCCGACGACCTGCCCTACCTCAAGCGCCCCAGCGGCTGGGACCCCACCACCCGCAGCTGGCGGGACGACGCCCACGACCTCCCCGACCTCCCCCACGGCGAACCCGTCCACTGGCTCTGGCTCCTCCACGACGACAGCGCCCCCGAACCCGGCGCCCTCACCGAACTCCTCCGCGTCGCCGACTCCGACGATCACGCCGCGATCCTCGGCCCCAAACTCCGCGGCTGGTACGACCGCCGCCAACTCCTCGAAGCCGGCGTCTCCATCGCCCACGGCGGCCGCCGCTGGACCGGACTCGACCGCCGCGAACAGGACCAGGGCCAGCACGACCAGATCCGCTCCGTCCTCGCCGTCTCCTCCGCCGGCATGCTCATCCGCCGCGACGTCTTCGACCGGCTCGGCGGCTTCGACCGCAGACTCCCCCTCATGCGCGACGACACCGACCTGTGCTGGCGCGCCCACAGCGCCGGCCACCGCGTCCTCATCGCCCCCGACGCCGTCCTCCGCCACGCCGAGGCCGCCTCCCGCGAACGCCGCACCGTCGACTGCGCCGGACGCACCGTCGTCAACCCCCACCGCGTCGACAAATCCGGCGCCGTCTACACCCTCCTCACCAACACCCGGGGCATCGCCCTCCCCTACGTCGCCCTCCGCCTCCTCCTCGGCACCGTCCTGCGCACCCTCGCCTACCTCGTCGGCAAGGCCCCCGCCCAGGCCGTCGACGAGGTCATGGGCCTCGCCGCCGTCCTGCTGCGCCCCGAACGCGTCATCGCCGGACGCTCCCGCCGCGCCGCCGCCCGCCGCACCGACCCCCGCGAACTGCGCCCCCTCTTCCCGCCCCCCGGAGCCACCCTCCGCGCCACCGCCGAACGGATCGCGGGCCACTTCGGCACCGCCGCCGCCCCCGACGCCGGCTCCCGCCACGGCGGAACCATCGGCGCCACCGAATCCGGACCCGGCGACGACGACGCCGACTATCTGGAGATCGAACAGTTCGCCCGGCTCAAGAGGATCGCCCGCCGCCCCGCACCCGTCCTCTTCGCCCTCCTCCTCGGCGTCTCCGTCATCGCCTGCCGCGACCTCATCGGCTCCGGCGCCCTCACCGGTGGCGCCCTCCTCGCCGCCCCCGCCGACGCCGGAGCCCTCTGGGACCGCCACACCGACGCCTGGCAGCCCACCGGCACCGGCGGCACCCAGACCGCACCCCCCTACCTCGCCGTCCTCGCCACCCTCGCCACCCTCTTCCTCGGCTCCACCGGCCTCACCCTCACCCTCCTCCTCGTCTGCTCCGTCCCCCTCGCCGGACTCACCGCCTACTTCGCCTCCCGGCCCCTCGTCGGCTCCCGGCTGCTCCGCGCCTGGGCGAGCATCGCCTACGCCTTCCTCCCCGCCGCCACCGGAGCCCTCGCCACCGGACGCCTCGGCACCGCCGTCCTCGCCGTCCTGCTGCCCCTCCTCGCCCGCGCCGCCGTCGCCGCCCACGGCCTCGGCCGCTCCGGACGCACCAGCTGGCGCGCGACCTGGACCTACGCCCTGCTGCTCACCCTCGCCACCGCCTTCACCCCGGTCGTCTGGCCCATCGCGATCGTCCTCGGCGGCCTCGTCCTCGCCGTGCGCCGCAGCCGGGCACGGACCGACGCACCCCGCTTCCTCGCCGCCGTCGCCACCCCGCTCCTCGCCCTCGCCCCCTGGTCGTTCACCCTGCTGACCGACCCCGCGAACCTGCTCCGCGAGGCCGGAGCCGACATCGGCGGCCAGGGCGCCTCCGCCCTCGACCTCCTCGGCACCAGCCCCGGCGGCCCCCACACCGTCGCCGGAGCGGTCCTCATCGGCCTGGTGCTGGCCGCCCTCGCCGCCCTGCTGCGCGAGGAACGCGCCTTCGCGATCCGCGCCGCCTGGGCCGCCGCCCTCGTCGGCCTCGCCTTCGCCGCCCTCACCAACCGCACCACCTGGGCCGGGCCCGCCACCCTCGTCTACGGCCTCGCCCTGCTCGCCGCCGCCGTCCTCGGCGCCGAACTCGGCCGCACCCGCGTCGGCGCCCGCAGCTTCGGCTGGCGCCAGCCCGCCGCCGTGGTCATCGCCCTCGCCGCCGCCCTCGGCCCGCTGGTCTCCGCCACCGCCTGGATGGCCGGCGGCGCCACCGGCCCGCTGGAACGCCGCGACCCCGTCCAGGTCCCCGCCTTCGTGGCGGAGGAGAGCGACAGCCCCGACCAGCCCCGCACCCTGGTCCTCGGCGGCGACTCCGCCTCCGAGGTCCGCTACACCCTGCTGCGCGGCTCCGGCGGACGCCTCGGCGACGCCGAACTCACCGCCGCCGCCGACCCCGACCCCCGCCTCGACCGGATCGTCGCCAACCTCGTCGCCGGCTCCGGCGCCGACCAGGCCGACCAGCTCGGCGGCTACGCCATCCGCTATGTCCTGGTCCGCGACGGGGCACCGGACCGGTTCGCCCGCGTCCTCGACGCCACCCCCGGCCTCGGCCGGCTCAGCCAGCTCGACGGCAGCGCCCTGTGGCGGGTGGACCGGCAGATCGCCCGCGCCATGATCATCCGCTCCGGCGGCGACCCGCTGCCCGTGGAGACCGGCGCCGTCGGCGCCCGGACGAAGATCCCCGCCGGCGCCGAGGGACGGATCCTGCGCCTCGCCGACCGCGCCGACGACGGCTGGCGGGCCACCCTCGACGGCCGCGCGCTGACCCGGACCACCGTCGACGGCTGGGCCCAGGGCTTCGAACTGCCCGCCACCGGCGGCACCCTGACCCTGGAGCACGAGAACCCCACCGGCCACACCGTCCGGATCTGGGCCCAGGGGCTGCTCGCCCTGGTCCTGGTCGTCCTGGCCCTGCCGGGGCGGCGCACCCACAACGACGACGACCTGCCGGAGGAGACCGAGGCCGGGGCCGCCGTCCTCGCCGGTGGCCCGCAGCCCCCGGCCGCCGCACCCGGCGACGCCACGGGGCGGCGCGCCCGCCGACTGCGCGACCGCACCGAACCGCCATCGGAGCCGCCGTACGGGGGGATCCCCCGGCAGCACCCCGCCCCCTGGCAACAACAACAGCAGCAACAGCAGCAGCAGTCACCGCCGCGGGGTCCGGAGGGTTCGTACGACGCCCAGCCCCCGTACGACGCCCAGCGCCCGTACGGCTCCCGGGACACCGCCGGGCACACCCCGGAGGAAGGGATCCGCCCGGGTACGTCCCCGAACGCCCCCGCCGCTCCCGCTGTTCCGGGCGACCGGGACCCGGGCGCTCGGCGTACCCCGGGCACCCCGGGCACCCCGGGCACCCCGGGCGGCCCGTACAGCCCGGAGGCCCCGTACGGCGCCGACACCCCGTACAACCCCCAGGGCACCACCGCCCCCGGGAGCCACCCCGGGCAGCAGGGCTTCCCCGGCCCCCGGGGCCCGTACGACGGACCCGCCCACGATCCGTACGGCCGCCCCGGCACCGACCCCCACACCACCCGAGGCGAGTGAGCGTGAAGCGCACGACCATCTCCCTGCTCGCGACCGCCACCGCGCTCGCCGCGATCACCGCGTTCGCCTCGCTGGCCGCCCCGGACACGGGGAACGGCGGCGCCGCGGCCCAGGCCCCCGCGCGGCTCCCCGTCGAGCGGGCCGGGCTGCTCTGCCCCGCCCCCGTCAGCTCCGAGGTGGCCGAGACCCGTTACACCGCCTTCACCCCGCCCGCCCGGAGCGGCTCCGGCACGGAGGCGAAGGAGACCGGGGCGCAGGAGACCGGGACGCAGGACGGCGGCGGAGCCCGGGCCAGGGCCGAACTGGTCCCCTCCGTCTCCGGCCGGTCCGAGCGCCGCAGCGGTCCCGACGACGCCCCCGCCAAGGACCGCGACCGGCGCGGACCCGTCGTACCCCTGGAACGGCCGGGCACCCCCGTCGCCGCCGAGGAGACCGCCACCGACGCCCCCGCCCTCGTCGGCACCGCCACCGGCGCGCTCGCCCCCGGCTGGACCGCCCAGCAGACCACCGTGGTCCCCGCCGGGGACATCCGCGGCCTCTACGGCCTCGGCTGCACCCCGCCCGCGACCGAGCTGTGGATCCCCGGCGCCTCCACCGACCGGAACCGCAAGGACTACATCCACCTCACCAACCCCGACGACTCCCCGGCCGTCGTCGACATCGAGATGTTCGGGCCCGAGGGGGAGCTGCAGACCACCCTCACCGAAGGCGTCCCCGTCCCGGCCCGTGCCAGCGTGCCGATCCTGCTCTCCATCCTCACCTCCGAGGCCACCCGCGATGTCACCGTCCATGTCAGCACCCGCTCCGGCCGGATCGGCGCCGCGGTGCGCGCGGGCGAGTCGGGGACCGGCGGCGACTGGCTGACCGCCGCCGCCCGGCCCGCTCCCACCGCCGTGCTCCCCGGCATCCCGGCCGACGCCACCTCCGTACGGCTGGTGGCCTTCGCCCCGGGTGACCACGACGCCGAGCTGACGGTCGAATTCGCCGGGCCCAGCGGCCGGATCGTCCCCGCCGGCAGTGAGTCGCTCCATGTCAAAGCGGGCATGACGGCCGGTCTCGACCTCGGCCGGCTCACCCAGGGCGAGGGCGGCGCCCTGATCGTCGGCCCGGAGGACGGCGCCCGCGCCACCCCCGTGACCGCCGCGCTGCGGATCGTCCGGGGCAAGGGCGAGGAGCAGGAGATCGCGTTCATCCCGGCGACCGTCCCGGTGGGGGAGCGGGCCACCGTCGCCGACAACCGGGCGAAGGGCACCACACTCGCCCTCACCGCGCCCGACACCGCCGCCCGGATCAGGGTCACCGCCTCCGCGGGCACCGAGGGCGGCCGGGCGGTGGTGAAGACCTACTCCGTGAAGGCCCGCACCACCCTCACCGTCCCGGCACCCGCCCCGGCCGGGCTGAAGGGCTCGTACGCCCTCACCCTGGAGACGGAGTCCGGCGGCCCGGTCCACGCGGCGCGCACCCTGGAACTGCCGGAGAACGGGATCGGGATGTTCACGGTGCAGAGCTTCCAGGACGACCGGGGCACGGTCGCGGTACCCAAGGCGGAACAGGACGTATCGGTCCTGGACGGCTAGCCGGCCGGTCCTGGACGGTCGGCCGGTCCGGTGTCCTAGTTGTCGGGCGAACGCAGCACGCGGAGATGGCCCCGGCGGGCGACCTCCAGAGGATCCGCCCCGCGCCGTCCGTTCTGCGCCTCGGCGGCACGGCCCGGTGGACGGGCGGCCTCCCGTACGGCGTTGGCCAGCGCCTCCAGATCGTCACCGCTGGGCCGGGCCGGCGCGGAGGAGTCCGTCAGCCGGACGACCTCCCACCCCCGGGGCGCGGTCAGCCGCTCACTGTGCTCGGCGCACAGGTCGTAACAGTGGGGCTCGGCGTAGGTGGCGAGCGGGCCGAGGACCGCGGTCGAGTCGGCATAGACGTACGTCAGCGTCGCGACGGCAGGCCGACCGCACGCGGTGCGCGAACAGCGACGTACAGGGCTCACGACGTTGGACGGTACCGCACTCTTGAGCGGGCTGCGACGACTCCACACCACGTCACCCACCCGTGTCGTGTTCCCGGGCGCTGTTCACAGCGGTTTCGGAGGACCGCTGTGACCTGCATGGAAAGGGGTCCGCCGGGTCGGGGGACCGGATCGATTCCACCGGGATTCGGCCATGACAGGGTGTACATCAGGTCATTCACGCTCCGCCCCGCTCTGTCCCGCTTCCTCCGGTGCAGGGGGCGGCCACTTCCTCCGGTGTACGGGACAGCGGGCCGTCCCCGCGCCCGTCCGGCCCTCGGCCCCACGCCCGTCCGGCCCTCCGCCCACCCGGACGCATGGCTTCCGCACCCGATTTGGCGCAGGGGGACGATCGCGGTGGGTCCCGGAGAGCTACGCTGCGTCAGTGATGGACAGTCCCCCACCGCAGCGCCCGCCCGAGCCGAGGCCACGCCATCGCGACCGTCACGGCCGGGGCATGCGGGGCCCGGTGGCCCCTCCTCAGGTACCCCTGGCCGCGAGCCGGGCCGAGGCGTTCAGCGATCTGGTGCACGACTCGGTGGAACGCCTGGAGCGCCGCTGGCCACAACTCGCGGATGTCGACTTTGTGGTGATGGATGTGCCGGATGTGACGGAAGATACGGTTCCACTTGGCGACTCCGCTCCTGCGGGCCGAGAACACCCCGCCCGGATCGCCATCTACCGCCGCCCCGTGGAGATCCGGGCCAAGAACCGCGAGGAACGCGCCCTGCTCGTCCACGAGGTCGTGGTGGAGCAGGTCGCGGAGCTGCTGGGCCTCGCCCCCGAGTCGGTGGACCCGCGATACGGCCAGGACTGAGGGATGCCGGTAGTTTGTGGTGACCGCAGAGACTTCCAGAAGGGTTGGCCCGTGGCTGCTGATCTGTCGCAGATCGTCAAGGCGTACGACGTGCGCGGAGTGGTACCGGACCAGTGGGACGAGGCACTGGCGGAACTCTTCGGCGCCGCCTTCGTCCAGGTCACCGAGGCCGACGGCATCGTCATCGGCCATGACATGCGCCCCTCGTCGCCCGGCCTCGCCGCCGCCTTCGCCCGCGGCGCCACCCGCCGGGGCGCGGATGTCACCCTGATCGGCCTCTGCTCCACCGACCAGCTCTACTTCGCCTCCGGACACCTCGGACTGCCCGGCGCGATGTTCACCGCCTCGCACAACCCGGCCCAGTACAACGGCATCAAGATGTGCCGCGCGGGCGCCGCCCCCGTCGGCCGGGACACCGGCCTCGCGGACATCCGCGCCCTCGTCGAGCGCTGGACGGACCAGGGCGCCCCCGAGCCGGTGGCCACCCCCGGCACCGTGACCGAGCGTGACACCCTCGCCGAGTACGCGACCCATCTCCTCTCCCTGGTCGACCTCTCCGCGATGCGCCCCCTGAAGGTCGTCGTGGACGCGGGCAACGGCATGGGCGGCCACACCGTCCCCACCGTCTTCGCCGCACTGCCGCTCACCGTCGTCCCGATGTACTTCGAGCTGGACGGCACCTTCCCCAACCACGAGGCCAACCCGCTGGACCCGGCGAACATCGTCGACCTCCAGCAGCGCGTCCGCGAGGAGGGCGCCGACCTCGGCCTCGCCTTCGACGGCGACGCCGACCGCTGCTTCGTCGTGGACGAACGCGGCGAGGGCGTCTCCCCGTCCGCGATCACCGCCCTGGTGGCCGCCCGCGAACTCGACAAGCACCCCGGCAGCACCGTGATCCACAACCTGATCACCTCCTGGTCGGTCCCGGAGGTCGTCCGCGAGCTGGGCGGCACCCCCGTCCGCACCCGCGTCGGCCACTCCTTCATCAAGGAGGAGATGGCACGGACCGGCGCCGTCTTCGGCGGTGAGCACTCCGCCCACTACTACTTCCGCGACTTCTGGAACGCCGACACCGGCATGCTCGCCGCCCTGCATGTGCTGGCGGCCCTCGGCTCCCAGGGCAAGCCGCTCTCCGAACTGGTCGCCCAGTACGACCGCTACGCCGGCTCCGGGGAGATCAACTCCACCGTGGACGACCAGGCGGGACGGCTGGCGGCGGTCCGCGAGGCGTTCGGCACCCGCCCCGGTGTCACCCTCGACGAGCTGGACGGTCTCACGGTCACCTCGGCGGACTGGTGGTTCAACCTCCGGCCCTCCAACACCGAGCCGTTGCTCCGCCTCAATGTCGAGTCCCGGGACGCCGAGACCCTCGCCGCCCTCCGCGACGAGGTCCTCGCCATCGTCCGCGCCGACTGACCGCACCCGCCCCCGTTCCCGGTTCCGCCGTCCGGCTGCCGCCCGGCGGAACCGGGACACCGGGACATGGGGCCACCGGGATGCGGGGCCACGGGGACACGGGGGGTACGAGGACCGGGGTGACCCGAGGGGCGCATGTGGGGCGCGGGAGGCGCGGGAGGGCGCACCGCCCCGCCCGTCCACCCCCACCCCACCCACCGGCGGTACGCTGACGACGCCCGTTCCACCACTCCCGAAGGACCCACCTCATGGCGCTCGAAGCCGGCCTCCTCTCCATCCTGGCCTGCCCGGCCTGCCACGCCCCCCTCGACGACCGCACCGGCGACGACACCCCCGAACTGGTCTGCACCAGTGCCGACTGTGCTCTCGCCTACCCCGTGCGCGACGACATCCCCGTCCTCCTCGTCGACGAAGCCCGCCGCCCCGCCTGACGCACCCCACCCGGCCCCGGGCCCGCGCGGCCCGTACCCGGACCGGCCCGTACCGCGACCGCGACCGCACGGCGATCGGAGACCCACCCCATGCTCGACGAGTCACTCCTCGACGCTCCGGAGGCCCTCGCCCGCGCCGACCGCCGGGGACTCCTGCGGGGCGCCGCCGAAGCGGGCGCCCGCGTCCGTACCGCCACGCGCCACGCCACCGAGGCGGGCATCGCCGACCTCAAGCCCGACGGCCGCCCCCGCGCCGTCCTCGTCGCCGGCTCCGGCACCGCGGCCGACGGAGTCGCCGACCTGATCGGCGCCCTCGCCGGAGCCTCGGCCCCCGTCATCCACCTCGCCCCCAGCGGTGTCGCCCCCGCCCCCGGCGCCCTGCGCTGGACCCTTCCCGGCTGGGCGGGCTCCCTCGACCTGCTCCTCGTCCTCACCGTCGACGGCGCCGAGCCCGGCCTCGCCCTCCTCGCCGAGCAGGCGTACCGCCGCGGCTGCACCGTCGCCGCCGTCGCCCCGCCCCGCTCCCCGCTGACCGAGGCCGTCGAGAGCAGCCACGGCCTGGTCGTCCCCCTGGCCGAAGCCCCCTACGAGCTGTACGAGGACACCCCGGCCGCCAGCCCCGGCGCGCTCTGGGCCCTCTTCACCCCCCTCCTCGCCCTCCTCGACCGGTGCGGCCTCGTCGAAGCACCCCCCGAGACCCTCGCCAAGGTCGCCGACCGGCTCGACCGCACCGCCGAACGCTGCGGCCCCGCCATCGCCACCTACAGCAACCCCGCGAAGACCCTCGCCGCCGAACTCGCCGACAGCCTCCCCCTGATCTGGACCGAGGGCAGCGGCGCCGCCCCCGTCGGGCGCCGCTTCGCCGCCGTCCTCGCCGAGCTGGCCGGCCGCCCGGCGCTCGCCGCCGAACTCCCCGGGGCGCTCCCCTCCCATGGCGCCCTCCTCCTCGGCGGCCTCGCCGCCGGAGCCGACCCCGACGACTTCTTCCGCGACCGGGTCGAGGAACAGCAGGCCCTCCGCGCCCGGGTGCTGCTGCTGCGCGACAGCCCCGCCGGAGGGCTGACCGCGGCCCCCGCCGCCCGCGCGTTCGCCCTCGGCCACGACACCCCCGTCAGCGAACTCGCCCCCGCCGACTCCTTCGAGCCGATCGAGCCACTCGCGACGGAGACCGCGCCCGGGCCCGAGGACGGCACCGGCCTGGAGTCGGTCGCCGAACTCCTCGCCGTGACCGACTTCGCCGCCGTCTACCTCGCCCTCGCCACCCCCGGCAACCCGGCGGGCCCCGGCACCCCGGCCGCCTAGGCACCGCCCCGCCCCCGCACCGTCCCGGGGCTGCCGGGCCGCGGGGCAGGAGCACACCCCGGCCCGGGCCGTCTCCTTCGGATCCCGCTGGGCCCGCGTGACCCGGCACCGCCTGACCCGGAAGAACCCTGGCACCGCCTGACCCGGAAGAAACTGCCCAGCGCCTCTTCATGTCCCGTCCACCCGCCCTTCCACGGTCGGCGCTACCGTGACCACACCCCGTCCCACCACCCGCGCCATCGGGCAGAACTCGGAAGCAGCCATGGACCGCCTCGTCAACACCGTGCGCCCCTACGCCTGGGGCTCCACCACCGCCATCCCGGACCTGCTGGGCACCGCCCCCACCGGCGAACCCCAGGCCGAGATGTGGATGGGAGCCCACCCCGGCGCACCCTCCCGCCTGCACCGGGGCCGACTCGACGAGGTCATCGCCGCCGACCCCGTACGCGAACTCGGCGCCCCGGCCGTCGATGCCTTCGGACCGCAGCTCCCCTTCCTCTTCAAGATCCTCGCCGCGGGTGCCCCCCTCTCCCTCCAGGTCCACCCCGACCGCCACCGGGCCATCGAGGGCTACGCCGCCGAGGAACAGGCCGGCATCCCCGCCGACGCCCCGCAGCGCAACTACAAGGACGCCAACCACAAGCCCGAGCTGATCTGCGCGCTCACCCCCTTCGAGGGCCTGTGCGGCTTCCGGCCCGCCGCCGCCACCGCCGATCTCCTCGCCGGGCTCGGTGTCGACTCCCTCAAGCCGTACGCGGACCTCCTCCGCGCCCACCCCGAGGAAGCCGCCCTCCGCGAGGTCCTCACCGCGATCCTCACCGCGGACCCCGAGGAGATCGCCGGGACCGTCGCCGAGGCCACCGCCGCCGCCGACCGCCTCGGCGGCCCCTACACCCCGTACGCCGGGATCGCCCACCACTACCCCGGCGACCCCGGCGTCATCGCGGCGATGCTCCTCAACCATGTCCTCCTCCAGCCCGGCGAGGCCCTCTACCTCGGCGCCGGCGTCCCCCACGCCTATATCGGCGGCCTCGGCGTGGAGATCATGGCCAACTCGGACAACGTCCTCCGCTGCGGCCTCACCCCCAAACACATCGACGTGCCCGAGCTGCTGCGGGTCGTCCGCTTCACCGCCGGTGACCCCTCGGTCCTGCGCCCCGAGGCCACCGCCGCCGGCGAGGAGGTGTACGAGACCCCCGTGGACGAGTTCCGCCTCTCCCGCTGTCTCCTCGCCCCCGCCGCCACCCCCCTCGATCTCACCGCCCCCGGCCCGCAGATCCTGCTCTGCACCGCCGGAAGGGCCGCCGCAGGCGAACTGACACTCGATCCGGGCGCATCCGTGTTCGTACCCGCCGGAGAGAAAACTCAGGTCAGCGCCGTCGGCACCGAGCCCGCGACGCTCTTCCGCGCCACCGTCGCCGGCTGACGCCGATCTCCCTTTTGTCCTCTTCCGGCCCCCTCCCCGCCCTGCGAAAATGACCCGCCTGGCGCCGGACCCCGGTGCCACCACGCCCCGGGCCAGCCGTACCGGCTCTTTCCGACCGGCATACGGGTGCTTTGTCCCCGGGCGCGCGTACGCGGCCGTACGAAGGGACATCCGGCACACATGAGTGCGTCAGGCGGAACCAAGGCGATCGTCGCGGCGCTCGCCGCGAACCTCGCCATCGCGGTGGCCAAATTCGTGGCCTTCCTCTTCAGCGGCTCGTCCTCGATGCTCGCCGAGAGCGTCCACTCACTCGCCGACTCCGGCAACCAGGGCCTGCTCCTCCTCGGCGGCCGGCGCGCCCGCCGCGCCGCCACCCCCCAGCACCCCTTCGGCTACGGCCGCGAGCGCTATATCTACGCCTTCCTCGTCTCCATCGTCCTCTTCTCCGTCGGCGGCATGTTCGCGATCTACGAGGGCTACGAGAAGATCAAGCACCCGCACCCCATCGACCACTGGTACTGGCCGGTCGGCGTCCTCATCTTCGCGATCATCGTCGAGACCCTCTCCTTCCGTACCGCGATCAAAGAGTCCAACCAGGTCCGCGGCTCCCTCTCCTGGAAGGAGTTCATCCGCCGGTCCAAGGCCCCCGAGCTGCCCGTCGTCCTCCTGGAGGACCTCGGCGCCCTGGTCGGTCTCTTCCTCGCCCTCATCGGCGTGAGCCTCGCCCTCGCCACCGGCGACGGCCTCTGGGACGGCATCGGCACCCTCTGCATCGGCGTCCTCCTCATCCTCATCGCCCTCGTCCTGGCCGCCGAGACCAAATCCCTGCTGCTCGGCGAAGCCGCCGGCACCGACGATCTGCGGCGGATCGAGGAGGCCCTCGTCGACGGCGACCGCGTGACCCGCATCATCCATATGCGCACCCTCCACCTCGGCCCCGAGGAACTCCTGGTCGCGGCCAAGATCGCCGTCCCCAACGACGACACCGCCACCGAGGTCGCCGCCTCGATCAACGCCGCCGAACGACGCGTCCGCGCGGCCTGCCCCATCGCCCGGGTCATCTATCTGGAACCCGACGTCTACCGCGACGCCGAGGCCACCGCGGGCCCCGACCCCGCCGCCACCCCGGGCGGCTCCCCGCCCCACCCCTGACCACCACCGCCCGGCCGTTCCCGCCGCCATCGACCGGAGATCACGCCCACGCGGGCTGGGGCCGACGGGGCCCGGCGGTGTAGATTCGGGGACAGAGTCAGGCGTCGCTGCTGATGGCGGTCGGGCGGTCCTCCGGGACCGGCCGAGGGGAGAGAGGGCCTCCGACGGACTGCACTGCGCGTGGTCCCGGGCATTCCTGTGCCCGCCGCCGCAGAGCCATCCGTGCCCAACCCCGACTTCACACGAGGAGCAGCCCGACATGACGACCGTCGACACCGGCCAGGACTTCAAGGTCGCCGACCTTTCCCTCGCCGCCTTCGGCCGCAAGGAGATCACCCTCGCCGAGCACGAGATGCCCGGCCTGATGTCCATCCGCGCGGAGTACGCCGAGCAGCAGCCCCTCGCGGGCGCCCGCGTCACCGGCTCCCTGCACATGACCGTCCAGACCGCCGTCCTCATCGAGACCCTGGTCGCCCTCGGCGCCGACGTCCGCTGGGCGTCCTGCAACATCTTCTCCACCCAGGACCACGCCGCCGCCGCCATCGCGGTCGGCCCCGAGGGCACCCCGGAGAACCCCAAGGGTGTCCCGGTCTTCGCCTGGAAGGGCGAGACCCTGGAGGAGTACTGGTGGTGCACCGAGCAGGCCCTGACCTGGCCGAACTCGCCCACCGGCGGCCCCAACATGATCCTGGACGACGGCGGCGACGCCACCCTCCTGGTCCACAAGGGCGTCGAGTTCGAGAAGGCCGGAGAGGCCCCGGACCCGGCCACCGCGGACAGCGAGGAGTACGGCTACATCCTGCGGGTCCTCAACCGCACCCTCTCCGAGAACCCGCAGAAGTGGACCCGCCTGGCGTCCGAGATCCGCGGTGTCACGGAGGAGACCACGACCGGTGTCCACCGTCTCTACGAGATGCACCGTGACGGCACCCTCCTCTTCCCGGCGATCAACGTGAACGACGCCGTCACCAAGTCCAAGTTCGACAACAAGTACGGCTGCCGCCACTCCCTGGTCGACGGCATCAACCGCGCCACCGATGTCCTCATCGGCGGCAAGGTCGCCGTGATCTGCGGCTACGGCGACGTGGGCAAGGGCTGCGCGGAGTCCCTGCGCGGCCAGGGCGCCCGCGTGATCGTCACCGAGGTCGACCCGATCTGCGCCCTCCAGGCGGCGATGGACGGCTACCAGGTCACCACGCTGGACGAGGTGGTCGGCCTCGCCGACATCTTCGTCACCACCACGGGCAACAAGGACATCATCATGGCCACGGACATGGCCAAGATGAAGCACCAGGCCATCGTCGGGAACATCGGCCACTTCGACAACGAGATCGACATGGCCGGGCTCGCCCAGATCCCCGGGATCGTCAAGGACGAGGTCAAGCCGCAGGTCCACACCTGGACCTTCCCCGACGGCAAGGTCATCATCGTGCTCTCCGAGGGCCGTCTGCTGAACCTCGGCAACGCGACCGGTCACCCCTCCTTCGTGATGTCCAACAGCTTCGCCGACCAGACGCTGGCGCAGATCGAGCTGTTCACCAAGCCCGAGGAGTACCCGACCGACGTCTACGTCCTGCCCAAGCACCTGGACGAGAAGGTCGCCCGTCTCCACCTGGACGCGCTCGGCGTGAAGCTGACCACCCTCCGTCCGGAGCAGGCCGCCTACATCGGTGTCCAGGTCGAGGGCCCCTACAAGCCCGACCACTACCGCTACTGATCACTCCCCGCCCCCGATCGTGAACGTCTGACCGCGGCTCCTCGCCCCTCAGGCACATGATCACCGGCGACTCAGGACAGGCCCCCGCACCCCCGTGACGGGGGCCTGTCCCATGTCTCCCCCTGTATCTCCCTGGCTCAGGGTCCGGCCGGCCCGGGCCACGCCCGGTGTCCGCGCCGGACGCCGTCATCTCCGAGACCCCCGCACAGGAACCTCGCCCCATGCCCCGTGGCCGTTATTCGCTCCATGATCCGCACGATCGCACCCCCCTCGGCGAAGAACACTTCCACTGCGCGCCCGGCCCCTCCGGCTGGCGCTATGTCTCGCGGGTCACCACCCCCTCCGGCGATCAGACCGGCTCCGTCGATCTCGCCCTGGACGATCTCGGCCGCCCCATCCGTCTGGCACTCCAGGCCGCCGACTGGCAGGTCCGCGGCGCCGCCCTCGACGGGGTGACCTGGGTCCGTACGGACCCCACGGGTATCCACGCCACCGAGGGCACGGTCCGAGCCCACGCTTTCACCGGTACATCCCCCGCCTTCCTGGTCGCGACGGCCCGCCTGCTCCGTCTCACCCCCGGATCCCCCGCGACACGCGTCCGTCTCGTGGCTTTCACGGATCCCGTCCTGGCGCCCCGCACGGTCGACCAGTCCTGGGCGCTGGTGAAGAGTGAAGCGCACGCCACTGACAACGGCCCCCTGAGCGTGGACGAATACCAGGTCAACGCCCTGGACACGGGCGAGCAGCACACCGTTCACATCGCCGGCGATGTGGTCCTCTCGGCCCCCGGCATCGAGCTGGAGGATCTGGAGACCCCACCGTCGGTCTTCCCTTGATCGGCTCGATGTGCGTCCGCCCCGGCTGACCTGCTAGTCTCCTTCTCGTCCACAAAAACCGTTGACACGGGGTTTGTGGGGAGGTAGATTTTGAGGGTTGCCTCGGACTGGACACAGTCGCGAGTGATCGTTAGAATCTCTCTCGCCCCTCAAGGTGGAAATCATTTTTCCGCCGGGGCCAATCGACTCCTTATCGGGATCGCAAAACGCCGATTCGCTCGGCGGAAATGCTTCTGATAAAGTCGGAGCAGCCGAAAGGCAAAAGGCCGGTCCAACTGGCCGCTGGATCCGAAAGGTCCGAATCCCGGGAGACCGGGGGGCGGGAAA
>NZ_JBEPCY010000008.1:220288-292072 GCF_040299965.1 Streptomyces sp. NPDC000594 | reverse complement strand
CGGGGCCGGGGCCTCGGGGGCGGGCGCGGCCGGAGCCTCGGCCACCGGAGCGGGCGCGGGCGCGGCCGGAGCCGCCGGGGCGGCCTCGGCGGCGGGGGCCGGAGCGGCTTCAGGGGTGCCGGAGCCGTCGTCGATGAGGGCCAGCTCCGCGCCGACCTCCACCGTCTCGTCCTCGGCGACCTTGATGGAGGCCAGGATCCCGGACGCGGGCGCGGGGATCTCGGTGTCGACCTTGTCGGTGGACACCTCCAGCAGCGGCTCGTCGGCCTCGACGCGCTCGCCCTCGGCCTTCAGCCAGCGGGTGACAGTGCCCTCGGTGACGCTCTCGCCGAGCGCCGGAAGGGTTACGGAAACCGCCATGGTTTCACTTGCTCCTAACGGATGGTGTCCCCCCGGCCCGGATGAAGCGCGGGCCGGGGAGGTGCGGAATGGTCGGCGTGCCCGGGGGCTGCTCAGTCGTGGGCGTGGAGGGGCTTGCCCGCGAGGGCGAGGTGGGCCTCGCCCAGGGCCTCGTTCTGGGTCGGGTGCGCGTGGATCAGCTGCGCGACCTCGGCCGGCAGGGCCTCCCAGTTGTAGATGAGCTGCGCCTCGCCGATCTGCTCGCCCATCCGGTCACCGACCATGTGGACGCCGACCACGGCACCGTCCTTGACCTGGACGAGCTTGATCTCGCCCTGGGTCTTCAGGATCTTGCTCTTGCCGTTGCCCCCGAGGTTGTACTTGAGGGAGACGACCTTGTCCGCGCCATAGATCTCCTTGGCCTTGGCCTCGGTGATGCCGACGGAGGCGACCTCGGGGTGGCAGTAGGTGACCCGGGGGACACCGTCGTAGTCGACCGGGACGGGGTTCAGCCCGGCCAGCCGCTCTGCCACCAGGATGCCCTCGGCGAAGCCGACGTGCGCGAGCTGGAGGGTCGGGACCAGGTCGCCGACGGCCGAGATGGTGGGGATGTTCGTCCGCATGTACTCGTCGACCAGGACATAGCCGCGGTCCATCGCGACGCCCTGCTCCTCGTAGCCGATACCGGCGGAGACCGGGCCGCGGCCCACGGCCACCAGCAGCACCTCGGCCTCGAAGGTCTTGCCGTCGGCGAGGGTGACCCGGACACCGTCCTGGGTGTACTCGGCCTTCTCGAAGAAGGTGCCGAGGTTGAACTTGATGCCCCGCTTGCGGAAGGCGCGCTCCAGCAGCTTGGAGCTGTTCTCGTCCTCCACCGGGACGAGGTGCTTGAGGCCCTCGATCACGGTGACATCGGCCCCGAAGGACTTCCAGACGGAGGCGAACTCGACACCGATGACACCGCCGCCGAGCACGATGGCGGAGGCCGGGACACGGTCCAGCTTCAGCGCGTGGTCGGAGGAGATGATCCGGTTGCCGTCGATCTCCAGGCCCGGCAGGGACTTCGGTACGGAGCCGGTCGCCAGCAGGATGTGACGGCCCTCGACGCGCTGTCCGTTCACCTCCACCGAGGTGGGGGAGGTGAGCCGGCCGGTGCCCTCGATGACGGTGATCTTGCGGGAGGCGATCAGTCCGGTCAGGCCCTTGTACAGGCCCGTGATCACGTCGTCCTTGTACTTGTGCACCGCGGCGACGTCGATGCCCTCGAAGGTGGCGCGGACGCCGAACTGCTCCGACTCACGGGCCTGGTCGGCGATCTCGCCGGCGTGCAGCAGCGCCTTGGTGGGGATGCAGCCGTAGTGCAGGCAGGTGCCGCCGAGCTTGTCCTTCTCGATCAGGGCGACGTTCAGTCCCAGCTGGGCTCCGCGCAGCGCCGCAGCGTAACCGCCGCTACCGCCGCCGAGGATCACTAGGTCGAAAACGGTGCTGGCGTCGTTCGCCACGTCACGTCCTCCATGCATGCGCGCCGGTCGCCGGGGTCCCCTCACCCGTGGGGATGTCCGGCCCTTCGGCTGGTGTGCGGCCGATGTCTCTTCGGCCCTCTGGTCGGGGCCCTGTCCTGCCGAGGACCCATCTTTGCACTTGTTGCGGAAAGACGGGACGCGGGGCGGGGCTCTGGGGGCGTCTGATCGATCACCCCATGGGTTACCGCTAAGTAGGGAACGGCCCGTACCGTCCGCCGATTCCCCGGTGATGCGGCTTTTCGTCCAGAGCGAACGTGCCGGGATCTCCGGCGGAACGCACGATACGGCCCGGTGCTGGAGAGCGACCGGACCGTATCGTCCTCACGGTCGGTGACCGATCGGCGGCTCCGGGTCCGCCGGGGGCTCGTACTAGCCCAGCTCGCCGTCGGCGATCCGCTCGGCCAGGCGCACCAGGGTGCGGACCGAGGAGCCGGTGCCGCCCTTGGGGGTGTAGCCGTACGGGGCGCCCTCGTGGAAGGCGGGGCCCGCGATGTCCAGGTGGGCCCAGGTGATGCCCTCGCCCACGAACTCCTGGAGGAAGAGACCGGCGACCAGGCCGCCGCCCATCCGCTCACCCATGTTGGCGATGTCGGCGATCGGGGAGTCCATGCCCTTGCGCAGCTCGGCGGGGAGCGGCATCGGCCAGGACTGCTCGCCGACCTCCTCGGCGGTCTCGTGGATCACCGTACGGAACGCCTCGTCGTTGGACATCACACCGAAGGTGCGGTTGCCCAGCGCCAGCACCATGGCGCCGGTCAGGGTGGCGACGTCGACGATCGCGTCCGGCTTCTCCTCGGAGGCCTTCCACAGCGCGTCACCGAGGACCAGCCGGCCCTCGGCGTCGGTGTTCAGCACCTCGACCGTCTTGCCGCTGTACATCCGCAGCACATCGCCGGGGCGGACCGCCGAGCCGGAGGGCATGTTCTCGGCGAGCGCCAGCCAGCCGGTGACATTGACCGCGAGGCCGAGGCGGGCGGCGGCGACCACGGCGGCGAAGACGGCGGCGGCGCCGCTCATGTCGCACTTCATGGTCTCGTTGTGGCCGGCCGGCTTGAGGGAGATGCCGCCCGAGTCATAGGTGATGCCCTTGCCGACCAGGGCGAGGGTCTTGGCGTCCTTGCTGTGGGTGTAGGTGAGCTTCACCAGCCGGGGCGGGTTGGCCGAGCCCTGGCCGACGCCCATGATGCCGCCGTAGCCCCCCTTGAGGAGGGCCTTCTCGTCGAGGATCTGGACCTTGATGCCATGGTCCTTGCCGGCGGCGGCGGCGATGGCGGCGAACGACTCGGGGGTGAGGTCGTTCGGCGGGGTGTTGATCAGGTCACGGGAGCGGTTCAGCTCCTCGGCCAGCACCTGGGCGCGCTCGGCGGCGGCCTTGTACGCCTTGTCGCGCGGCTTGGCGCCCAGCAGGGCGACCTCGGCCAGCGGCTGCTTGGGGCCGCCCTTGGCCTCCTTCGCGCCGCCCTGGTAGGCGGTGTAGGAGTAGGCGCCGAAGAGCGCGCCCTCGGCGATGGCCTCGGCGTCCTCGGCGGCCTCGGTCGGCAGCGAGAAGGCGGCCTTCTTGGAGCCGTGCAGCACCCGGGCGGCGGTGCCCGCCGCGCGGCGCAGGACCTCGGGGTCGTACGGCTCGCCCTGCTCGGGGACGGCGCCGAGGCCGACCGCCAGCACGACCGGGGCCTTGATCCCCGAGGGGGAGGGCAGCTTGGTCACCTCACCCTCGGCTCCGGTGGCCCCGAGGGTCTCCAGGACGGCGGCGAGCCTGCCGTCGAAGGCGGTGTCCACGGTCTCCGCGCCCGGGGCGACCACCGGGCCCTTGGCGCCCTTCGCGACCCCGACGACAAGGGCGTCGGCGCGCAACGTCGCGGCGCCGGCAGTGCTGAGAGTGAGAGCAGTCACGGTGGTGAATTCTCGCTTCCGTTGAGTTCCGGTGAGGTCCGGGGCCTTGGGTGGCCGTTGGGGGACAGGTCGACATCCCCGCGCGGAAAGCGTACGCGCGGTGGGTGGGGGTGTGGACGGCGGCGGTCGTTCACAGGCGCACACGGGTGGGGGGTGCGGGGTGCGTCCCGCCGCAACTCTCCTGCGGGCGCCCCCCGTTGCCCCACCGCGCCCCCCTTTTCGGCCGCACTCCCCCCATACCCGGACGAGTACCCCCGGGCCCGCGTCTCATTTTTCAGCCCGTCCGGCGCTTGAGGACGGACCTCGGCCCCGAGTCGCCTCGGCCGGACGTCGGGGCCAGCCCCGAACCCCGCTCCTCAAACGCCGGAGAGGCTGATTTTTGAGGCCCCCGCGCCTCAACCTCCCTCAGACTTCGTCCGGGGGGACCCCCATGGGGCTGGATTTTGAGGCACCCGTAGGGGCGGGATGTGTATTTCCAGCCCGTCCGGCGATTGAGGACGGACCTCGGCCCCGAGTCGGCTCGGGGGGACGTCGGGGCCAGCCCCGAACCCCGCGCCTCAATCGCCGGCGAGGCTGGTTTTTTGAGGCCCCGTTCCTCAAACTCCCCCAGACTCCGTCCGGGGGGACCCCATGAGGCTGGATTTTGCCTCAGGTGGCGGAGGGGGCGCCGACCACCAGGGCCAGGAGGCAGAGCGTCGCCGCCGTTTCCGCGAGGGCGCCGAAGACGTCGCCGGTGACGCCCCCGAACCTCCGCACGCACCTGCGGAGCAACAGCAGCGCCCCGCCCAGCCCGAGGGCGACCCCGAGGGCATGGCGCGGAGCCCCGTACCCGCCGAGGAGTGCGCCGAGTGCCGCGCCCGCGAGGGTGACCGTCGCGGCGACGGCCCAGGCCGCGGGGGCCGGGACCGCCTCGGCGACCGCCGCGCCGAGGCCCTCGGGGCGGGCCGCCGGGACGCCCCGGCGCGCGGCGAGGGTGAGGGCCGTCCGCGCGGTCACCGCCGAGAGCAGCGCGCCCACCGCGCCGTACGCCCAGCCCGCCCCGTACAGCTCCGCCACCGCCGCGATCTGCGCGAGCAGCGTGAAGAGCAGGGTGATCACCCCGAAGGGCCCGATGTCCGACTGCTTCATGATCCGCAGCGCGTCGTCCGCGGGCCGCCCGCTGCCCAGGCCGTCCGCCGTGTCGGCGAGGCCGTCGAGATGGAGCCCCCGGGTCAGCACCGCGGGGACCGCCACCGTAGCCACCGCGGCGAGGGTCGCCCCCGCGCCCAGCAGCAGCACCCCCGTACCCACCGCTCCCGCGAGGACGCCGACCACCACCCCGGCGAGGGGGGCGAGCAGCATGCCGGAGCGGGCCGCGTCCCGGTCCCAGCGGGTGACCCGGACGGGCAGCACGGTCAGGGTGCCGAAGGCGAAACGGAGGCCGGGCAGGCCCGTCTGGTGTCCACTCACCGCCGCAGGGTAGCCCGCCCACCGGCGCCGGGCGCGATACATTGCGCGCACAACCCGTACAAAAGCAGCAAAGCTGGCGAAGGGGTCGTCATGGGCCGCTGGTTCACCGACAACATCGTCGAGCCGGGCAAGCTCCCGACCCTGCTCGCCCTCGCCGCCTTCGTCCTCACCTTCCTGATCACCCGGACCGTCACCCGGCTGATCCGGGCCGGACGCGGCCCGTTCCGGAACATCACGGCGGGCGGTACCCATATCCACCATGTGGTGCCCGGGGTGATCCTCACCGTCGTCGGCGGGTTCGGCGCCGTCGGCTCCGGACGGTACGGCGCCGGCGCGGCCCTCTCCGCGGTGCTCTTCGGGATCGGCGCCGGGCTGGTCCTGGACGAGTTCGCGCTGATCGTCCACATCCACGATGTCTACTGGACCGAGCAGGGCCGGCAGAGCGTGGAGGCGGTCGTCCTCGCCACCGCCCTCGCCCTGCTGGTGCTGGGCGGCTTCTCCCCGTTCGACGTGGCCTCGCTCACCCCCGAGGAGCGGGAGAACCGGCTCGTCCTCGTCGTCACCCTGCTGCTGAACTTCGTCCTCGTCCTGGTCACCCTCGCCAAGGGCAAACCCCGGATGGCGATCATCGGGGTCCTGGTCCCGCTGGTCGCCGTCGTCGGCGCGGTACGGCTGGCGCGGCCCGGCTCGCTCTGGGCCCGGCGCCGCTACCGCGACCGCCCCCGGACCCGGGCCCGCGCCCGGCTGCGCTCCTACCGGCACGACCGGCGCTGGGGCCGCCCCCGCCGCCGCTTCCAGGACCTCATCGGCGGCACCCCGGACAAGCCCACGGACAAGCCCCCGGCGCCCTGAACCGTCGGCCCCGCCGTACCGTCAGGCCCCGCCGGCCTCCTCCGCCGCCTTGGCCTTCGCCCTGGCGAACGACGCGTCCAGCTCGGCGCGCTCTTCCGCCACGATCGCGGCCAGCTCCTCCTTCGTGTACTCCGGCAGCTCCGCCGAGAGCGCCGCGGCCGCCTGGAGCACGGGCAGTGCCAGCATCGCCCCCGCGCCCTCACCCACCACGACACCGTGGTCGAGAAGGGGCGTGAGCGCCATCCGGTCCAGCGCCTTCGCCTGCGCGGGCTCCCCGGTCACCTGCCCCGCCAGCCACCAGTCCGGCGCCCGGAACGCCGCCCGCTGCGCCACCAGCGCGCACGCCGCCGACACCACCCCGTCCAGCACCACCGGCATCCGGCGCACCGCGCTCTGGAGCAGAAAGCCCGTCATGGCGGCCAGATCCGCGCCGCCCACCGCCGCGAGCAGCTCCAGCTGGTCACCGAGGACCGGCCGGGCCCGCCGCAGCGAGTCCCGGACCGCCGCGCACTTGCGCATCCACGCCAGGTCGTCGATCTGCTCGCCGCCGCGCCCGGTCACCACGGAGGCGTCCGTCCCGCACAACGCGGCGATCAGGGTGGCGGCGGGGGTGGTGCCGCCCACGCTCAGATCGCCGAGGACCACCGCGTCGGTGCCCGAGTCGGCCTCCTCGTCGGCGAGGGCCATACCCAGGCGGACCGCCCGCTCGGCCTCGTCCGGCGTCAGCGCGTCCTCGATGTCGATCCGGCCGGTGCCGCGCCGCACCCGGTGGCGTACCACCTCGTCCGGCAGCAGCTCCGGGTCGCAGTCCAGGCCCGCGTCGATCACCCGTACCGGCACTCCCGCCCGGCGGGCCAGCACGGCGACCGGGCTCTTCCCGTCCAGCACGGAGCGCACCAGCACATGGGCCGTGCCCGGCTTGCGGTTGGAGACCTTGAGCCGGGCCACCCCGTGGTCCCCGGCGAAGATCACCACCTTGGGACGCTCGATGGGGCGCGCCGGCACCGACGCCTGAGCGGCCGCCAGCCATTCGCCCAGCTCGTCCAGGCGCCCCAGGGCACCGGTGGGGACCACCAGGCGGTCCCGGTGCTCCCCGACATCGCGCCGGATGCCGCTGTCGGGGCGCTCGATCAGTTCGGAGAAGTCATCGAGATTCAGCCTGCTCATTCGCCGAACAGTACCCGGTGGGTCCGGCTCAGTTCCGCAGTACCAGCGACTGTCCGGCCACCACCAGGACGACCTGCTCGCACTCGGCGGCGAAGGCCGCGTTGAGCCGCCCCAGCTCGTCCCGGAAGCGGCGGCCCGAGGCGGTCGCGGGGACCACCCCGGAGCCCACCTCGTTGGTCACCGCGACCACCGTGCGCCGGGTCTCCCGTACCGCGGTGACCAGCTCGGCGACCCGCTCGCGCAGCTTGCGGTCGCCCCCGCCGTGCCAGCGTTCGTCGTCCCAGGCGCCCACCCGGTCCATCGCGTCGGTCAGCCACAGCGCCAGACAGTCCACCAGCAGCGGCGGCCCGTCCCGGCGCAGCAGCGGCACCAGCTCGCAGGTCTCCTCCGTACGCCAGGAGTTGGGCCGCCGGTCCCGGTGGAGTGTCACCCGCTCCGCCCACTCGGTGTCGTCGGCGCGGGAGCCGCCGGTGGCCACGTAGACCACACCGGGGAAGGTCTCCAGGCGCCGTTCGGCCTCCACCGACTTCCCCGAGCGGGCCCCGCCCGTGACCAGGGTGCGGCGGGGTACATCGGGTACGGCGTGGTACTCGCCCACGATCAGGGTGGCCCCGTCCGGCACGGTACGGGCGCCCGCCGCCGCCAGCCGGCGGTCCAGCTCCGGGCCGCCGGGGACATCGTGGTCCAGATGGACCGCGATCACATCGGTGGTCGCGCCGATCCCGCCCGCCGCGCGGAGCCGGGCGACGGCGTCGGGCCGCCCCACCACATCGGCGACCACCATGTCGTACGGGGCAGGGGCGCCCGGGGCGGCCGTGGCCGGTGCGAGACCGGCCGGTGCGGCGCCCGGGGGCAGATAGAGCAGCCGGTCGCCCTCCGGGGACGCCACCTCGTACCCCGTCCCCGGGGTGTCCATCGGGACCGCCCGCACCCGGTGGCCGCTGATCAGCGTGAGCACCCGGCCGTCCGGCACCCGGCCCGCCGCCGGGAGCCCGGCCGGGACCTCCACGGCGGGCCCGTCGTGCGGATGGGTCAGCAGTACCTGCCGCACCCCCACCAGCGAACGCCCCGCCCGTGCGGCGGCCAGCGCCGCACCGGGGGTGAGATCGAGCAGCAGCGCCCCGTCCACGAGCAGCGCCGTCGCGGCGCGCGCCCGGGGGCCGCGGGCGGCGGAGCAGACGGCACAGGGGCAGTCGGGCCGGGGGAGGCCGGCGGGGGCGCCGGTACCGAGCAGAGTCACTTCCACATCCCCGATCCTCCCGCGTCCCCGTGGAGCGTGCGCGCCCGGCTACGCTGCGGGCAGGACCGGAGATCACTTCAGGACGCAGGGAGGCGGACATGGCGTGGACGTGGCGGTTCGAGAAGTCCGACGGGACGGAGGTCCGGCCGGCCGTGGAGCCGGAGGAGTTCACCACTCAGGGGGACGCGGAGACCTGGCTGGGTGAGCACTGGAAGGAGCTGCGTGACGGGGGAGCGGACCAGGTTCACCTCTCCGAGGACACGGCCGTGATCTACGGCCCGATGAGTCTGCACGCCCCCGAGTAGGCACCCGCCCCGGGCCCGCGCCCCAGCGCAACCGGCGGGGACGGGCCCGGGCGGCTTCCTTCTTCCTTCCGCGGGCGGCCTCCCCCTGGCCGGATCATGGAGCGGCCCCGGCCGCGGATGGTCTGATGTGTGGTCGGTTCCCTGGACCTGAGGGACCGGTTGTCGAGGGGGAGGGTCCGTTCCATGGCATGGGCCGAATGGGAAGAGCTGAAGGCCGCCGCGGCCGATCGGGAGAACACCGGGATGCGGCTCAACCAGGCCGCCGACCCCGGCGGGGGCGGCGACCCCCTGGTGCACGTCGGTGATCTCAAGGTCGACCAGGTGGATCTCGCGGCCATCGGTGACAAGGCGTTCGATCTCCACCGGCGACTGGGCCGGGAGGGCCGCCTCGCCGCGCCCGCCAGTGGCCGGGCGGCGGGCGATCTGACCCGTCAGGGCTTCGCCCTCGGTGGGGCCCTGCGGACGGTCTCCGACCGCTGGGAGGAGCAGCTGACCTCGCTGCTGGACGCCTGCGCCAAGATCTCCAACCATATGGAGTTCTCGGGCAGGCAGCACAGCGGTGACGATCACTTCATCGAACGGCGGATGAGCACGATCCGCACGCTGGACGAGGGCTTCGACGACTCCTACGGGCCGAAGCCGAAGCCGATCGAGAGCAAGGGCAAGGACTGACGGTGGATTTCGACGCTCTGCGGCAGGTCCGATTAGGGCCCCTCGAAGACGCCGTAGCGGACTGGAAGCTCATGGCCGACCGGCTTCGGGAGCTGGAGCGAGCGGCCCGGGACGGACTCCAGCGCCGGGCGGACCGGGCCGACTGGAGCGGGCTGAACTCCCAGGTCTCCCGCCGGTTCATCGGCCGGACCGCGGGCGAGTTCGCGGACGCCCGCGCCCAGGCCGGGTCCATCCACGCGATCCTGCGGGACACCCTGGGCGAGACAAGGGCCCAGCACCGGCGGCTGACGGCCGCCGTCGAGAGCGCCGAGGCCCGGGGCATGCGGGTGCACGGCAGCGGATCGGGCTTCACGGTCCGGGCCGCCGACACCGGCTCGGGCGGTGGCCCCGGCGGTGGCTCCGGGCCCACCGAGGGGGACCTCCGCGCGGTCAGGGATGAGATCGAGACAATCCTGGCCCGTGCCGTTGAGATCGACACCTCCGCCGCCGAGGTGCTGGTGGCCCTCATGGAGCAGGCCGAGTACGGGTTCTCCGGCGCGGAGTACGCCGGCCGCGGCGCGGCGGCGGGTGCCCTCGCCACGGCGGAACGCCTGGCCGTGCTCGCCCGCAAGGACCCCGGGGACCTCACGGTCAAGGAGTTCGACGCCCTCACCGCGGGCTTGAAGAAGTACGCGGGCGACGAACTCTTCGCCGCCCGCTTCGCGGGGAACCTCGGCGGCCAGGGCACCCTGGACTTCTGGGTCGGCGTCAACGACCCGCGCCAGGCCGGTGACCTCGCCCGTGAGCGCCACGACAAGTTCGACGACCTCCAGAAGCAGCTGAGCCTGACCCTCGCCACCGCCAGCCACAGCAGCACCTGGGAGATGGACCGCTGGCGGAACGACGTCCTGGGCGCGGCGGACAAGCAGATCTCCGGCTCCACCGCCCTCGGCGTCCAGGTCATGAGCAACTTGATGCGCTCGGGGAACTTCAACGACCGGTTCCTGCTGGACTACGGCGCCCGGCTCATGGAGACCGAGCGCGAGTTCACGGACAACGGCCGGGGCGGCGCCTGGAAGCCGCTCCCCTTGGACCCCGACCTCAACCACACCGGCACGGATGCGGGCAGCGACCCGGCCGTGGGTTTCCTGATGGCCCTCTCACAGAGCCCGGAGGCGTCGACGGCCTTCTTCGGGGAGACGTTTGTGGGCCGTCACGACGACCATGAGTTCTACGAGGACAAGGATGAGGACGGCAATCGGGAGCGCCGTGAGCTGAGCAACTTCGACTACTTCTTCGAGGAGCGGGACTGGCCCCGCTATGTCGACTCCAAGGGCAAGGATTCCGACGTTGGCGTGGAGTCCCTGGGCAGCGCCCTGGAGTCCGCCACCACGGGCCACCCGTCGGGAACGGCCCCTCGCCCGGGCGATCTGGCGCACTCACCGGAACAGGCGGCGCTCTTCACGGACATCGTGGTGTCGGTGGCGGAGAAGCCGGAGAGGGTGGGTGAGCGGGACGAGCTCGGCGGGAGCCTGGGGAGGCTCACGGCGGAGTACATGATGGATATCAACCGCTCCTTCGGTGCGACGGATGACCGTAGGGATTACTACTTCCCGGCCCCGGGGGCGGTAGCTGATCCGACCGCAGCGCAGACCACTCGATTCCTGCATGAGTTGGGCAAGAATTCGGATGGTTATGCGGCGTTGAACATCGGCCAGAACAACTACTCGGCACAGCTCATCGATTATCACGTGCGGAGTGCCGAAGGAGGCCCGAGTGGGGCCGTAATCAACGATGCCATTAAGGCAACGGCGAGAATTGGTGGCGAGATTCAGGGAATCATCAGTGACGGCCGGGCCATCGCCGTGGAGGAAGACCGTGGGGAGGCCGACGCCAAGTTCAACAAATCCCTTGAGGATGCGAAGACCTGGGGGTCGGCCTTGGTGGGGGGTGGCGTGGGAATCTTGTTGGGCCCGACTTCCCCACCTGCTGCGATCGTGGGGGGAGAACTCGCCAAGACGGCCGCTGGTGAGATCATCGGGTGGATCACGGACGGCTACAAGAAGGACAGCACGGACGAAGTGATCTATCGCAACGGGCAGGAATGGGACAGCACCCGCGAGTCCACCTTTCAGGTGTTCGAGAAAGCCTATGCGGAGGCGTGGAAGAACTCCGGCCGGCGGGACGATATCAATGTGGACGTGGCGGGCGAGGCCAAGCAGGGGTTCACCAATGCTGCGGAATACATCCGCACCTCCGTCCACGGAGCAGGTGCTCCGGGGCAGCTTGAAACGAAGGGTTGATGTTCCGGTGCAGAGGAAATGGGTTGCTGCAGCCGTCGGTGGATGTCTGGTCGCTGGCCTGGGTTTGTACGCCGGTGGTTTTTTCGATGAAGAGGTCGGATCCTTTGGTGTTCAGGATGTCTGCGAGAGTTATGGTCCCGATCGTGAGGTAGTGGCAAGGCTCAAGCAGGTTCTGCTCAAGCGGAGCGCGTACAACTTCTATGGTGACAGTTCACTGCCTGCTGCGGGCAGGACCCCGATATCCAATTACTCATCCTTCTGCTACGTTCGTGACAAAGACGGTGCTCTTGTTTCCATGGTCACCCGGCAAATGAGAGGGAAAGATTCTGATTTCTGGCTGAATGGTGGCCTGATCGACCACCAGATCGAAGAAGGGGTTCGGTTCGGGCGGTTCAAGGCGGGTTATGCAGGGGTCTCTTCCAGTGGGGGAGCGGCAATCCATCTTCCGTGCTTCAAGAATCACCCGGAAGCGATGGGCAGTCTGAGCGTGAGCGTCGCCCTCTGGCAGGGCTCCCGTGCCGCTCCGAAGGAGACCAAGGCCGCTGCGGAGTTCCTCGTCCGCCGCGCCGCCGCCTTCGCACACCAGGACGCCGACTGCGACCTCCCCTCCCGCCTCTGAGGGGGGCCGCCGTTCGGCCCAGGTGCAGATCTCGCCCAGGGCCAGGGATTCACCGATGCTGCGGCCAAAGTCAGCAGGTACGTATACGGGGAAGGGACCCCCGGTCAGCTTGAGTCGAAGGGGTGAGATCTCCGGTGCGCAGGAAATGGGTTGCCGTAGCCGTCGGTGGATGTCTGGTCGTCGGCCTGGGTTTGTATGCCGGTGACTTTTTTGATGAAGAGGTCGGATCCTTCGGTGTTCAGGACGTCTGCGAGAATCTTGATCCTGATCGTGAGGTAGTGGAAAAGCTCAGGCAGGTTCTTCCCGAGCGGGGCGAATACGACTTCTACGCCGAGGGGTCGACGGGCTCCAAGTTCGGCCCCTACTGTCATATTCGCCATGAAGGGAAAAATCTCATGACCGTGCTCATCAATTACACGGACGGGAGTGATCCTGATGCGTGGCTGAAGCGTCAGGTCGAGCGCAAAACCGCGGAGGGGGCTCGCTTCGGATGGTTCAAGGCGGGTTATGGGGGAGTCTCCTCGACCGGGGGTGGAGCGATCTATCTTCCGTGTTTCAAGGACCATCCGGAAGGACTGGGCAGTCTGAGCGTGAGCGTCAACCTCCGGCAGGGCTCCCGTGCCGCCCCGAAGGAGACCAAGGCCGCTGCGGAGTTCCTCGTCCGCCGCGCCGCCGCCTTCGCGCACAAGGACGCCGGCTGCGACCTCCCCTCCCGCCTCTGAGGCAGGCCGCCGCCGTCCCGCCCAGGCGTCAGATCTCGCCCAGGGTCACCCGTGTCGTGCGGGACTTGCCGTCGCGGAGGTAGCCCACGACCACCTCCTGGCCGGGTTTGTCCGGGGCGAGGGTCTCCGCGAGGGAGGTGATCGTGGTGATCTCGTCGGAGTCGATCTTGGTGATGATGTCTCCGGCGCGCAGGCCCGCCCGGTCCGCCGCGCCGCCCGGGACGACCTCGACGATGGCCACCCCGGCGGGCTGGTAGTTGTCGTCCAGGACGGTCCGGGCGGTGATCTCCAGGGCGGCGCGGCCGGAGTCGGTGACCTTGCCGGTGGTGATGATCTGGTCGGCGACCGTGGTCACCATGGAGACCGGGATCGCGAAGCCGATGCCGGGTGCGGCGGCCTCGCCGAGGCCCGGGTCGGTCGCGGCCAGGGTGGGGATGCCGATCACCTCGCTGTCCAGGTTGACCAGTGCGCCCCCGCTGTTGCCCGGGTTGATCGCCGCCGAGGTCTGCACCATATTGCCGATGGTCGCCCCGGTGCCGCCGTCGGCGGCGCTCTCGGTGACCGTACGGCCGATCCCGGAGACGATGCCCTGGGTGACACTGCTGGAGAGCCCGAGCGGTGAGCCCATGGCCAGCACGATCTGGCCCACGGTGACGGTGGACGCGTCCCCGAACTTCGCCGGTTTCAGCCCTGTCGGGATCCGGTCCAGCTTGATGACGGCGAGATCCTGCTCGGGGTACGAGGAGACCAGCTTGGCGGTGAGGGGTTCCTCGCCGGTGGCGATGGTGACGAGGAACGACCGCCCGTCGCCCACCACATGGGCGTTGGTGATCACATGGCCCTTGCTGTCGTAGACCACCCCCGAGCCGAGGCTGTCGCCCGACTCGATCTGGACCACCGACGGAAGCACGTTCTTGATCACGGTCTCGTAGTCGGACTGAAGGTCGTTCACGGCCTGCGGCGGGGGGACCGCGCGGGTCGAGTTCCGTGACTGCTCCCAGGGCGAGCTGTCCTCGGAGGCACCGGAACAGCCCGCCACCAGGCCGGCCGCGCAGAGGACGGCGATCGTGGGCAGCAGACGGCGAGGCGATATCTCCATGGTGGGAGTCTCGCCGGGGGCCGCCGGGGCGGCATGTCGTACGCGCCCGAACAGGTGGCCGCGGGGTCAGATGGCGCCGAGGCCCGGGACACCGTACGCCGGAAGGGGCTCCCTAGGATGACCCCGCCGCCAGGAACTGGGTCGCCGCCAGCTCCCCGTAGAGCGGGTCGCCCGCCACCAGTTCGGCGTGGGTGCCCACCGCGCGTACCCGTCCGGCGTCCATCACCACGATCCGGTCGGCCAGGGTCACCGTCGACAGCCGGTGCGCCACCACCAGCACCGTCACCTCGCGGGAGACCTCGGCGACGACATCGCGCAGGGCGAGTTCATTGACCGCGTCCAGCTGCGAGGTGGCCTCGTCCATCAGCAGCAGCCGGGGACGGCGCAGCAGTGCCCGGGCGATGGCGACCCGCTGGCGCTCCCCGCCGGAGAGCTTGGAGCCCCGGTGGCCGACCACGGTGTCGAGCCCGTCGGGGAGCCGGTCCACCAGGGCGTCCAGCCGGGCCCGGACCAGGACCTCGTGGATCTGCTTCTCGTCGGCGTCGGGCGCGGCGAAGACCAGGTTCTCCCGGAGGGTGCCCGCGAGTACGGGGGCGTCCTGCTCGACATAGCCGATGGAGGCCCGCAGCTCGGCGACCGGCCAGTCGCGCACATCGCGGCCGTCGACCAGGATCCGGCCGCCGGTCGCCTCGTAGAACCGTTCGATCAGCCCGAAGACGGTGGTCTTGCCGGCCCCGGAGGGACCCACGAACGCGGTCATCCCCGCGCCCGGTACCTCGAAGGAGACCCCGTGGTGGACCAGGGGCAGTTCATCGGTATAGCGGAAGGTGACGTTCTCGAAGACCACCGACGCGCCCCCGGCGGCCGGCTCCGGGGTCCTTCCGGCGGTGGCCGCGGCGGGGCCGTCCTCCTCGATCTCCAGCCGCTCCGCCTCCACGATCCGGGCGATGGCCGCGGAGCCCTCCTGGTACTGGGTGGCGGCCTCGACCAGCTTGTTGACCGGATCCATCAGATAGAAGAGGAAGAGCAGGAAGGCGACCAGGGTGCCGATGGAGATCGCGCCCGAGGCCACCCGGGCGCCGCCGATGCCCAGGACCGCCAGGAACGACACCTGGACCGCGAGTCCCACCGAGGACCAGGCCACCGACTCCCACTTGGCGGCGCGCACCCCCTGCCGCCAGGCCTCCTCCGCGGCCCTGGCCACGATCTCGGTCTCGCGCTCCTCCGCGCCGGAGGCCTTGACCGTACGGAAGGCGCCGAAGGCCCGTTCCAGCCGGGTGGATATCTCCGCCACCGCCGTCTGGGCGCGCTGGGTGGCCCGGGAGATCTGCGGCATGATCACCGCGACCGCGCCGCCGACCACCACCAGGACCCCGAGGGTCACCCCGAGCAGGACCAGATCCATCAGGGCCAGCATCACCATGGTGGCGGTGAAGCCCACCAGACCGGTGGCGGCGGAGACGATCGCCTGGGTGGTCACCGCCCGCAGCAGGGTGGTGTCCGAGGTGATCCGGGACATCAGATCGCCCGGCTGGGACCGTTCCATCTCGGGCAGCCGCAGCCGCAGCAGCCGTCCGATGAGGGAGCGGCGCGCGGCGAGCACCACGGACTCGGCGGAGCGGGCCATGATGTAGCCGCCCAGCGCCTCGATGGCGGTGCCCAGGACCACCAGCGCGGTCAGGCCGACCAGTACTCCGGTGATCGACTCGTCCTCGCCGAGACGTTCCACCAGCTGCTTGGCGGCCAGTGGCTGGAGCAGCGCGGTGACCGTGCCGATCAGGGCGAGGAAGGCGCCGAGCGCCACCCGTGCCCGATGGGGGCGGAAGTGGGCGTGGAGCGCGCGCCAGGTCTCCCGTGCGGGGAGCCGGGCGATGGGCTGTTCCGGTGCGGGGCCGCCGGTGCCGGTGGCCCCGGCGGCGGTCGTGGGGGTGGTTTCGGCGGTGGTCACGCGGGTACGGACGCGAAAGTCACCCGTTCGCCTGACACGGTGCCGGACCTTTCACGCGATACCGGTGCCGGACCCTTCACGCGATGGGCCCGGTCCGGTCAGGAGGCGCGCGCCCCGCAGAGGTGCAGCAGGGCCGCGATGCCCCGGTACGGGTCGGTGCGCCCGGCCCGGTCCTCGGCCGACAGCAGCTGCTCCAGCTCGGCGGCGGCCGGGAGCCGGCTGTCGGGCCCCCAGGGGGTGAAGACCTGGACGCCGTACCAGGCGTGCAGCGGGGCCGCGATCCCCGCCAGGGTGCCGGTGAGGGAGTCCAGCCGGTCGGCCCGGACGGGCCCGCCGGAGCGGTCGGTGACCGTGTCGGCGTCCAGCGTGGCCAGCGCTCCGAGCCAGTCCCCGGTGAGTCCGGGCGCCATGGCCAGCGCGTCCGCGTTCCGTATCAGCAGGGAGAGGAGTCCGCCGGGGGCGAGCATGCGGGCGAGGCCCGCGAGCAGGTCGTCGGGTTGTTCGGTCGATCGCAGCACCCCGTGGCAGAGCACCACATCGAAGCTGCCCGGGGTGAAGTGGACGCCGGTCTCCCGGCACTCGCCCTGGATCAGCCGGAACCGCTCCCGGATCCCGGCGGGCTCGGTGACCAGGGCCTCCTGGACCCGCCGCAGCATCGCGGGGTCGGACTCCATGCCGGTGATCTCGTGTCCGGCCCGGGCCAGCCGCAGCGCCTGCGCGCCCCGGCCCATGCCGACATCGAGGACCCGCAGCCGCTGGCCCACCGGGTAGCGGGCCGCGATCTGCTCGTCGAGCTGGCGGGCGACCAGCTCGGCCCGGACGGTCTCCTGAAGCCCGCCCGGGGCGCCGGAGCCGCCCTGGGACGGGTCGGCGAGGCCCAGGGCCTCCGTACTCAGGGTCGCTCTCCGCGCTTGACCTGCGGCTTCGGCAGACGGAGCCGGCGCATCTGGAGCGTACGCATCAGGGCGTAGGCGATGGCGCCGCGCTTGGGCTCGTCCGGGAAGCGCTCACGGAGCTGCTTGCGCAGCCGCAGGCCCAGACCGATCGAGTCCACGACGATCATGACGATCACACCGAGCCAGACCAGCAGCGCGATGTTCTGCAGCTGGGCGGTCTGGATCATGCTCATGATGAGGATGAGGACCGCCAGCGGAAGGAAGAATTCCGCGATGCAGAAGCGGGAGTCCACGAAGTCCCGGGCGAACCGGCGTACCGGTCCCCGGTCCCGCGCGGGCAGATAGCGCTCGTCACCGCTGGCCAGCGCCTCGCGCTGGCGGGCCAGATCGGCCCGCCGGGCGTCCCGCTGGCGCCGGATCGCCTCCTTGCGGTCGAGTGGCTGTGTCGCGGCCCGGCGGCGCTGGCTCTGGGCCTCGCTGCGCTTGGGGGTGGGGCGGCCCTTGGGGGCCTCGGGGTCGCGGGACTGGGCAGCGTCCGCCGTCACCTTCGCGGTGGGGGCGGCCTTCTCTGACTTGGCACGGCTACGGAACACAAAGCCCAAGGGTACGGGGTGGCAGGCATGGACCCAACGCCGGACGGGAACGATCCCGCAACACCCTGCGTCATTCCGGACAGAGCGACCGGACGGAAGGGCCGGACGGAAGAGCCGGGTGGAGGCCGGACGGACCCGCGTCCGGACCGGGCCCGGGGCCCGGAAGAAGGGACGACACACACCGGTCACCCGGTGCGACCCCGAGACCCGTCTACTCCTTGCGCCGGATCAACGGCGGTGAGCAGTCGTCCTTGGGGAGGAGCGCATCAGGGTCCGAACAGTGCGTCAATGGATGCAGGGCCCGTACTGTGGGTTCTGTTGCAGTGCTGGAGCTGGAGTCCGTCAGAAGGGGGCGCGCGAAGCCCATGAGCGGTGTCATGAAGCGTATGGGGATGATCTTCCGCGCGAAGGCCAATAAGGCCCTGGACCGGGCCGAGGACCCGCGCGAGACCCTCGATTACTCGTATCAGAAGCAGCTGGAGCTGCTCCAGAAGGTCCGCAGGGGCGTCGCCGACGTGGCGACCTCCCGCAAGCGTCTGGAGCTCCAGCTCAATCAGCTCCGGGGACAGTCGTCCAAGCTGGAGGACCAGGGCCGCAAGGCGCTGGCGCTCGGCCGGGAGGATCTGGCCCGGGAGGCGCTCTCCCGGCGCGCCGCGCTCCAGCAGCAGGTCAGCGATCTGGAGACCCAGCACCAGACCCTCCAGGGCGAGGAGGAGAAGCTCACCCTCGCCGCCCAGCGCCTCCAGGCCAAGGTCGACGCCTTCCGCACCAAGAAGGAGACGATCAAGGCCACCTACACCGCCGCCCAGGCACAGACCCGGATCGGCGAGGCCTTCTCCGGCATCTCCGAGGAGATGGGCGATGTGGGCCTGGCGATCCAGCGGGCCGAGGACAAGACCGCGCAGCTCCAGGCGCGGGCGGGCGCCATCGACGAGCTGCTGGCCTCCGGCGCGCTCGACGACCCGAGCGGGATGGCGAAGGACGACATCGCCGCCGAGCTGGACCGCATCTCCGGCGGGACCGATGTCGAGCTGGAGCTTCAGCGGATGAAGGCCGAGCTGGCGGGCGGCACCACCGCCGGACAGCAGGCCATCGAGGGCGGCGGCGCGGGGCAGGACGCCTCGCGGCAGCAGACCGGCCGGCCCGACTTCGGCAAGCACTGACCCGGTGCCGGCCCCGGCCGGCACCCGAGCGACAGGGACTCGTCATGATCGTTCGGATCATGGGGGAGGGGCAGGTGAAGCTGGCGGACAGCCACTTCGCCGAATTGAACAGGCTCGACGACGAACTGCTGGACGAGATGGAGCGGGGCGACGAGCCGGGTTTCCGGCGCACGCTCGCCGCGCTGCTCGCCCGGGTGCGGGAGGTCGGGGAGCCACTGCCGGACGACACGCTGGAGCCGTCCGAGCTGATCCTCCCCGGCCCCGACGCGACCCTGGCGGAGGTCAGGTCGATGCTGGGCGACGAGGGCCTGATCCCGGGGCTCCCGGGGTGACCGGCCCACCCGGGGGCGAGGCCCCGGGGTAGGGGCAACGGCAGGGCCACCGGCGGGCGGCCGCCCGGCCTCCCGGCGCAGGGCCACCGGCGGGGACACACCCCCGCGACACGCCGTAACGTTCTCCGACGTGACGTCCTTCGCCAGCGGGCTCGACCGCACCCGGTGCTGGGTCCGCGAGCACCCCCTCGCACTCGACGGGGCACTCGCCGCGCTCTCGCTGGCCGCCATGGTCATCGGCTCCTTCGCCGTCAACGGCGTACACGGCCCCGAGTTCGGCGCCCGCACCCCCGCCGCCCGCAGTGTGGTGCTCATGGCCCTGGTCTCCTGCGCCCTGCTCTACCGCCGCCGCCACCCCTTCGGCGTCCTCGTGCTCACCAGCGTGCTCTCCGTCATCGAGCTGAGCTTCGGCGACCCCTCCGCACCGGTCGCGATGAGCGCCGTGATCGCGCTCTACACCGTCGCCTCCCGCACCGACCGCCCCACCACCTGGCGGGTCGGCCTGCTCACCATGGCCGGGCTCACCGGCACCGCCATGTTCTTCGGCTCCACCCCCTGGTACACCCAGGAGAACATCGGGATCTTCGCCTGGACCGGGATGGCGGCGGCGGCCGGTGACGCCGTCCGCAGCCGGCGGGCCTTCGTGGACGCCATCCGGGAACGCGCCGAGCGGGCCGAGCGCACCCGTGAGGAGGAGGCCCGCCGCCGGGTCGCCGAGGAACGGCTCAGGATCGCCCGCGACCTCCACGATGTCGTCGCCCACCACATCGCCCTCGTCAATGTGCAGGCCGGGGTCGCCGCCCATGTCATGGACAAGCGCCCCGACCAGGCCAAGGAGGCGCTCTCCCATGTCCGTGAGGCCAGCCGCTCCGCCCTCAACGAGCTGCGCGCCACCGTGGGCCTGCTCCGCCAGTCCGGCGATCCGGCGGCCCCCACCGAACCCGCCCCCGGCCTCGGCGTCCTGGACGAGCTGGTGACCACCTTCCGGCAGGCCGGACTCCCCGTGGAGGTGGCCCGCGCCGACGAGGGGGTCGCCCCGCCCGCCGCCGTCGACCTCGCCGCGTACCGGATCATCCAGGAGGCCCTGACCAATGTGCGCAAACACGCCGGGGACCGTGCCCGCGCCGAGGTCAGCGTGGTCCGGGTGGGGCTGACCCTGGAGGTCACCGTCCTCGACACCGGCGCCCCCGCTCCCACCGTCCCCGGTCAGACCACACGCTCCGCCGCCGCCACGGCAGCCGCCGCCACCGCAGCCACGGCCGCCGACGCCGGGGACCGGGAGGGCGGCCATGGCCTCATCGGCATGCGGGAACGGGTCAGCGCCCTCGGCGGACGGCTCAGCGCCGGACCCCGATACGGAGGCGGCTTCCGCGTCCAGGCGATACTTCCCCTCAAGGCCGGGAACGGGGAGGACAGATGACGATCAGGGTGCTGCTCGCCGACGACCAGACACTGCTGCGCAGCGCGTTCCGGATCCTGGTGGACTCCGAACCCGACATGGAGGTGGTCGGGGAGGCCGCCGACGGCGCCGAGGCGGTCGCCCTCGCCCGCTCCGCACACGCCGATGTCGTCCTCATGGACATCCGGATGCCCGGCACCGACGGACTCGCCGCCACCCGCGCCATCAGCGCCGACCCCGACCTCGCCAAGGTCCGTGTGGTCATGCTGACCACCTTCGAGGTGGACGAGTACGTGGTCGAGTCGCTGCGCGCCGGGGCCTCCGGTTTCCTCGGCAAGGGCGCCGAGCCGGAGGATCTGCTGAACGCCATCCGGATCGCCGCCGCGGGCGAGGCCCTGCTCTCGCCGGCCGCCACCAAGGGGCTGATCGCCCGCTTCCTCGCCCAGGGCGGCGACTTCGGCGAGGACCGGACCCCCGCCGCGTACAGCGAACGCCTCAACGCCCTGACCGGGCGGGAGCGCGAGGTCCTGGTCCTGGTCGGCGGCGGTCTGTCCAACGACGAGATCGCCGACCGGCTCGATGTCAGTCCGCTCACCGTCAAGACCCATGTGAACCGGGCGATGGCCAAGCTCGGCGCCCGGGACCGCGCCCAACTGGTCGTCACCGCCTATGAGTCGGGGCTGGTCCGCCCCCGTACGGAATGAGCCAACTCCCTTCCGGATGGCGCGTCAGCACCTACTCCAGACGCGGTATGGGCAGCGTAAGGAAACGCGACCTGTGACTGAGGTACACCTCTCGGTGAGCTGATCGTATGGGCGGGGCACAGCACTCTTGCCCCGCCTCGTACGTCACAGAAGAGAGAACCCATGTCCTGGCTGTCGAAGTTCAGCCTGTCGCAACGCGCACTCGTCGGGCTGATGTCGATCGTGGCGATCGTCTTCGGCGCGATCGCCATACCCCAGCTCAAGCAGCAGCTGCTGCCCTCCATCGAGCTGCCCATGGTCTCCGTCCTCGCCCCCTATGAGGGAGCATCCCCCGAGGTCGTCGAGAACCAGGTGATCGAACCGCTCGAAAGCGCCATCGAGGCCGTCGACGGGCTCAAGAGCGTCACCTCGACCGCGAGCGAGGGCAACGCCCTGATCATGGCCGGGTTCGACTACGGCGCGAGCGACAGCAAGCAGCTGGTCGCCGATGTCCAGCAGGCGGTCAACCGGGCCCGGGCGCAACTCCCGGACACGGTCGATCCCCAGGTCGTCGCCGGGTCCACCGACGACATGCCCACCGTTGTGCTGGCCGCTTCCTCGGACGAGGACCCGCAGACCCTCGCGGACCGGCTGGAGCGGGTCGTCGTGCCCGTCCTGGAGGACATCGACGGCATCGGCCAGGTCACTCTCGACGGCGTCCAGGAGCTCCAGGTCTCCGTCACCCCCGACGAGAAGGCCCTCGCCCGCGCCGGAGTGACCACCGCCGCCCTCGCCCAGGCGCTCCGCGACGGCGGCGCCACCGTGCCCGCCGGCTCGTTCAGCGAGGACCGTCAGAGCCGTACCGTCCAGGTCGGCGGCGGCTGGCGGGAGCTGAAGCAGATCGAGGAGCTGCGGATCCCCACCGACCGGGCGGGGTCCGGCAAGGCCTCGACGGTCAAGGTCGGCGACCTCGCCACCGTACGACAGGAGCCGTCCACCCCCGTCTCCATCACCCGGACCGGCGGAAAGCCCAGCCTCGCCATCTACGCCACCATGGGCGACGACGGCAGCGCGGTCACCATCTCCCGCGCCGTCGCGGACGAACTCCCCGACCTCCGCCGCGATCTGGGGCCCGGCGCCCGGCTCACCGTCGTCTCCGACCAGGGCCCCGCCGTCTCCCAGGCCATCTCCGGACTCACCACCGAGGGCGCCCTCGGGCTGCTCTTCGCCGTGCTGGTGATCCTGGTCTTCCTGGCCTCGCTCCGCTCCACCCTGGTCACCGCCGTCTCCATCCCGCTCTCGGTCGTCCTCGCGCTGATCGTGCTGTGGACCCGTGACCTCTCCCTCAACATGCTCACCCTGGGCGCCCTGACCATCGCCATCGGCCGGGTCGTGGACGACTCGATCGTGGTCCTGGAGAACATCAAGCGCCATCTCGGGTACGGGGAGGAGCGCGAGAGCGCCATCGTCACCGCCGTCCGGGAGGTCGCCGGGGCGGTCACCGTCTCCACCCTCACCACCGTCGCCGTCTTCCTCCCGATCGGCATGGTCGGCGGGGTCGTCGGCGAGCTGTTCGGCTCCTTCTCGCTCACCGTCACCGCCGCGCTCCTCGCCTCGCTGCTGGTCTCCCTGACGGTGGTGCCGGTCCTCTCCTACTGGTTCCTGCGCGCCCCCAAGGACGTCCGGGACAAGGACCCCGAGGAGGCCCGTCGGATCGCCGAGGAGAAGGAGGAGGGCAGCAAACTCCAGCGCTCCTACATCGTGGTGCTGCGCTTCGCCACCCGGCGCCGGGTGACCAGTGTGCTGATCGCCTGTGCCGTCCTGCTGGGCACCCTCGGGCTGGGCGGGCTGCTGAAGACCAACTTCTTCGACCCCGGTGAGCAGAAGGTGATCTCCATCCGGCAGGCGCTGCCCGCGGGGACCGCGCTGGATGGCGCCGACGAGGCCGCGAAGAAGGTCGAGAAGGTCCTCGCCGGTATCAAGGAGATCGAGAACTACCAGGTCACCGTGGGCTCCTCCGGCTTCCTGGCCGCCTTCGGCGGGGGCACCGGCGCCAACCAGGCCACCTATCAGATGACCCTGGAGGACTCCGGCGACCTCGACGGGGTCCGTGACCGGATCGAGCGCGAACTCGACCGGCTGGACGGCATCGGCGACACCACCATCGCCGCGGGCGACGGCTTCGGCAACCAGGATCTGCGGGTCGTGGTGAAGGCGGCCGACCCGGGCACCCTCGCGAAGGCGTCCGAGCTGGTGCAGAAGGAGGTCGCCGGCCTGGACGACGTCACCGATGTCCAGAACGACCTCGCCCAGAGCGTCCCCAGGATCTCGGTCCGGGCCAAGCCCTCCGCAGCCGCCGCCGGGTTCACCCAGGCCACGCTCGGTATGGCGGTCACCCAGGCGGTACGGGGCACCCCCGCCGGGAAGGCGATCCTCGACACCACCGAGCGGGATGTGGTCATCACCTCGGAACGGCCCGCCACCACCCTCGCCGAGCTGCGCAAGCTCCGTATCGGGCCCGGCGAGCTGAACCGGATCGCCACCGTGGAACTGGCCCCCGGGCCGGTCTCCCGTACCCGGATCGACGGCTCCCGCGCCGCGACCATCACCGCCAAGCCGACCGGTGACAACACCGGAGCGGTCAGCGCCAAGCTCCAGTCCCGGATCTCCTCCCTCGATCTCCCGGCGGGTGCCGAGGCGTCCATCGGCGGGGTGTCCGAGGACCAGGAGGAGGCCTTCGCCTCCCTGGGCCTCGCGATGCTGGCGGCCATCGCCATCGTCTTCATGCTGCTGGTGGCGACCTTCCGCTCGCTGGTGCAGCCGCTGATCCTGCTGGTCTCCATCCCCTTCGCGGCCACCGGCGCGATCGGCGGACTCCTGGTCACCGACACCCCCCTCGGCGTTCCCGCGCTCATCGGGATGCTGATGCTCATCGGGATCGTGGTCACCAACGCGATCGTGCTGATCGACCTGATCAACCAGTACCGCGCCCAGGGCCATGGTGTGGTCGAGGCCGTGGTCGAGGGCGGCCGGCACCGGCTGCGGCCCATCCTGATGACCGCGCTGGCGACCGTGTTCGCCCTGCTGCCGATGGCCCTCGGGGTCACCGGCGAGGGCGGCTTCATCGCCCAGCCGCTCGCCGTCGTGGTGATCGGCGGACTGATCTCCTCCACCCTGCTCACCCTGCTGCTGGTGCCGACGCTCTACGCGATCGTCGAACTCCGCAAGGAGCGGCGGGCGGAGCGGAAGGCGGCCCGGCGCGCCCGCGCCGCGGCGGGGGAGCCCCCGGCCGGCGGCGCGACCCCGGCCGAGGGTGGTGGCGCACCCGCCGGAGCCTGACGACCCCGCCCGGGGCCCGGCGTTTCGGGCCCCGGGCGCGGGGCGGTCCGCCACGATGGGTCCATGACGACTTTCGCGCTGATTCCCGGGGCGGACGGCCGTGCCCGGTACTGGCACCGGGTGGTCCCCGAGCTGACCGCCCGGGGCCACCGGGCCGTCACCATGGACCTGCCGGACGACCCGGCGGCGGGCCTTGGCACCCATGCCGAGACGGTCGTCGCCGCCGTCGGACCGCCCCCGTACCCCGGCGGTCTGGTCCTGGTCGCCCAGTCGCTCGCCGGGTTCCACGCGCCGCTGGTCGCCGAGCGGCTGCCGGTGGACGGGATCGTCCTGCTGAACGCGATGGTGCCGGAGCCCGGCGAGACGGCGGGGGAGTGGTGGGAGAACACCGGTCAGCCCGCCGCCCGGCGGGCCTTCGCGGCCGAGCAGGGCCGGGACCCGGAGGCCCCCTTCGATCCGCGGAGCGACTTCTTCCACGATGTGCCGGAGGAGATCGCCGAGCAGGCCCTCGCCGAGCCCCCCGGCGGCGGTCCGTCGGACGCCCTCTTCCTGGACCCCTGGCCGCTGCTCGCCTGGCCTGATGTGCCCACCCGGGTGCTCCAGGGGCGGGACGACCGCTTCTTTCCCCTGACCTTCCAGCGCCGGGTCGCCCGGGACCGGCTGGGCCTTCCGGTCGAGGCGCTGCCGGGCGGCCATCTGCTCGCCCTGAGCCGCCCGGCCGAACTCGCCGAGCGCCTGGGCTGACTCCCGTGCGGATGTACGGGGGTGGCGGGCGCGGTCCTGTCCGGGTGTACGGGGGTGGCCGGCGCCCTCTTTCCCAGGTGTACGGGAGTGGCGGGCGCGATCGTGCGGACAGGCGTCGACCAGCGGGTCGGATGTGAGGCCCCGGGGGACATCTCCGGCCATCCGCCGAACAGCACACCACCGCGGGAGTCCGTCCGGCGACGCGACCGGGGCCGGGCGGCCGGCTCTTCTCGCGGACCGGGCGAGCTGCGCGGGCCGCCGACCGTACGCGCCCCCTCCGGAAGTGCGGCGCACCCGGGAGGACAGACCGGGTTCGGCCAGGGCGCACTCCGGCGCACGCCCCTCGCGTTTGTCTCCGCTCCCCTCGGGCCAGGTCTCCGCCAGACCCCGAGCGCCGGACCCGAGCGCCGGACCCCGGCTCCAGCCCCCGAGCGCCGGACCCCGGCGCCGGACCCCCGTGGAGGAGAAACGATGCGGCAGACCCTGCCGGAGATCCCCCGCCTCGACCAGCCGTTCCCGGTCCTGCTGCACCCGGAGACCGCCGCCGTGCACCGCGAGACCCTCGCCTGGTCCGAGGCGACGGGGCTGCTGGGCCCCGAACACACCGAACGGCTCGACCGGCAGCGCATCGGCTGGCTGACCGGCTACACCGCCCCCGGGGCCACCCGGGCGGGCCTGCGGCTCTGCGCCGACTGGTCCCTGGTGCTCTACGGGGTGGACGACGGCTACTGCGACGAGGGCGACTTCGGCGCCCGCACCACCGACATGGCCCGGATGTGCGGCCGGCTCACCCGGCTCCTGGACGACCCCCACCAGACCGTCCCGGACGCCGGCCGGTGCGCGACGGCGCTGGGGGACGTACGGCTGCGGGTGGCGGAGAGCGGCACCCCGGCCCAGCTCGACCGCTGGTGCGCCGCCGTCCGCGACTACCTCGCCGCCCTGGTGTGGGAGGCGTCCCACCGGGCCACCGGCGAGATACCCGGACTCGGCGACTACCTCGCCCTGCGGGAGAGCGGCTCCGCCGTGCACACCGTGCTGAACCTGCTGGACCTCGCGGGCGGCTACGAGGTGCCCGCCGCCGACTGGCTCGACCCCTCCCTCGTACGGCTGCGCCGTCTGATCGCCCACGTCGTGGGCTGGGACAACGACCTCTACTCGTACGCCAAGGAGCTGGCGGACACCCGTGCGGTGAACAACCTCGTCACCGTGCTCGCCCGGCACCACGACATCCCGGTGGCCGAGGCCGTCACCGTCCTCGTCGGCATGCACGACCGGGCGATCGAGGGGATCCGCGCCGAGTGCCGCGCCCTGGCGGCCGGGGAACCGCACCCCGACACGCTGCGCTACGCGAAGACCATCCTGCACTGGGTGAGCGGGAACACCGCCTTCTCCTTCGAGAGCACCCGGTACCAGGGCTGAACCACCCTCAGGGGGCCGGTGCGACGGGCGCCCGGCTTCCCGCGCTCCCGGTGCCGGTCCCGGCCGCGCGCAGCGCCCAGCGGGCGGATCCGACGGCCAGGACGGTGCACAGGGTCATCCCGGCGAAGAGCGGCAGCGCGGTGTCCGCCCCGCCCAGCCCCACCAGCGGGGCGACCACCGCGCCGAGCGCGCTCTGCGCCGTGCCCAGCAGCGCCGAACCAGTGCCCGCCGCGTGCGGCACCCGGCCGATGGCGAGCGCCGCCGCGTTGGCGAAGGCCAGCCCGATCCCGCCGGTCACCACGGCGAGCAGCGGCAGACACACCGCCACCGTCAGCACCCCCGCCACCGTGGCCAGCAGCAGGGCCGTGCAGCCGGCGAGCATCGCGTACAGGCCCAGCCGCAGCAGCCGTTCCGGCCCGGTACGGGTCACGATCCGGGCGCTCAGCGCGCCGGTGACCCCCGCCATCAGCGCCCCGCCGCTGAAGGCGACCGACGACATGCCCACCCCCAGCCCGAGCACATTCTGGAGCAGGAACGGGGAGCCGGCGATGTAGCAGAAGAGCGCGCCGAAGCCGAAGGTGAACGCCAGGGTCCAGCCGGTGTACGCGCGGTCCGCGACCACGGTGCGCACCGAGCGGGCGAAGGCGCCGAACCCGCCCGTGATCCGGCGTTCCTCGGGCAGGCTCTCCGGGATCCCGGCCACCACCGCCGCCGCGACCAGCGCCGCGACCGCCGTCAGCACCCAGAAGACGGCACGCCAGCCGGAGAGTTCGATGATGGCGCCGCCCGCGAGCGGTGCCACGATCGGGGCGATGGTGCTCAGGGTCATCAGCAGCGCCAGCATCCGGGCCGCCGCCGCGCCCTCGGCGACATCGGAGACCACCGCCCGGCTGATGACCACCCCGGCGGCGCCGCTGAAGCCGGCCAGGAAGCGCGCGGCCACCAGCCACTCCAGCGAGGGGGCGAGGGCGCACCCGGCGGTGGCGAGGGCGCAGACCGCCGCACCGGCCAGCAGAGGGCCCCGCCGGCCATAGCGGTCGGAGAGCGGGCCGAAGACCAGATGGCCCAGGGTCATCCCGATCAGGAAGGCGGTCAGGGTCAGCTGGATCCCGGACGCGTCGGTGCCCAGCTCCCGGGCCATCCCGGGGAAAGCGGGCAGATACATGTCGGTCGAGAGTGGACCGACCACACAGAGCAGTGCGAGCGCACCGGTCAAAACGGGCACAACATCCCCACCTGGAGGGGGCGCCCCCACAGCGGGGACGCCCCTCGGCTTCACTTCGGACACCCTGCGGTGCTCCCGCCCCGGGTCTCCCCGTAGCGGGTCCCGCCCCGGGTCCCGCTACGGCAGCGCGAGCATCCGCTCCAGCGCCAGCTTGGCGAAGCTCTCCGTCTCCCGGTCCACCTGGATGCGGTTGACCAGGGTGCCGTCGGCCAGCGACTCCAGGGTCCACACCAGATGGGGCAGGTCGATCCGGTTCATCGTGGAGCAGAAGCAGACCGTGCGGTCGAGGAAGACGATCTCCTTGTCCGGGTGGGCGGCGGCCAGCCGGCGGACCAGGTTCAGCTCGGTGCCGATGGCCCACGCGGATCCGGCGGGGGCCGCGTCCAGTGCCTTGATGATGTACTCGGTGGAGCCCACCTGGTCGGCCGCGGCGACGACCTCGTGCTTGCACTCGGGGTGCACCAGCACCTGGACGCCGGGGATGCGCTCGCGGACGTCCCGCACCGAGTCCAGCGAGAAGCGGCCGTGCACGGAGCAGTGGCCGCGCCAGAGGATCATCTTCGCCGCGCGCAGCTGCTCCTTGGTGAGCCCGCCGCCCGGCCGGTGCGGGTTGTAGACCACACAGTCGTCCAGGGACATCCCCAGGTCACGGACGGCGGTGTTGCGGCCGAGGTGCTGGTCGGGGAGGAAGAGGACCTGCTCGCCCTGCTCGAAGGCCCAGTCCAGCGCCCGCTTGGCGTTGGAGGAGGTACAGATGGTGCCGCCGTGCTTGCCGGTGAAGGCCTTGATGTCGGCGGAGGAGTTCATGTACGAGACGGGGACGACCCGCTCGGCTATGCCCGCCTCGGTCAGGACGTCCCAGCACTCCGCGACCTGCTCGGCCGTGGCCATGTCGGCCATGGAGCAGCCCGCCGCGAGGTCCGGCAGGACGACCTTCTGGTCGTCGGTGGTCAGGATGTCCGCGGACTCGGCCATGAAGTGCACACCGCAGAAGACGATGTACTCGGCCTCGGGGCGGGCGGCGGCGTCCCGCGCCAGCTTGAAGGAGTCGCCGGTGACATCGGCGAACTGGATGACCTCGTCCCGCTGGTAGTGGTGGCCGAGGATGAAGACCTTCTCCCCCAGCCGCTCCTTCGCCGCGCGGGCGCGGTCGACCAGGTCCGGGTCGGAGGGAGACGGCAGATCGCCGGGGCACTCCACTCCGCGCTCGCTCCTCGGGTCGGCCTCACGGCCGAGCAGCAGCAGGGCGAGCGGGGTCGGCTGGACGTCAAGCGACTCCGTACGGGGCTGGGCGGTGGTCACCACACGCACCCTTTCTCTTTCAGCAAAGCCTTTTCGTCTATTTGACGTTATCTATGATAACGGCTTCACGTCACTTTGACGATGGCCATAGCGTCGATGTGACGCACCCCCGCCCGCCCGTCTCCGCCCCCGGGGACGGTGTGCGAGCATGAAGGGGAACGAACGCCACGGCCCGGAATGAAACCGCGGCCACACCGGTTGCACTGGTCGGCAAGCAGTCTCCGTACCTTCCCCTGCCTCTGGTGGGGAGACCCATCCCGGGAGTGATGAAGCAGATGTCCGTATCGGACGAGACCACCACCGCGAACGACGGCATCCTCCTCTCCGACGCCGCCGCGGCCAAGGTCAAGGCCCTGCTGGACCAGGAGGGCCGGGAGGACCTGGCGCTGCGCGTCGCCGTCCAGCCCGGTGGCTGCTCGGGCCTGCGCTACCAGCTCTTCTTCGACGAGCGCTCGCTCGACGGGGATGTCGTCAAGGACTTCGGCGGGGTCAAGGTCGTCACCGACCGGATGAGCGCCCCCTACCTGGGCGGTGCCTCCATCGACTTCGTGGACACCATCGAGAAGCAGGGCTTCACCATCGACAACCCGAACGCCTCGGGCTCCTGCGCCTGCGGCGACTCCTTCAACTGAGTCCACGCCGCCCGGGGCGGCGGACGGCGAAGGCGGCGGCTCCCCTCGGGGGAACCGCCGCCTTCGCCGTATCCCGGCGGGGATCACGGGATCAGGACCGGGTGAGCGCCTTTCCGCCGGCCGCGTCCACCACCGTCCGGTCGCCGAGCGGGCGCTTCAGCGTCACCGACTTCCGGATCTCCTTCGCCAGGCCGATACAGACCTCGCCGCTCTCCGGCGGGGTCTCGGTCATCCGTACCGCCACCCGGTCGGTGTCCTCCCGCACACTCAGCCGGTGGGTGCCGCAGACCCCGCCCCAGAAGGTCACCGTCAGCTTCGGTCCGTCGGCGGTGTACGAGGGGAGCTGCCCCGGTCCGGCGCCGCCCGGCTCCTCGGGGCCGGGCCGATCCGGTCCCTTGGCTCCCGGCTCGTCGGGCCCCTTGGCTCCCGGCCCGTCCGGCGCGGGCAGATCGCTCGGCGGCCCGCCCGGGTCCGGAGCGGAGGGCAGCGGTGCCTTCCACCCCGCAGCGGCGGGCTGGACGACCGTGTACGGCAGGGCACCCGCGGCGGCGGGCTCCGCCCGGAAGAGCCAGGCGGGCACCAGGGCCGCCGCGCCCTCGGGGTACTGGAGCGAGAGCCCGAACACCGCCGAGACCACCGGCACCGGCCGGGGCGCGGCCGGGGGCTTCCCCTTGGTGCAGACGGTCTCCTGGCCGGGCCCGCCGTCCAGCGGAACCGCCGTGGCGCAGACCCCGCACGGGATCTTCGCGGGCGCCGCCGGGAGGGCCGCGCCGGCCGTCGTCCGTGACGCCTTCCCCGCCGCCTTCCCCGCCGTACGGGCCACCGTGCCGAGGGGGAGCGGCAGATCGACACCGCAGAGGGAGGGCGCGATCACCCGCGAGAGGGCGTTCAGCCGCTTCAGCGCCTCGGCCGCCGGGACCACCTCCGTCCCCTCGCCCCGGGTCAGCGGGGCCAGGTGCCCGGTGCCGCCCAGGACCGTCCCGCCGGGACCGATCCGCAGCTCCGTCGTCCAGCCATGGGTGGGCAGCCCGCCGACCACCGGCTCCGCCCGTACCACCCGGGTCGCCCCGACCACCTCGGTGGCGGTGAGCGCCGCGCCCGGCTGACCGAGCGCCTTCAGCACCGGGCGGGCCGCCTCCTTCGCCGCCCGCTCACCCGGCGCGCCGCCGTCCGGGGCGCCGTCGGGGGCGGAGCCCGGGCCCGGCTGGGCCGGGAGGGAGCACTTCTCCTCGCCCCGGGCGCAGGAGTCCGAGCCGGACATGCCGCCGAAGGGCTGGTACGACCAGCTTCCCGTGGACCCCTTCGCCACCCGCAGCACCGGCTGGGCACCGTCCCCGCCGCCGCCGGCCACCCACTCCGGTCCGGCCGACCGGGCCGTGACACCCGCCATCCCGAGCGCCCGCGCCAGCCGGGTCACCCCGTCCGCCGATACCCGGCCCGACGGGCGGTACGGAGCGGCGTGCCCCGGCCCCTCGGGCAGTTCACCGACCGCGCGGTAGACCGTGCCGCCCGAAGGGGCGGGCTCACCCGGGGCCACCCCGCCGGTCGGGGGCAGCGGGGTCGACAGCAGCGGACCGGGCGTGGAGCCCTGCCGCATCCCCACCGACTCCGCCGCCGTGTCATGGGAGCGGTCCCGCTCCCCGCCGCCCCGGTCGGCCGCCGCGATATAGGTCCCGGCGCCACTCGCGACCAGGACCACCGCCACCACCGAGGCGATGAGCGGCGCACGCCGACGGCCGTCCGGCCGGCGCCCGTCCCGATCCCTTTCGCTGCTGCTGCTCACCGCAACGCTCCTTCCCTCCCGCCCCCGCGACGCGTGGGCATCGATGGGACGGAACGGCGGCCCGGACGGTTCCGCGACGGGGTCCCGGCTTCAGCCCCCGTACTCGGGCAGGGCGCCGAGCAGCCGGGCGGAGGCGGCCGGTACCGTCACCCCGCGGATCCGGGACGGCGGCACCCGGGGGGCGAGGGGCCCGGCGGGCACCACCCAGTGCGGGGCCATCCGGGCGCAGTCGCGCCGCAGCCCCGCCAGGGAGTCGGCGGACCCTCCCGGCGCGGGCGGGACCGCACCCCCGGGCGTTCGCGGAAGGTGCCGATGGGGCGGGAGGGAAGAGCCGCGACTGTCCATGCTCGCACCGTACGCACAGAGGAGTACGGTAAAAAAGACCTACTATCAGGTAGTTTCATATACCTGCCTCAATCCGCCGGAACCGGTAGCGTGAGGTGTCCTTTCCCGCCTCCCCAGGAGCAGTCACCGCCGTGCGCATCGCAGTCACCGGCTCCATCGCAACCGACCACCTCATGACCTTCCCCGGCCGCTTCGCGGACCAGCTGGTCGCCGACCAGCTGCACACCGTGTCGCTGTCCTTCCTGGTGGACACGCTCGATGTCCGCCGCGGTGGGGTCGCCGCCAATATCTGTTTCGGTATGGGCCAGCTCGGCGCCCGCCCGGTCCTCGTCGGGGCCGCCGGGTCCGACTTCGAGGAATACCGCGCCTGGCTCGACCGCCACGGCGTGGACACCGGTTCCGTCAGGATCTCCGAGGTGCTGCACACCGCGCGCTTCGTGTGCACCACCGACACCGATCACAACCAGATCGGCTCCTTCTACACCGGCGCCATGAGCGAGGCCCGGCTGATCGAACTCCAGTCGGTCGCCGACCGTGTCGGCGGGCTCGACCTGGTCCTCATCGGCGCCGACGACCCGGAGGCGATGCTCCGCCACACGGAGGAGTGCCGCTCCCGGAGCATCCCCTTCGCCGCCGACTTCTCCCAGCAGATCGCCCGGATGAGCGGCGAGGAGATCCGGATCCTGCTCGACGGCGCCACCTATCTCTTCTCCAACGAGTACGAGAAGGGGCTCATCGAGTCCAAGACCGGCTGGAGCGAGGAGGAGATCCTCTCCCGGGTCGGCCACCGGGTCACCACCCTCGGCGCCCGCGGCGCCCGGATCGAGCGGGTCGGCGAGGCCCCCATCGAGATCGGCTGCCCGGAGGAGGAGGCCAAGGTCGACCCCACCGGTGTCGGCGACGCCTTCCGCGCGGGCTTCCTCTCCGCCCTCGCCTGGGGCGTCGGCCTGGAGCGTGCCGCCCAGGTCGGCTGCATGCTGGCCACCCTGGTCATCGAGACGCTGGGCACCCAGGAGTACACCCTGCGCCGGGCCCCCTTCATGGAGCGCTTCATCAAGGCGTACGGGCAGGACGCGGGCGACGAGGTCCAGCGCTTCCTCGTCTGAGCACCGAGCACCGAGCACCGAGCACCGAGCGCCGAGCCCTGAGCCCTGAGCACCGAGCCCGGGGCGCCGCGCCCTGAGCGCGGGTAAGGACCCGCACCCCCTGGGTGCGGGTCCTTACGCGTACCCGGGGCACACCCCCGTACCCCCGTACGCCTGTCACCCCAGACGCCGCACCCGGTAGGCGCTGCCCCGCTCCCGCTTCTCCTCGCCCAGATACCCCTGGTTCCGCATCCCGCACCACGCCGGGATGTCCAGCCGGGCCGCCGCGTCGTCCGAGAGCACCGTCACCGTCCCGCCGACCGGCACCCGCCCGATCACCTTGGCCAGCTCGATCACCGGGATCGGACACCGCTTCCCCAGCGCGTCCACCACCAGCTCCCCGGCGGTCGGGGCCGCCGGGGACGGGGCCGACGGCGCGCCCAGCCGCTCCCGTACCGAGGAGACCACCCCGGGCAGCACGGAGAGGAACCGCTCCACGTCCCCCTCAGTGGTCCCCCGGGCGAGCGACACCCGCACATTGCCCTCGCTCAGCACCCCCATGGCGTGCAGCACATGGCTCGGCGTCAGCGTGCCCGAGGTGCAGGAGGAGCCCGACGAGACCGAGAACCCCTCCCGGTCCAGACCGTGCAGCAGCGCCTCCCCGTCGACATAGAGACAGGAGAAGGTGACGAGATGCGGCAGCCGGTGGACCGGGTCACCCACCACCTCGGTGTCCGGGACCAGCTCGGGCACCCGGCTGCGGATCCGCTCCACCAGGGCGCCCAGCCGCTCCGCCTCCCCGGCCGCCTCCGCGCGCACCGCCCGCAGCGAGGCCGCCGCCGCCACGATCGCCGGAAGGTTCTCAAAGCCGGGGGAGCGGCCCGACTCCCGCTCGTCCGCCGGGTCCTGCGGGGCGAAACGGGTGCCCTTCCGCACCACCAGCAGCCCCGTCCCGGCGGGCCCGCCCCACTTGTGGGCGCTCGCCGTCAGCAGCGACCACTCCCCGGGCACCCGCCCCCACCCCAGCGACTGGGCGGCGTCCACCAGCAGCGGCACCCCGGCCGCCCGGCACCCCTCGGCGACCTCGGCCACCGGCTGCACCGTACCCACCTCATGATTGGCCGACTGGAGCGCGGCCAGCGCGGTGTCCCCGGTCAGCGCCGCGAGGAAGACCGCCGGATCCACCCGGCCCATCCGGTCCACCGGGACCTCGGCGACATCCGACGCGTCGTCGGCGTCCCAGTCGGCCCCGACCCCGCCACCGCCCGCCGCGTGCAGGACGGAGGAGTGCTCCACCGCCGAGACCACCACCCGGCGCCCGGTCCGCCGCCGCCCGGCGCGCGCCCCCCGTACCCCCTGATGGACGGCGCGGGTCCCGGAGGAGGTGAAGACCAGCTCGTCGGGGCGGCAGCCCACCGCGTCCGCCGCCGCCTCCCGGGCGGAGTCCAGCAGCAGCCGGGCCCGCCGGCCCTCGCGATAGAGCCGGGCGGGGTCGGCCCACCCCTCCTCCAGGGCGGCGAGGAGGGCCTCCCGGGCCACGGGATGCAGGGGGGCGGCGGATGCGGCATCGAAGTAGGACACGCCGCCAAAGTAACCCCCGGCATCCGAGACAGCGTCAGACGGCGCCTTCCCCACCGGCCCGCCCGGCCCCGCCCGGCCCCGCTCCAGAGGCGCTGGCACCACCTCGCACAGCCGGGCGATTCCCCCGAAAACACGGCTCTGTCCAGCGGAATTCCACCCCTTCGGGGTGTCGGACGGCGCGTTGGGCACCCTCCCCGCGCGACCCCAAATAGCGTCCAGTAGGGTTTGGTCCGCATAAACATCCAAACCCCCTGCCCGCGTCAGGGCCGGCGACCGACCAGCGAGACGGCCGCAGCCCGTCGCGCGGGCCGAGACTCTCGGGAAGGCGCTACGTGAGTCCCAACGGCTCCGACCGCTCGTCGCGGCGCCCGATGCGGCGGAAGCTGCCGCAGGTGCTGACTGCGGGCCTGATCCTGGTGACCGCCACCGGCTGCGAATACACCTACAAGGACTTCCCCCGCCTCGGTATGCCAACGCCGGTGACGGAAGAAGCGCCGATCATTCTGTCCCTCTGGCAGGGCTCGTGGGCGGCAGCGCTCGTCACGGGTGTGCTGGTGTGGGGTCTGATCCTGTGGAGTGTCTTCTTCCACCGGCGTACCCGCTCCAAGGTGGAGGTCCCCCCGCAGACCCGGTACAACCTGCCCATCGAGGCCCTGTACACCGTGGTCCCGCTCATCATCGTCTCGGTGTTCTTCTACTTCACCGCGCGTGACGAGTCCCGGCTGCTCTCCCTCTCCAAGAAGCCCACCCACACCATCAATGTGGTCGGCTACCAGTGGAGCTGGGGCTTCAACTACATCGAGGACGTCCCTGGCGTCACCGGTGACGCCAAGAAGGACAAGAACCTCAACGCGATTCCGAACAAGTACCTCAAGGCCCTGCCGGAGAACGCGGGTGGAGTGTACGACGCCGGTATCCCCGGCACCCGGAATCCGCAGAACGGCAACCCGGGCCCGACCCTGGTGCTGCCGAAGGGCGAGAAGGTCCGCTTCATCCTGACCTCCCGTGACGTGATCCACTCCTTCTGGGTGGTTCCCTTCCTCTTCAAGCAGGACGTGATCCCCGGTCACACCAACGCCTTCGAGGTGACTCCCACCAAGGAGGGCACCTTCATGGGCAAGTGCGCCGAGCTCTGCGGTGTCGACCACTCCCGGATGCTCTTCAATGTGAAGGTCGTCTCGCCGGAGCGTTACCAGGAGCATCTGAAGAAGCTGGCCGAGAAGGGGCAGACCGGTTACATCCCCGCCGGCATCGCCCAGACGGACCCGGCCAAGGACGCGGAGAAGAAGCAACTGTGAGCATCCTCAACGAATCCCAGGGTGCCGCCGCAGCAGCTGACGACTCATACGAGAACGAGCTGCCGGTACGGCGCAAGCAGCCGGGCAATGTGGTGGTGAAGTGGCTGACCACCACCGACCACAAGACCATCGGTACGCTCTACCTGGTCACCTCGTTCGTCTTCTTCTGTGTCGGCGGTCTGATGGCGCTCTTCATGCGCGCCGAGCTGGCCCGTCCGGGCACGCAGATCATGTCGAACGAGCAGTTCAACCAGGCGTTCACGATGCATGGCACGATCATGCTGCTGATGTTCGCGACGCCGCTGTTCGCCGGATTCGCGAACTGGATCATGCCGCTGCAGATCGGTGCGCCCGATGTGGCGTTCCCGCGGCTGAACATGTTCGCCTACTGGCTCTACCTCTTCGGCTCGCTCATCGCGGTGGCGGGCTTCCTGACCCCGCAGGGCGCGGCCGACTTCGGCTGGTTCGCCTACTCCCCGCTGTCGGACGCGGTCCGCTCGCCGGGTGTCGGCGCCGATATGTGGATCATGGGTCTGGCCCTCTCCGGCTTCGGCACGATCCTCGGCTCGGTCAACTTCATCACCACGATCATCTGCATGCGCGCCCCGGGCATGACGATGTTCCGTATGCCGATCTTCACCTGGAACGTGCTGCTGACCGGTGTGCTGGTCCTGCTCGCCTTCCCGGTGCTCGCCGCCGCGCTCTTCGCGCTGGAGGCGGATCGGAAGTTCGGTGCGCACATCTTTGACTCGGCCAATGGCGGTGCCCTGCTCTGGCAGCACCTCTTCTGGTTCTTCGGCCATCCAGAGGTGTACATCATCGCCCTGCCGTTCTTCGGCATCGTCTCGGAGATCATTCCGGTCTTCAGCCGCAAGCCGATGTTCGGCTACATGGGTCTGGTGGGCGCGACCATCGCCATCGCCGGTCTCTCGGTGACCGTGTGGGCCCACCACATGTATGTCACCGGTGGTGTGCTGCTGCCGTTCTTCTCCTTCATGACCTTCCTGATCGCGGTACCGACCGGTGTGAAGTTCTTCAACTGGATCGGCACCATGTGGAAGGGGTCGCTGTCCTTCGAGACACCGATGCTCTGGACCATCGGCTTCCTGATCACCTTCACCTTCGGTGGTCTGACCGGTGTCATCCTGGCCTCGCCGCCGCTGGACTTCCATGTCTCGGACTCGTACTTCGTCGTCGCGCACTTCCACTACGTCGTCTTCGGCACCGTGGTCTTCGCGATGTTCGCCGGTTTCCATTTCTGGTGGCCGAAGTTCACGGGCAAGATGCTGGACGAGCGTCTGGGCAAGATCACCTTCTGGACGCTGTTCTTCGGATTCCACGGCACATTCCTCGTCCAGCACTGGCTGGGCGCGGAGGGAATGCCGCGTCGTTACGCGGACTATCTCGCCGCCGATGGATTCACCGCGCTGAACACCATCTCCACCATCGCCTCGTTCGTTCTGGGCGCCTCGGTCCTCCCGTTCTTCTACAACGTCTGGAAGACGGCGAAGTACGGAAAGAAGATCGAGGTGGACGACCCGTGGGGCTATGGCCGTTCGCTCGAATGGGCGACGTCCTGCCCGCCGCCGCGGCACAACTTCCTCACGCTGCCGCGTATCCGTTCCGAATCCCCGGCCTTCGACCTCCACCACCCGGAGATCGCGGTTGTCGACCAGCTCGAAAACCGTGGTGAGGTCGACAAGGCCCTGACCGCTGGGAAGGAGGCCGCGAAGTGAAGATCCAGGGAAAGATGTTCCTGTGGCTGAGCGTCTTCGTCCTCGCCGTGGCCATCCTCTACGGTGTCTGGTCGAAGGAGCCGGCCGGTACCACCGCGCTCTTCATGGCCTTCGGCCTCTGTGTCATGGTCGGCTACTACCTGGCCTTCACGGCCCGGCGCGTGGACGACATGGCGCAGGACAACACCGAGGCCGATGTCGCTGACGAGGCCGGTGAGCTGGGGTTCTTCGCCCCGCACAGCTGGCAGCCGCTCTCGCTGGCCTTCGGCAGCGCGCTCGCGTTCCTCGCCGTGGCCGTCGGCTGGTGGCTGATGTACTTCTCCGCCCCGATCATCCTCATCGGTATCTTCGGCTGGGTGTTCGAGTACTACCGCGGTGAGAACCAGAACCAGTGACCCCGCGGTAGCACCGGCGTGCTGATGGCGCCGGCGCACCCCCACGGAGTCCGGACCCGGGCCCCCTCGATTCGAGGGGGCCCGGGTCCGCCGTTTGCGCGCCCGGGTCCACCGTTCGTACGCGCTCGGCGAGCGAGGTACGGACCCCCTCCCTACGGTGGGGTCCATGAACCAGAAGCCGCACCTCGGCGCCGTGCTCCGCTGTACCGTGCTGCTGCTCGCGCTGGGCGCGGTCATCACCGCGTGCGGGGCGAAGGACGAAGGACCCCACCCGCTGGCGGGCAAGCCCTTCGACGCCGCGGAACACATCGCCTTCAACACCCCCCGGGGCGGTGCCAAGGCCAACCCCGACAAACCGTTCGAGGTCACCGCCCGGGGCGAGAAGGCCCGGATCACCGATGTGACCGTGGTCGACCACGCGGGACACCACCTCGCCGGGGAACTCGCGGCCGACGGCAGCCGCTGGCGCTCCACCGGGGCCCTCTCGGCGGGCGCCCGCTACTCCGCCAAGGTCACCACCGAGAGCAAGGACGGCGCCCCGGGCACCCGGGTGCACACCTTCGCCACCTCACCGGCGAAGCGACTCCTCAAGATCGCGTTCCTCCCGGAGGAGGGCACCTTCGGCGTGGGCCAGCCCCTGGTGGCCGAATTGAGCCACCCGGTGCCCGACCGCGCCGGACGGGCCGTGGTCGAGCGTGCCCTGAAGGTGGAGTCCACCCCGTCGGTGGAGGGCGCCTGGCACTGGCTGAACGACGACGCCCTGCACTACCGGCCCAAGGAGTACTGGCCCGCCGGGGCCAAGGTCCGGATCGTGAACAACATGAAGGGCGTCAAGATCTCCAACCAGCTCTACGGCGGTACCTCAAAAGGGGTGAAGATCACTATCGGGGACCGCATGGAGGCCATCACCGACGCCTCGTCGCACTACATGACGGTCTTCCAGAACGGCGAGGAACTCACCAACATCCCCATCACCACCGGCAAGCCCGGCTTCTCCACCCGTAACGGCATCAAGGTGGTGCTCGGCAAGGAGTACTTCGTCCGGATGCGCGGCTCCAGCGTCGGCATCGGCGGCTCCGAGGCGTACGACCTGCCGGTCTACTACGCCACCCGGGTCACCTGGAGCGGCGAGTACGTCCATGCCGCGCCCTGGTCCCTGGGCTCCCACGGTATCGCCAATGTCAGCCATGGCTGCACGGGCATGTCCACCTCCAACGCCGCGTGGTTCTACGAGACCTTCAAGGAGGGCGACATCGTCCAGGTCGTCAACAGCGTGGGCGACGAGATGGACCCGTTCGGGAACGGCTACGGCGACTGGAACCTGGACTGGGACGAGTGGCGCGAGGGCAGCGCCCTGGTCTCCGGCGTCCGGGACGGCAGCGACCCCGCCGACGCCGCACGGCTGCGTCCCCGCATCTGACCCCCGCGGGGCCGGGCCCTCGCGTACCCGGGGCCCCGTACGGCCACGTCCCCGTCTCCGGGCCCCGAGCCCGCCCGGACCGGCAGAACCCCGGTCCGGGTGCGCCGAGGGCCCCTGGGGGCCGCTCAGGCCCCTATGGCCTGCCGCTGGCGCAGCAGGGAGGCCAGCGCGTCCGCGAACTCCACCGGGTCCACCGGGAGCGTCACAGCGGCCTCGGCGCGGCTCCAGGTGGCCAGCCAGGCGTCCTGGGGGCGGCCGATCAGCAGCAGCACCGGCGGACACCGGAAGATCTCGTCCTTGATCTGCCGGCAGACCCCCATGCCGCCCGCCGGCGTGGTCTCGCCGTCCAGCACGCACACATCGATCCCGCCCTCGTCCAGCGCCTTCAGCACCGCGGGCAGGGTGGCGCACTCGATGAACGCGACCGGGGGGACATCGGCGGCCGGCCTGCGCCCCGCCGCCAGTCGTACCTGCTCGCGGGTGTTGGCGTCATCGCTGTAGACCAGCACGGTGGCGGTCGGCTGCATGGTTCCTCCGCGTCATAGGACCCCCGGGGACCCCCTGGGGGATCAGGTACCGATGGGCCGGATGGTACTCGCTCCCCCTGCCGGTAAACAGCCGTTCGGACACTCGCCCGATGGGCCGTTCGGGCAGCCCGGCGCCCATGGACACACCGAACGGCACCCCCCGGAGTGAGGGCGGGATAAGCGACCGACATAATGTCGGTCGTGGCGACAGCAACGACAGTAGAAACCGGGCACGCGCACCCGTCGGTCAATCGGCCGAACCTCGTCAGCGTCGGAACCATCATCTGGTTGAGTTCCGAGCTGATGTTCTTCGCGGCCCTCTTCGCGATGTACTTCACTCTGCGCTCGGTTACGGGTGCCGAGTTCTGGGCCTCGAAGGCCGACCTTCTGAACTTCCCGTTCTCGATGACGAACACCACGATCCTGGTGCTCTCCTCGCTCACCTGTCAGCTCGGCGTTTTCGCCGCCGAGCGCGGTGACGTGAAGAAGCTCCGCACCTGGTTCATCGTGACGTTCATCATGGGAGCGGTCTTCGTCGGCGGTCAGGTCTACGAGTACACCGAGCTGGTCCAGCACGGGATCTCCCTCTCGTCGGACCCCTACGGCTCGGTGTTCTACCTGACCACCGGCTTCCACGGACTGCATGTGACGGGCGGTCTCATCGCCTTCCTGCTGGTCCTGGGCCGGACCTACGCGGCCCGGAGATTCACCCATGAGCAGGCAACCGCCGCCATCGTCGTGTCCTACTACTGGCACTTCGTCGATGTCGTCTGGATCGGCCTCTTCGCCACCATCTACCTGATCAAGTAACGGGTGCGGGTCCCCGAGGCCCGAGCAGACACAGTCCAGCAAGCATCGACGCAGAAAATCCTGACACCGGGGTAATCCGTGAAAAAGCTCTCCGCACGACGACGCCATCCGTTGGCGGCGGTCGTCGTCCTACTCCTCGCGCTGGCGGCCACCGGGGGGCTGTACGCCGCGTTCGCGCCCGCGGACACGGCACAGGCCGAGCAAACCTCCCAGTCCCTCGCCATCGAGGAAGGCAAGAAGCTCTACACCGTTGGCTGCGCGAGCTGCCATGGAACCGACGGTGAGGGCACCACCGACGGTCCCCCCCTGGTGGGTGTCGGGTCGGCCGCAGTCGACTTCCAGGTCGGTACCGGCCGTATGCCGGCCCAGCAGCCCGGCGCCCAGGTGCCGAAGAAGAAGAACATCTACACCCAGGCGGAGATCGACCAGCTCGCGGCGTACGTCGCCTCGCTGGGCGCCGGTCCGATCACCCCCACCGAGAAGCAGTACAGCCCCACCGGCGCCGATGTGGGCAATGGCGGCGAGCTCTTCCGTACCAACTGCGCCCAGTGCCACAACATGACCGGCAAGGGAGGCGCGCTGACCAACGGCAAGTACGCCCCCACGCTGGAGGGCGTCAGCGCCAAGCACCTCTACGAGGCCATGCAGACCGGCCCGCAGAACATGCCCTCCTTCCCCGACGGCGTCATGCCCGAGCAGGAGAAGCGGGACATCATCGCGTACGTCGAGGCCATGAACGACCCGAAGGTCGCTTCCAGCCCGGGTGGTCTCACCCTGGGCGGCCTCGGGCCGGTCTCCGAGGGCCTGTTCGCCTGGGTCTTCGGGCTCGGTGCGCTGATCGCCGCCGCCGTCTGGGTCGCGGCCCACACCGCTAAGGCCAAGAAGTCATGAGTAGCCAAGACATTCCAGAAGAGAACCTGCCCGCAGAGGCAGCCGCGCACGGCGCGGTCGGGCACGGCGGCACCGCCGTGGCCCAGCGTGTGGACGACGATCCGTTCCACGACCCGGGACTGCCGGCCCACAAGCCGCGCATCCAGGACATCGACGAGCGCGCCGCCAAGCGGTCCGAGCGCGCGGTGGCCCTGCTGTTCACGCTGTCGATGCTGTCCACCGTGGCCTTCATCGCCTGCTTCGTGATCTTCCCGGTCGACAAGCTCGTCTACATCTGGCCCTTCGGCCGGGTGAGCGCGCTGAACTTCTCGCTCGGCTGGACCCTCGGCCTGGCCCTCTTCTTCATCGGCGCGGGCGCGGTCCACTGGGCCCGTACCCTGATGTCCGATGAGGAGATCGCCGACGAGCGTCACCCGATCGAGGCATCGCCCGAGGTCAAGGCGCAGGTCATGGCCGACTTCCGGCAGGGTGCCGCCGAGTCCGGCATGGGCCGCCGCAAGCTGATCCGCAACACCATGTTCGGTGCGCTGGCCCTGGTGCCGCTGACCGGTGTGGTCCTGCTGCGCGACCTCGGTCCGCTGCCGGAGAAGAAGCTGCGGAAGACGCTCTGGGCCAAGGGCAAGCAGCTCATCAACATGAACACGCATGAGCCGCTGCGTCCCGAGGACATCACGGTGGGCTCCCTCGTCTTCGCGATGCCCGAGGGGCTCAAGGAGGACGACCACAACTTCCAGATCGAGATCGGCAAGGCCGCCCTGATGCTCGTCCGCATTCAGCCGGACGACATCAAGGACAAGCGCGAGCTGGAGTGGTCGCACGAGGGTATCGTCGCCTTCTCCAAGGTCTGCACCCACGTCGGCTGCCCGATCAGCCTCTACGAGCAGCAGACCCACCACGTGCTCTGCCCGTGTCATCAGTCCACCTTCGACCTTTCCGACGGGGCCCGCGTCATCTTCGGCCCGGCCGGTCACCCCCTGCCGCAGCTGCGGATCGGTGTGAACGACCAGGGCAACCTCGAAGCCCTCGGCGACTTCGCCGAGCCGGTCGGTGCGTCCTTCTGGGAGCGCGGATGAGTACCACCACGAAGACCAACGAGCCCAAGCGCGAGGAGCGCAAAGCACCCGCCGGTGAGCGGGTCGCCGACTGGGCGGACGGCCGGCTGGGGATCTACTCCCTGGCCAAGGCCAACATGCGGAAGATCTTCCCGGACCACTGGTCCTTCATGCTGGGTGAGATCTGCCTCTACAGCTTCATCATCATCATCCTCACGGGTGTGTATCTGACGCTGTTCTTCAACCCGTCGATGACGGAGATCACCTACCACGGCAGCTATGTCCCGCTCCAGGGCGTCCGTGTGTCGGAGGCGTTCGCCTCGACGATGGAGATCAGCTTCGACGTCCGCGGTGGTCTGCTCATCCGCCAGATCCACCACTGGGCCGCGCTGATCTTCGTCGCCGCGATGATGGTCCACATGATGCGCGTCTTCTTCACCGGCGCGTTCCGCAAGCCGCGCGAGGTCAACTGGCTCTTCGGCTTCCTGCTGCTGATCCTGGGCATGTTCACCGGCTTCACCGGTTACTCGCTCCCGGACGACCTGATCTCCGGCACCGGTGTCCGCTTCATGCAGGGCGCGATCCTGTCCGTGCCGATCGTCGGTACGTACATCTCGATGTTCCTGTTCGGCGGCGAGTTCCCCGGCCACGACTTCGTGGGACGGTTCTACTCGATCCACATCCTGCTGCTGCCCGGCATCATGCTGGCGCTGCTGGTGGGCCATCTGATCCTGGTCATCTACCACAAGCACACGCAGTACGCGGGCCCCGGCCGTACCGAGAAGAACGTCGTCGGCATGCCGCTGATGCCGGTCTACATGGCCAAGGCGGGTGGCTTCTTCTTCCTGGTCTTCGGCATCATCGCGGTGGTCGCCGCCGTCGCCACGCTCAACCCGATCTGGGCCATCGGCCCCTACCGGGTCGATCAGGTCTCCACCGGCGCCCAGCCCGACTGGTACATGGGCTTCGCCGAGGGTCTGATCCGGGTGATGCCCGGCTGGGAGATCAACTTCTGGGGTCACACACTCGCCCTGGGTGTGTTCATCCCGCTGGTGATCTTCCCGCTGATGCTCGGTGCCATCGCGGTCTGGCCGTTCCTGGAGTCCTGGGTCACCGGCGACAAGCGCGAGCACCACATCCTGGACCGCCCGCGCAACGCCCCGACCCGTACCGCCTTCGGTGTGGCCTGGCTGGTCGCGTACTTCATCATGCTGATCGGTGGTGGCAACGACATCGTCGCCACCCACTTCAACCTGTCGATCAACGCGATCACCTGGTTCGTCCGGATCTTCTTCTTCGCCGGACCGGTCCTCGCGTTCATCCTCACCAAGCGGATCTGCCTCGGCCTCCAGCGCCGGGACAAGGACAAGGTGCTGCACGGACGCGAGTCCGGCATCATCAAGCGCCTGCCGCACGGTGAGTTCATCGAGGTGCACGAGCCGCTGACCCAGGGCGAGCTGTACACGCTGACCTCGCACGAGCAGTACGCGCCGCTGGAGACCGGCCCGGAGGTCGACGGGAACGGCGTCCGCCGCAAGGTCTCGCTGACCAAGAAGACCCAGGCCAAGCTGAGCCAGGGCTTCTACGGCGAGGGGAACCAGATTCCCAAGCCGACGGCCGAGGAGTACAAGGAGATCGCGAGTGGCCACGGCCACCACTGATCACCTGATCTGATCGTTCACGATCGCCACAGCGGGAGCCCCGTCCACTGCCTGGACGGGGCTCTTCGCCGTTCTCCCGGCTGGAATAGGGTGGGAGGGCACTTTTTCATTCGCTGATGGACCCTGGAGCGGACCATGAACGTTGTGACCCCGGTTGGCGGCGACAGCGTGGCGGACCTCTCCTGGCCCCGCGTGCTGAACTCGCTGCTCGACAACCACGACCAGAGCGCGGACGCCACCGCGTGGGCGATGGACCGCATCCTCAGCGGTGAGGCCACCGACGCCCAGATCGCCGGGTTCGCGGTGGCGCTGCGGGCCAAGGGCGAGACGGTGGCGGAGATCTCCGGCCTGGTGCGCACCATGTACGCGCACGCCCATCTGATCGAGGTGGCGGGGCCCAGTGTCGACATCGTGGGTACGGGGGGCGACGGCGCCAAGACCGTCAATATCTCCACCATGTCCGCGATCGTGGTCGCCGGCACCGGGGCGAAGGTCGTCAAGCACGGCAACCGGGCGGCGTCCAGCGCCTCCGGCGCCTCCGATGTGCTGGAGAAGCTGGGCGTCAATCTGGAGCTGACGCCCCAGCGTGTCGCGGAGGTCGCCCAGGAGGCGGGGATCACCTTCTGCTTCGCGGTGAAGTTCCACCCGGCGCTGCGGCATGTGGCCGCGGCGCGCAAGGAGCTGGGCATCCGGACCACCTTCAACTTCCTGGGCCCGCTGACCAACCCGGCGCGGGTACGGGCGCAGGCCACCGGGGTCGCCGACGCCCGGATGGCCCCCATCCTCGCGGGGGTCCTCGCCGAGCGCGGCTCCTCGGCGCTGGTCTTCCGGGGCGACGACGGGCTGGACGAGCTGACCACGACGGCGACCTCCCGGGTCTGGGTCGTCCGCGACGGCTCGGTCCGCGAGGAGACCTTCGACCCGCGCGAGGTCGGCATCCCCCTGGTCCCGGTGGAGTCCCTGCGCGGCGCGGACGCCTCCTACAACGCCGAGGTGGCCCGCCGGCTGCTGGCGGGGGAGACGGGTCCGGTACGGGACGCGGTCCTGCTGAACTCGGCCGCCGCGCTGGTGGCGCTGGAGCCGACCGACGCCCCGCTGACCGACCAGATCGCCGCGGGCATCGCCCGCGCCGCCGACTCCCTCGACTCGGGCGCGGCGAACTCCGCCCTCACCCGCTGGATCACCGCCTCCCACGCGTGACCTCCGGTCCGGTTCTGTGTCCCGAGCCTGGTGACGGGCTTGCCGGCCCCGACCTCGCCGGGGCCTCAAAATTCAGCCTCTCTGGGGGCACCTCCCGGACGGAGTCTGGGGGAGATTGAGGAGCGGGGTTCGGGGCTGGCCCCGACCGGAGCCCGAGGTGGCCCATGGGCCGGTGTGTGCTGGGCACCGCCGGGCCGGTGGTGTGTGGTTGCTCGCCGTCGCGGCGGGATGAAGAAGCCGGCCTCTTCGCTCCGGGAGGGGGCAGTAAATCCGGCCCCGGTGGGGCCATCTCCCGGGCGGAGACCTCAAAATTCAGCCCCTGGGGGCAGGTCGCGGACGAGGGCTCGGTAAATCCAGCCCCTCCGGGGGCACCTCCCGGACGGAGTCTGGGGGAGTTTGAGGAGCGGGGTTCGGGGCTGGCCCCGACGGGGGCCCGAGGGGCCGTGGGCCGGTGTGTGCTGGGCACCGCCGGGCCGGTGGTGTGTGGTTGCTCGCCGTCGCGGCGGAATGAAGAGGCCGGCCTCTTCGCTCCGGGGCCGGGGCCGGCCGAGTGTCACGGGGGCCGTGAGGTTGGCCGAGGGCCGGGCCGGAGGCCAGGTCGTCCGGGATGCGGGACGGGGTTGCCAGCGGGTGATCGACTGGCATACGGTCTCGGCAGGTCATGAGCGACAGCGACTACGGCCCCGGCCCGCTGTCCGGCAACCCTCCGTCCGTGGCGGGGTGCCCCGGGTGAAGACCAGGCCGTGGGCAGCGAGGTCCGCGGCAAGCGCGGACCCCTGCGAACCCTGGGGTCCTGGTCCCGAGGGAGCAGTCTCGTGAGCAAGCGAATGCGTTAGGGCGAAGCGCCCCTTCTTCCGCACACCCTCGGCCCCCGCCGCGCCATCGACGCGCCCGCGGGGAGAGATCCCGAGGCGATCCCCGTACGTACCCCCGTGTGCGCCCCGTCGCACCCCCGTACGGGTCAACGAAGCCATTCCGCCACGCCCCGCCGGGAGACACCGTCATGTCCGCATGCCCGAACACCGCCACCGCCACCGCCGTGCACACCCCGCTCCCCGTCCTCGGACGCGATGTCACCGTCCCGCTGGTCACCGGCGGCGAGGTCACCTACGCGGCGCTCGACTACGCCGCCAGCGCCCCCGCCCTCCAGCGGGTCTGGGACGACGTGGCCGCGTACGCCCCGTACTACGGCAGTGTCCACCGGGGCGCCGGCTACCTCTCGCAGCTCTCCACGGACCTCTTCGAGAACAGCCGTACCACCGTCGCGGAGTTCCTGGACTGCCGCGATGACGACCAGGTGGTCTTCACCCGCTCCACCACCGACTCGCTGAATCTGCTGGCCTCCGTGCTGCCCTCCGGCTGCCAGGTCTTCGTCTTCGAGACCGAGCACCACGCCTCGCTGCTGCCGTGGGCGGGGACCGGCGGCCGGGACGCCCGGGTCACCTATCTCAGCGCCCCCCGTACCCCCCAGGAGGCCGTGACCATCCTGGAGCGGGCGCTCGCCGACCGCGACCCCTACGGGCCCGCGCTGGTCTGCGTGACGGGCGCGTCCAATGTGACCGGTGAGCTGTGGCCGGTGAAGGAGCTGGCCGCCGCCGCCCATGCCCATGGCGCCCGGATCGTGCTGGACGCCGCCCAGCTCGCCCCCCACCACCCCGTCTCCGTGCGGGAGCTGGACGTGGACTGGGTCGCCTTCTCCGGGCACAAGCTGTACGCGCCCTTCGGCTCGGGGGTGCTCGCGGGCCGCGCGGACTGGCTCCGGAGCGCCGACCCCTATCTCGCGGGCGGTGGCGCCTCCCGTACGGTCGCCCGCCGCCCCGACGGCGGGGTGGAGGTGGAGTGGCACACCACCGCCGCCCGCCATGAGGCCGGTTCGCCGAATGTCATCGGCGTGTACTCCATCGCCGCCGCCTGCAAGGCCCTCACCGAGGCGGGCTTCGACTCGCTGGTCGCCCGTGAGCAGTCCCTGGTGGCGGCGGTCCGTGCGGGCCTCGCCGAGGTCCCCCAGGTCAGGGTGTTGTCGCTGTTCGGCGACGACGCCCCCCGGGTCGGCGTGATCTCCTTCGTGGTGGAGGGGTGGAACAGCTCCCACTTCGCCGCCGCGCTCTCCGCCGAGTACGGCATCGGCGTCCGCGACGGCCTCTTCTGCGCCCACCCCCTCGTCCGTACCCTGCTCGGCAGCGACCCGCAGGACCCGGGCGAGTGCGGGGCGCCCGACGCCGCCCCCGGGGAGAAGTCCCTCAACGCCATCCGGGTCAGCTTCGGCGCGGGCACCCCCGACGAGCACATCGAGCGTTTCCTGAACGCGGTCCGGGAACTGGTCACCCAGGGCGCCCGCTGGACCTACCGCACCGAGGACGGCCGCTGCGTCCCGGACACCACCGGCTGAGCCTCCCGCCGGCTCTCCGGCAGCCGGGTCCCGATGAGGATCATCCGCAGCGCGCGCTCGGTCGCGTCCGCGAGGAACTCCCCGCCCCGCCCCAGCGCCTCCGTCAGCGAGACCGGGGCGGGCATGATGGAGCCATAGGCATCCACCCCCACCGAGCGCACCTGGTGGGCGCCCTCCCCGAGGGTTCCGGCGAGGGCGAGGACCTGACGGTCGTAGAGCTTGGCCCGCCGGGCGACCTCGGCGGGCACCTTGCCGCGCGGGGTCTGGTGGTCGAGGGCGCCCTCCGCGGTGACCACCAGATCGGCGCGGGCCAGCCGCTCGTCCAGGTCGAGATGGTCGAGCAGGACGTCGAAGCGGGGCAGCAGCCGGCCGCCGAGCGCCGCGAGCCCCGCGCCCAGACCGCCGGAGGCACCCGTACCGGGGCCATGGGCCAGGTCCGTGTCCCCCCGCAGATCGCGGGTGAGGACGGCCGCCCAGCGCTCCATACCGGCCGCGAGCTGCTCCACCTGGGCCGGGGTCGCGCCCTTCTGCGGACCGAAGACCCTGGCCACCCCGCGCTCCCCGCAGAGGACGTTGTACGGGTTGCAGGCCACCCGGATCTCCGTCTCCGCCAGCCGGGGGTCGAGTCCGGTGGGGTCGATCCGGTCGATGCGGGTCAGCTCCCGGCCGCCGCGCGGCAGCTCCTCGCCGTCCGCGTCCAGCAGCCGTGCCCCGAGTGCCTGGAGGGCGCCCGCGCCGCCGTCGGAGGTGCCCGAGTCGCCGCAGCCGACGAGGATCCGCCGGACCCCGGTGTCCAGCGCCGCCCGGATCAGCTCGCCCACGCCCTGGGTGGTGGTCGCGCCCGGGTCGCGCAGATCGCGCGGGACCAGGGAGAGCCCGGCGACCGCGGCCATCTCCACCACCGCGGTCTCCCGGTCGCCCAGGAGCGCGAAGTGGGTGCCGATGGTGTCACCGGTGGGCCCGGTGGCCCGCAGCGGTACCAGCCGCCCGCCGGAGGCGGCGGCCAGCGCGCGGGCCGTGCCCTCACCGCCGTCCACCAGCGGGATGAGATCGATCTCGGCCTCCGGCACCACCCGGCGTACCCCCTCGGCGATGGCCTCCGCCGCGGACTGCGCGGACAGGGACTCCTTGAAACCGCTGGGGGCGACGGCGAATCGGTTCAGCATCGTACGAACTCCTGACGGGCGGAGGGACGGTCGGGAAGAGAAGGGGGGAGGGGGAGGGGGAGGGGGAGAGGGGGACGGGGCCCCGGACCCTGGGCTCACCGGAGCGGGATGCCCAGCAGTGGCCAGACCGCGACCGCGAAGAGCAGCACCAGCGCGGCGGTCAGCGGGGCGAGGAAGGCGGAGAGCCGCAGCAGATCGCGCGGGGTGTAGGTGGGCACACCCGGGATCTCGGCGAAGAGGGTGACCGGCTTGGCGGAGGCGGGCAGGGTGTGGCAGAAGCCCGCGGCGGCGGTCGAGGCGAGCGCCGCGGCCACCGGGTTCACCCCGGCTCCCACGGCCGCCGCCACCACCAGCGGCACCAGGACCGAGGATCTCGCCGAGCGGGACTGGAGCACCAGATGGGCCAGGGTGGAGACCAGCACCACCACGCCGAGGAAGGCCCACGGCGGCAGGTCCAGCGGTATCCCGCCGACCAGGTAGTCCGCGGCGCCGGAGTCGGAGAGCGCCACACCCATCGCCATCGTCGCGGCCATGAAGAGCAGCAGCGACCAGGGGACGGTCTTGAGCGCGTCCTTGAGCCGTACGGTGCCCAGCGCGGGCGAGGCGGCGACTATGGCGCCGATCAGCGCGACCACGGCCGGCGGCACCCGGTGCAGGGGCTCGCTGCACCACAGCGCCACCACGGTGGCCAGCAGCAGGGCGCAGCGGGTCTCCGCGGCCTCCCACGGCCCGGTCACCGGCTTGTCGCTGTGGGCCTGGATCTCCTCGACGGTGATGTGCACCGGGCCGACCCGGTCCTCCCGCTTGGTGGTGGTGAAGAGCACCAGCTCGGCGGCGAGATGGGAGGAGACCACGGCCAGCGGCAGTCCGATGAGCAGCCACTCGGTGAAGCCGATGCGCTCACCGGCGGATTCCCACAGCACGGAGACGGTGATCAGATGGGCGCCCGCGCCGATCAGGGTGGCGACCGCGGAGAGCAGGATGACGGTGGGGAAGAGCAGCGCCAGCATCACCACCAGCCGCTTGCGGTCGGCGAGGACCTTGGCCAGGGCGAGGAAGACGGGCATGGCGAGCGCGGCCCGGCCGGAGGTGGCCGGCACGGCGAAGGCGGTGACCACCAGCGCGGCGGTGGTCAGATGGACCAGCTGCCGTACCGTGCTCGCCCCGCTCACCAGGAAGGCGGCGGCCCGCCCGGCGAGGCCCGTCCGCGCCACCGCGGCGGCCAGGACGAACGCGCAGATCAGCAGCCACACCGTGTCGTCGCCGAGGGTCCCGAACAGCTCGTCGCTGCTGATGACACCGGTCGCGGTGAGCGCGAGTCCCGCGCCCAGGGCGATATAGGTGTCGTCTATCGGGGTGCCGATCCAGGCACAGGTCGCTATGGCGAAGATGGCCAGGGTCAGCCGGGCGTCGCCGCTGAGCCCCGGGAAGTTGGTGGGGACCACGAGCAGCGCGCAGATGCTCAGGGCCACACAGAGGGTGGCCGCTTGTCGCAGGTTCAAGGTCACATGAGAAAGGGTTCACCCGGGCGGTGAGGGCTCCATGAGCCCTTCATGAAAGAAACTTCACCCGATGCGCCCCATCCGGCCCATTCGTCACAGCAGTTCAGTACCCCTGTCACGCAGCGTCCCCAGGTGCCACGCAGGACCCGTGGGAACGCACAGGGCCCGGCAGCCTCCCCCGCACGGGGGGCCGCCGGGCCCCGGTCCTCTCCCCGCTCCCTCAGTCGGGCAGCCGGTACCCCATGCCCCGTACCGTCTCCACCCGTCCCGCGCCCAGCTTCTTGCGGAGCGCGCGGACATACACATCCACGATGTTGGAGCCGGGGTCGAAGTCGTATCCCCACACATGGGAGAGGATCTGCTCCCGGGAGAGCACCTGCCCCGGGTGGCGCAGGAACAGCTCCAGGAGGACGAACTCACGGGCGGTCAGATCGACCGTCCGCTCGCCCGAACGTGCCCGCCGGGTGCGCAGGTCCAGCGACAGCTCGCCATTGCGCAACACGGTGACCTCGGGCGCCCGGGCCGCGGTGCGCAGCCGCAGCCGCACCCGGGCCAGCAGTTCCTCGAAGCGGAACGGCTTGGTCATCCAGTCGTCGGCGCCGCCCTCCAGACCCGCGACGGTGTCCCGTACGGAGTCCCGCGCGGTGAGGATGATCACGGGGACGGAGACCCGTGCCTCCCGCAGCTGCCGCAGCACCGTGAAGCCGTCCCGCCGGGGCAGCCCGATGTCCAGCACGATCAGATCGAAGCCGCCGGTGACGGCGTAGTCGTAGGCGTCGTCGCCGTCCGCGACGACGGTGGTCGTGAAGCCGTTGGCGCGCAGCCCCTTCTCCACGAAGGAGGCGATGCGTTCCTCGTCCTCCACGATGAGTATCCGGTTCACAGGGTCGCCTCTTCTCTGGGGAGTACGAGGACGAAGGTGGCGCCTTGGCCCTCGGTGGTGCGCAGTTCGACCTGGCCGCCGTGGCCGACCGCTATCGCCTTCACGATGGCGAGGCCGAGCCCCGCCCCGGTGGCGCGGGTGCCGCGGGCGGCGGTGCCGCGCCGGAACCGTTCGAAGATCACTTCGGCGTCCTGGGCCGTCACCCCGGGGCCGCTGTCGGCGACATACAGCTCGATGCCGTCCTCCCGGCTGCGGGAGCCGATGGCGACCCGCTGTCCCGGCAGGGTGTGCTGGACCGCGTTCTGGGCGAGCTGCACCATGGCCTGGGTGATCCGCTGGGGGTCCAGCCGGATCTCCGCGTCGACCGCCTCGGCCAGCTGCCAGCTCCGGTCGCCCAGCGCCCGTGCCTTGACGAAGACATCGGCGGTGAGTTCGCCGAGCTGCACCGGTTCGGGGGTGACGAAGTCGGGCCGTACGGCCTTGGCGAGGAGGAGCAGGTCCTCCACGATCCGGCTCATCCGGTCCAGCTCCTCCATGACGATCCGTACGGTCTCCTCCCGTTCGGCCGGATCGTCGCCCATCAGCTCCAGATGGCCGCGGACGATGGTGATGGGGGTGCGCAGTTCGTGCCCGGCGTCGTCGGCGAACTCCCGCTGGGCGGCGAAGGCCCGTTCCAGCCGGTCCAGCATGGCGTTGAAGGTCTCGGCGAGCGCGGCTATGTCGTCCCGGCCCTGGACCGGGATGCGCCGGGTCAGATCCTGCTCGGTGAGCTGCGCCGCGGTGGTGCGGACCAGCCGGACCGGCTGGAGGATCCGTCCGGCGACCGCCCAGCCGATGCCGGTGGTCATCAGCAGGGCCACCCCGGAGATGGCGAGCAGCATGGTGAAGATGGACTCGGCCTTCTCCTGCTCGGCGGCGGGGTGGATGGCGACGACGAAGGCGGTGTCGGGGTGGCCGGTGCCGGCCCCGACCTCCACCTTGGCCCAGCGGATGTCGCCCTGGGGCCGGTGCACGGTGCCGGTGGCCTGCGGCGACTCGAAGACCTCGATCAGCGCGGTGCGGTCCTCGGCCAGCGGTTCAAACTTCAGGGCCTCCCGCTGCTGCACCATGTTGGAGGGGTGGGTGCCGGGGTTCTCGACCAGGCCGAGCAGCTCCTCGTCGGGGTCGGCGTACTGCCGTACGAGGAAGAGCCGCAGCAGCTCCCGGGGGTCGGTGAAGCGGGCGCCGTTGCGCGGGTCGATGCCCTGTTCGACAAAGTTCTCGAACTCGGTCGCCTCCTGGACCAGGAGGCCGTTGATCCGATGGTCCACATCGCGGAGGAGTACGGAGCGGGTGGCCGTGGCGACAGCGCCCAGCGCCACCGCCATCACCAGCAGCAGCCAGAGCAGGATGCGCAGCCGTGCCGATACCCGGCGGCGTACCGGGTCAGCCGTCGTCACCTGCGTCGTCGCCCCCGTCGTCGCCGCCCGGACCGTCGTCGTCGTTGTCGTCGTCACCCGGGGGGTTCTCCTTCACCGGCGGCGGTTCCACGGTCTCGTCCACCGGTGGCTGCTTGGGGGTGTCCTTGGGCGACGGGGCCTGGACGGTCTCGTCCTGCGGCGAGGAGGGGGTCGGCTGCGACGGGTCCGCGGTGGCGGGTGAGGGCGGCGGCACGGACGGGTCGGCGGAGGTCCCGGCGGTGGGGAGTTCCACCTTCGGCGGGACCTTGCGGTCGTCGGGGCTGTCGGTGAGGGCGTAGCTCGTCACCGCGATCCCCAGGGGAATCGCGACGACCGCGGCCAGGGCCGCTATGCGATGAGAGAAGACCATGTGTTCGATCGTGCCGAGGTGAGGGCGGGTACCGGATGAGGCCAGGATGAGGAATTCTTCATCTGGCGGCGATACGGACGGTGAGGCGGTGCCGGGGAACCCTGCGGGATCCGGCGGGATCCGGCGGAACCCGGGGGGATCCAGGGCGATCCGGGGAACCCAGGAGGCCCGGGGGAGCTAGGAGTCCAGGCCGATCGCGAAGGCCGCCTCCAGGTCGTGCTGCGAGTAGGTGCGGAAGGCGACATGGGTGTCGGTGGCCTCGACCCCGTCGATCCTGCTGATCCGGCCGGGGATCACATCGGCCAGGTCGTCGTGGCGGGGGACCCGGACCATGGCGATCAGGTCATAGGTGCCGGTGACCGAGAAGACCTCGCTGACGCTGTCCAGTGCCGCGATGGCCTCCGCGATCTCGGGGATGCGGTCCACGCTGGTCTTGATGAGCACGATCGCGGTGATCACGGCTGCTGTTCTCCCTCGGTGGCCGCTGCTGGGACCTTCACTCTAGGGCCTGCCCCCCGCCTCCCGCCGGGCCGCCCTCCTCGCCCCGGCCCGCCGGGCGGAGCCCCGGGCGGTGCCCGAAACGTCCCCAGGCGTAGAGAAAGCCCGCCGCGAAGCCCACCAGGTGTGCCAGATAGGCCACTCCGGAGCCGCCGGTGCCCGCCCCCGACGCGGCCAGCCACTGGAGGACGAACCAGAAGACCAGCACCATCCAGGCGGGGAAGCGCAGCGGCAGGAAGAAGAGGAACGGGAAGAGACTGGTGACCCGTGCCCGGGGGAAGAGAAAGAGAAAGGCCCCCAGCACCCCGGAGATCGCCCCCGACGCCCCCACCAGAGTCTGTGCGGACCCCGCGTTGGCCGCCGCGTAGGCCGCCAGCGCCAGATAGCCCGTCACCGCGTAGAAGAGGACGAACTCCACTCGGCCCATGCGCTCCTCGGCCATCGCGCCGAAGACGTAGAGAAAGAGCATGTTCCCGAGCAGATGCAGCCAGTTCCCATGGATGAAGAGCGCGGTGAACGGGGTGAGCAGGGTGCCGGGATCGCCGCTCATCAGTTCGGCCGGGATCACACCCCACCGTTCGAAGTACGCGCTCTGCGCCGCCAGCAGCGCCTCTCCGTCCCGTCGCCCGTGCGGCGGGTTCAGCCCCGAGACCGGGCTGACCAGGAAGAGAGCGCAGCAGACGGCGATCGTCGCGGAGGTCATGGCGGGCCCGCGCACCGCGCCATGGATCGCTCCCCGGGCCAGCGCCCGCCACTCGATCATGGACAGATCATGGCGCAGTGGCGGAGAACGGTACAGAGTGCCTCGCCGTGTCCCCCAGGACCCCCGAGGCCATAGAGTTACAGGGAGTACACCCGCAGTTCGACGGCGCACCGCGGATCCGCACCCCGCGCGACCGGCCGCGCACGGAGAGACAGGGCATGGCTCCGGCGCGGGGGCGCGTACGGCCCATGACGTATGAGTCGTCCGTCTCCCGCGAGGCGCACGAGAGGGACGACGGAAGAGGACGGCACTGATGACGACGGTCCCCACACCGACGGCCGAGACCCGCTGGCGCTGCACACTCTGCGGGAATCTCACCCGTTTCGATGTCACCCGCTCCTCCAAGGTCGTCGAGTACGTCCATCTGGACCTCGCCGGGGAACCCAAGGTCGAGGAGCGCGAGGTGGTCAGTGAGACCATCGAGTCGGTGCGCTGCCGCTGGTGCAACGCCCAGGACAAGATCGAACTGGTGGACAGGCCGGGCACGGGCTCCTGAGGGAGCCGCCCGAAGGGTAGTGGGGTGACGGATCGTGGAGCAGCCCGGAAGTGGCGGGGAACCGGCCGGCGCGGCCGGAGACGCCGCTGAGGCGCTCGACCGGCCGTTGCCGGACGGTGTGCGGCGCCGGGTCGTGGCCCTGGTCGCGGATGCCTTCGGCGGGCTCACCGTCGCCGAGCTTCCCGCCCAGCTGCGGCAGTATGCCCGCTTCACCCCCTCCCGGCGGGCCCGTTTCGCGGGGAACGCGATGGCCACGGCGCTGGAGAGCGACCCCGTCTTCCGGCAGCGGATCGCCGAGCGGCTCGCCCTGGCCCAGCCGGAGCTGTGCGCCGCGCTGACCGCCGGGTCCCCGCCCGCCGCCGTCGATCCGCTGGATGTGGCGGCCACCGCCTATGTCCTCCGCCCCACCGGGTGGGTCAAGCTGGTCGCGGCGGCGGGCGAGGAGGCCCAGCGCGCGGACGCCGAGCGCGCCGACGAGGCCGGGCGGCGCGAGCTGGAGCGGCTCCGCGCCGAGCTGGCGGAGGTGCGCGAGACCGCCCGCGCCGAGACCGAGCGGCTCCGCGCCGAGCTGGACGCGGGGCGCAGGGAGACGGAGTCGCTGCGCCGCAGGATGCGCGGGGCGCAGAGCGACATCAAGCGCGGCGAGGCGGCGGTGCGGCGGGTCGAGACGGAGACCGAGGCGGCCCGCGCGGAGAGCGCGGCCCAGCTGTCGGCGGCGGAGAGCGAGAACCGCCGGCTCAAGGCACGGCTGGCCGAGGCCGAGGCGGCGGTGGAGGCGGGGCGCCGCGCGGCCCGTGAGGGGCGTTCGGTGGAGGACATGCGGCTGCGGCTGCTCCTCGACACCGTGCTGGAGGCGGCGCAGGGGCTCCGCCGGGAGCTGGCCCTGCCCCCGGTCTCCATACATCCGGCCGACACCGTCGACGCGGTCGCGCCGGGGCGGATGTCCCCCAAGGACATCGCGGCCCGTGCGCTGTCGGAGACGGATCCGGCCCTGCTGGACCAGTTGCTGGCGCTGCCCCAGGCCCATCTGGTGGTGGACGGCTACAACGTCACCAAGACCGGCTATCCCACCATGCCGCTGGAGAAGCAGCGGCTCCGGCTGCTGGGCGGGCTCTCGGTGCTCGCCGCGCAGAGCGGTGCGGAGATCACCTGTGTCTTCGACGGGGCGGAGCTGGCGGCGCCGGTGCTGCTGGCGCCGCCGCGCGGGGTGCGGGTCCTCTTCTCCAAGCCCGGGGTGACGGCGGACGAGCTGATCCGTCAGCTGGTACGGGCGGAGCCGCCGGGGCGTCCGGTGGTGGTGGTCTCCACCGACCGTGAGGTGGCGGACGGTGTGGCACGGGCCGGTGCGCGGCCGGTCGCCTCGGTCATGCTGCTGAAACGGCTCTCCAGGGTCTGACGGCTCTCCCGGCCTCTTCCGGTCGGCCCTTCCCGGTTCCGGTCTCTTCCGGTTCCGCCGGTTCGATCTGTCGTCGTGGACGGCTCAGGACATCCGATGTCGTGGCGGTATGTCAACTCGTACCCCTGATGCCGGAATCCGGTCGATCGGTTCGTGAATCGGACGGAAAGGGAGCGAAAAGGGAGCGTCATATCCCCCCGGAGGTGCCGGAGATGAGGGCGGGAAGGGCGTGTCGGTCGAGTTTTTTCGTTTTTTTCGTGACGGGATTTGAAGTGATCACAAGAACGTCACTAAGGTCAGGCGTCGAACCTTCGCCCGGTCGATCATCCATCCGGGGTGACGGCGAAGGACCGCCGAGTCTGTACATGACGGCCATGTCGCGGAGGACTGGGAACCGGATGTGCGGAGCCGGGGACACCACCCCTGCCCGGTAGGCGGCTCAGAGGAAGAAGGAGCCGTCCTTCGTGGCATCCCACCGCCGTCCCAAGCAGCCCGGCCGGGCCCGGGTCACCGTGCTCACCGCGACCGCCGCCGCGGCCGTCGCCCTCACCTCCCAGACCGCCCAGGCCGACCCCAAGCCCAGCAAGAGCGAGGTCAAGGCCAAGGTCGACAAGCTCTACGAAGAGGCCGAGCGCGCCACCGAGAAGTTCAACGGCGCCAAGGAGCAGCAGGGCAAGCTCCAGAAGCAGGTCGACGCGATCCAGGACCGGGTCGCCCGGGGCCAGGACGATCTGAACGAGCTGCGGGACGCGCTCGGTTCGGTGGCCAGCGCCCAGTACCGCTCCGGCGGCATGGACCCCGCCCTCCAGCTCCTCCTCTCCTCGTCGCCGGACGACTATCTCGACCAGGCGTCCGCGCTGGACCAGCTCGGTGCCCAGCAGGCCGAGGCGGTCAGCGACATCCAGAGCAAGCAGCGCGCCCTCGCCCAGCAGCGCAAGGAGGCCCAGGAGAAGCTGGGCGACCTCGCCGACACCCGTAAGGAGCTGGGCTCCAAGAAGCGCGAGGTCCAGGCGAAGCTCGGCGAGGCGCAGAAGCTGCTCAACTCGCTCAGCGCCCAGGAGCGCGCCGACCTCAAGCAGGCCGAGCAGAAGCGCGCCGACCGCGCCGAGGCCCGCGCCACCCTCACCCCGCCCGGCAAGAAGGAGTCCAAGCCGGTCTCCGGCCGGGTCTCCTCCGCCTACGCGGCGGCCCAGAGCAAGATCGGATCGCCGTATGTCTACGGCGCCTCCGGCCCCAGCTCCTTCGACTGCTCCGGCTTCACCTCCTGGGCCTTCGCCCAGGCCGATGTCGCCATACCCCGCACCTCCCAGGCCCAGGCCACCATCGGCACCCGGATCACCTCGCAGTCCGATCTCCAAGTCGGTGACCTGGTCTTCTTCTACTCCGACCTGCACCATGTCGGCTTCTACGCGGGCAACGGTCAGATCCTGCACTCCCCGCGCACCGGAGCCGTGGTGCGGTACGAGTCGATCAACAACATGCCGTACCAGTTCGGGGTACGGGTCTGACCCCCGCGACCGGTCCGATCTCCGCGACCGGTCCGACTCCCGCGATCGGTCCGGGGCCCCTCCGTCCGGGGTCCGCCACCGGTCCGGGACAGGGCTCCGGCCCACCCTCCGAACGGGCGAATTCCCGCCCCGCACGCTGACGCCGCGCCCTGCCGGTGACCTGTGGTCTCACCGGTGGGGCGCGGTTGTGCGTGCCTCCCGGGGTCGTTGGCCGCCGCGTGGTCGCCCGGCTACTGTCTGCCGCGCACCAGCCCCGCCCCAACCTCCCGCGGAAGGGAGCGCTCTCCGTGGCGTCCCATCGACGGCCTTCCTCACCCGGTCCCGCCCAGCGGGCCGCCGCACTCTCCGCCGCCGCGGCGACGGCCGCGGTGGCCCTGGGCTCCGCCCCCGCGGGGGCGGACCCCGGCGACTCCCCGAGGGAAGCGCGGGCCGCCGTGGACCGGCTCTTCACCGAGGCCGAGCAGGCCACCGAGCGCTACAACGCGGCGGGGGAGCGGCTCACCCGGCTGCGCACCGAGGTCGGCCGGGCCCGCGACCGGGTCGCCCGGGGCCAGGAGCGCATCAACCGCATGCGGCAGGGGCTGGGCTCGCTCGCCATGGCCCAGTACCGCTCCGGGAGCATGGACCCCACCCTCGACCTGCTGTTCTCCGCCGACCCCGAGAGCTATCTCGCCGGGGCGGAGATGCTGGAACGGGTCGGGGAGCGCCAGCACACCGTCCTCCAGGACTTCCAGCGCACCCAGCGCGAGGTGAGCCAGACCCGGGCCGAGGCGGTCCGGGACCTCGCCGAGCTGGAACGCGGACGGCGTGAACTCGCCCGCCACAAGCGGACCGTCGAGCAGCGCCTCGCCGCCGCCCGCACCCTGCTCAACTCGCTCTCCCCCCAGGACCGGGAGGCCGTCGACCGGGCCTCCCGGGACAGCCGCGCCCCGCTGCCGGAGCTGTCCGGCACCTCGGTGCCCGCCTCCGCCCGCGCCGGGGTGGCGCTGGCCGCCGCCCGCGGCGCCATCGGCCGCCCGTACATCTGGGGCGCCAGCGGACCGGTCGGCTTCGACTGCTCCGGGCTGGTCCAGTGGTCGTACGCGCAGGCCGGGGTCTCCCTGCCGCGCACCTCGCAGGCGCAGCGGTTCGCGGGCCGCCGGATCCCGCTCTCCCAGGCCCGCCCCGGCGATCTCGTCACCTATCGCGCCGACGCCAGCCATATCGGTCTGTACGCGGGCAACGGCCGGGTGGTGCACGCCCCCTACCCCGGCGCGGCGGTCCGCTACGACCCGGTGGGCATGATGCCCATCACCTCGGTGACCCGGGTCTGATCCCACCCGGGCGCCCCGGGTGCCCCCGGGTGAACGGCGGGGTCAGGTGTCCCGTACACGGGTATCAGGGCTGAACCCCGCACGGCGGGGGCGTCGCGCCCGTACGGGGGGACCCTCGCCGAGCGGCGCCCCTGGAGCGCCCCGTTCCGTACGATCGGCGTGTGGCGGTACGGCGGCGCACGGCGCGCACCAGGGGACGGACGGCGGCGGGGCTCCTCGCCGCCGCGGCGCTGCTCGCCCCGGCGCTGCTCTCCGGCTGTACGGGGGACCGCTCCGGCTCCACCGGGGCCACCACCGCCGCCGAGGTGGGGCGGCTGCTCGACACCCGGGCGGCGGCGGTCCTCGACGGCGACGAGCCCGCCTATCTGGCGGCGCTCGACCCCGGCGCCCGGGAGCTGCGGGAGCGGGAGCGGCGCGAGTTCCGCCGGCTCGCCCGGATCCCGCTCGGCTCCTGGGAGTACCACCTGGGCACGGTGGAGCGGCGGGGCCGCACCGGTGCCGTCGCCGACGCCGAACTCCGCTACCGGCTCGACGGCCATGACGCCGGACCCGTGACCGTGGACCGGCGGCTGGAGCTGACGCTCCGCCCCGGCGGCTGGCGGATCATCGGGGACCGTCCGGCCGAGGGCGCCGCCGAGCAGCTCTGGCAGCAGGGCGATGTCCGGGTGGTACGGGGCACGCACAGCCTGGTCCTCGGGGTCGGGCAGACCGGGGAGCGGCTGCGGGCCATCGCCGCCACCGCCGACCGCTCCGTCCCCGAGGTCTCCCGGACCTGGCCGTCGCCCTGGGCCCGGAAGGTGGTGGTCCTCGTCCCCGGCTCCCTGGACGACATGGGCGCGCTGCTGGGCGCGCCGGCCGCCGGATACCGGGGCATCGCGGCGGTGACCACGGGCGCGACCGGGGCGACGGGGCCGGTCCCGGCGGACCGGATCATCGTCAACCCGGCCGCCTACGGGGCGCTGGGCGACTTCGGGAAGCGGATCGTGCTCACCCATGAGGCCACCCATGTGGCCACCCGGGCGCATACCGCCGCGACCACCCCGATGTGGCTCTCCGAGGGGTACGCGGACTGGGTCGCCTACCGGGGCAGCGGGCGCACGGCGGCCCGGATCGCCCCCGAACTCCGGCGCGCCGTCCACGCGGGCGACCTTCCGGCGACGCTCCCGGGCGACGCGGACTTCTCCTTCACCGGCGACGCGGACGCGCTGGCACGGGCGTACGAGGGGGGCTGGCTCGCCTGTGAGCTGATCGCCGAGCGGTGGGGCGCCGGGAAGCTCACCGAGCTGTACCGCACCGCCGGCCGCACCCCGCTGCCCGAGGCCCTCTCCCGGGTCCTCGCCACCACCCCGACCGCCCTCACCACGGCCTGGCGCACCTATCTGACCGGCCGGCTCACCCCCTGACCCCCGGCCCCGCCCTGGTCCCCGGCCCCGGCCTGGTCCCCGGTCCCGGCCGGGAGGGAGCCCCGGGCGGCCCGGCCCCGCCAGAGCGCCCGGCAGGCGAGCACCGCCGCCGCGACCAGCAGCCCGTTCCGCAGCGCCAGCAGCCCCACCCCCAGCGGATCACTCGCGGTGACCCGGGCGAAGAAGACCGGGAACTCCAGCACCGTCACCCCCGTGGCCAGCAGTACCAGCCCCGCCGGGCGCGCCATCGCACTCGCCCGCGCGCAGAGACAGACCGCCGCGAGACCCACCAGCCACACCAGATACTGCGGACTGATCACCCGGCTGGTGACGGTGAAGAGCAGCACCGCCGTGAACGCGGCATCCGGCACCACCGCCGCCCCGGTCCTGGCATCCCGGTGGCGCCAGAGCAGCAGCCAGCCCAGGGCCGCCCCCGCCAGGACCAGCGCCCCCGCCGAGACCAGGGCCACCCCGGGCCCCAGGAACTCCACCGAGCCGTAGTGCAGCCTGACCTCCCCCGCCCACCCGAACCACCGGGCCAGATGAAGGACCAGACCGCCCAGCGACTCCACCTCCGTGCCCCGGTCCCGCTGCGCGGTCCAGAAGCCCGCCGCCCCCGGCAGCGCCAGCAGCAGGGGCAGCGCCACCGCCGACGCGGTGACCCCCGCCGCCACCAGCGCCGCCCGGCTCGCCCGGCCCCGCCCCACCCCGCTGAGCAGCAGCAGCGGCCACACCTTGAGCAGCGCCCCCAGACCCGCCAGCGCCCCGAGCACCCGGGGCCGTCCGGCGCCCAGGACCAGCGCGGCGACCGCGACCGCCGTGACCATCAGGTCGTACCGGGCGTACGCCGTGGGCCCCAGCAGCGGCACCCCGGCGATCCACACCCACACCCCCCGTACCGAACCCCCGGGGAGCCGCGCCGCGCGCCCCAGGAGCAGCAGTACCGCCGCGTCACAGAGCAGGGTCAGGAGGTAGAAGGCGGGCGCGTACCCCAGGAACGGCAGCAGCCCCGGGGCGAGCACCGCCAGCGCCGCCCCCGGCGGGTACTGCCAGGTCACATCGCCGGCCGGGAACGAGCCCGCGCGCAGGGTCTCGTACCACCCCCGGTAGATCACCGAGACGTCGACGGTGACATCGGGCCCGGGGAAACCGGCCACCCCGCAGACCCACAGCAGCAGCGCGGTCCTGCCGAGGACCCACACCGGGAGTCCGGCGGGGCCGCCCACGCCCTTCATGGCCCATCAGTCCCATCCGGCCGGGGATGCGGGGAGAGGGGGACACCCGCCCAGGCCCGGGGAGACCCCGGGGCGCGGGACGCCCGGGACCCATGATGCGGGCGGGGAACGGGCCCCGCGAACGGACGGGTCCGTTCGGCCCCCGCCCCCGCACCCTCACGAACGGCCCGCCCCCGCACCTCAGGAACGGCCCCGCCTCCTCCCCTAAGGAACGGCCCGCCCCCTCCCCTCACCACCCTCCTGACTTCGGTACTGTCGGCAGGCGATGCACAAGACCCTGATCGTCACCAATGACTTCCCGCCCCGCCCCGGCGGCATCCAGGCGTTCCTGCACAACATGGCGCTCCGGCTGGACCCGGAGCAGCTCGTCGTCTACGCCTCCACCTGGAAGCGGAGCCCGGAGGGCCGCGAGGCCACCGCCGCCTTCGACGCGGAGCAGCCCTTCACCGTCGTCCGGGACCGTACGACCATGCTGCTGCCCACCCCCCGGGTGACCCGCCGCGCCGCCGGACTGCTGCGCGAGCACGGCTGTACGTCGGTCTGGTTCGGCGCCGCCGCCCCCCTCGGGCTGATGGGCCCCGCGCTGCGCCGTGCCGGTGCCCGGCGGCTGGTCGCCACCTCGCACGGCCATGAGGCGGGCTGGGCCCAGCTGCCCGCCGCCCGGCAGCTGCTGCGCCGGATCGGCGAGGGCACCGACACGATCACCTATCTCGGTGAGTACACCCGCTCCCGGATCGCCGCCGCCCTCACCCCCGAGGCCGCCGCCCGGATGGTCCAGCTGCCGCCCGGCGTCGACGAGAAGACCTTCCACCCCGGCTCCGGCGGGGATCTGGTGCGTTCCCGGCTCGGGCTCAGCGACCGCCCGGTCGTCGTCTGTGTCTCCCGGCTCGTCCCCCGCAAGGGGCAGGACACCCTGATCAGGGCGGTGCCCGCGATCCTGGCGAAGGTGCCCGACGCGGTCCTGCTGATCGTCGGCGGTGGCCCGTACGAGAAGGAGCTGCGGGAGCTGGCCCGGACCACGGGGGTCGCCGACTCCGTCCGCTTCACCGGCGCGGTTCCCTGGTCGGAGCTGCCCGCCCACTACGGCGCGGGCGATGTCTTCGCCATGCCCTGCCGCACCCGGCGCGGCGGGCTGGATGTCGAGGGGCTCGGCATCGTCTATCTGGAGGCGTCGGCCACCGGACTGCCGGTGGTGGCGGGCGACTCCGGCGGCGCCCCCGACGCGGTGCTCGACGGCGAGACCGGCTGGGTGGTGCGGGGCGGCTCGCCCCAGGAGGCCGCCGACCGGATCACGGCCCTGCTCCAGGACCCCGAGCTGCGCCGGCGGATGGGTGAGCGCGGACGCCGCTGGGTGGAGGAGCGCTGGCGCTGGGATCTGCTGGCGGAGCGGCTGCGCGAGCTGCTCTGAGCCCGGCCGCCGGGTGCCGGCGGCGGGCCGGGCGGGGGAGTGTACACGCGGCTGAGCTGCGTAAAGACAATTACTGACGGAAGTTCAACCAATTCCCCTCCGGCTATGGGCACTTACGGCGATCTCGCTGATGATCAAGCCATGAGCCCACAGCTGACCCGCCGCCATCTGCTGGGAGCAGCGGCGCTGAGCACCGCCGCCACTCTCGGCTTCACCCGTATCGGCCTCTCCTCCGCCCAGGCGCGGGAGCCCGCCGCCGTCCAGCATGCCCCCGCCGTCGTCCTGGGGTCGGGGTACGGCGCCTCCGTCGCGGCCCTCCGGCTCGGTCTGGCCCAGGTCCCCACCCTGGTCCTGGAGATGGGCCGGCTCTGGAACACCCCGGGCCCCGACGGCCGGGTCTTCTGCCGGACCACCGCCCCCGACCACCGTTCGATGTGGTTCCGGAAGCGCACCGAGGCCCCGCTCTCCACCTTCCTCTGGCTCGATGTGGTCAACCGGAACATCAACCCGTATCCCGGGGTGCTGGACCGGATCGACTACGGCGCCATGTCCGTCTATCTCGGCCGGGGCGTCGGGGGCGGCTCCCTGGTCAACGGCGGTATGGCGGTCACCCCGCCCCGGGACGACTTCGCCGCGGCGCTGCCGCAGGTCGACGCGGCGGCGATGTACGGGACCTACTACCCGCGCGCCCGGCGGATGCTGGGGGTCAACGAGATCGACCGGGACTGGTTCGAGTCCACCCCGTGGTACCGCTACTCCCGGGTGTCCCGGGCGCATGCCGCCCGTGCGGGTCTCGGCACGGTCTTCGTCCCCAATGTCTATGACTTCTCCTATATGCGGCGCGAGGCGGCGGGCGAGGTCCCCCGGTCGGCGCTGGCCGGTGAGGTGATGTACGGCAACAACCACGGCAAGCGCAGCCTCGACAAGAGCTATCTGGCGGAGGCGCTGGCCACCGGGAAGGTCACCATCCAGACCCTCAGCCGGGTCCGGGCCCTGGGCCGGCGGCCGGGCGGGGGCTATGTCCTCACCGTGGAGCGGCTGGATCTGTCCGGCCGGGTCGTCGCCACCGACGAGATCACCGCCGACCGGGTCTTCCTCGGCGCGGGCAGCATCGGCACCACCGAACTGCTGCTGCGGGCCCGGGAGACCGGCACGCTGCCCGATCTCGACGCCGAGGTCGGCCGGGGCTGGGGCAACAACGGCAATGTGATGACCGCCCGCGCCAACCACCTCTGGGACCCCACCGGCGCCCGCCAGTCCACGATGCCGGTGATGGCGATCGACGACCGGGCCAACCCGACCCATCCGGTCTTCGCGGAGATAGCCCCGCTGCCGATGGGGCTGGAACACTGGATCAGCCTCTATCTGGCCATCACCCGGAACCCGGAGCGCGGCCACTTCACCTATGACGCCGCCACCGACTCCGCCCGGCTCCAGTGGTCCCGGGCCCAGAACGTGCCATCGGCCACCGCCGCGAAGTCGTTCTTCGACCGGATCAACCGTGCCAACACCACCGTCCACCGCCATGATCTCTTCGGTGGCAACCGGGCCTTCGCCGACGACTTTACGTACCACCCGCTCGGCGGCTGTGTCCTCGGCCGGGCCACCGACGCCTATGGCCGGGCCAAGGGACACCCCGGGCTCTATGTGGTGGACGGCTCCCTGGTGCCGGGCTCGATCGGGGTCAACCCCTTCGTGACCATCACCGCGCTCGCCGAACGGAACATGGAGCGGATCATCGAGGAGGACCTCAGGCCGTAGCGCCCCGCCTTTCGGGGGTACGGGGGTACGGGTACGAGCCCGGGCGCGGGCGCCCGCGCCGGTGCGGGCGCGGGTCCGGGGATACGGGCCGGACTCAGCCCCGGTAGATCGCCTCGATCTCGTCGGCGTAGTCCTTGGCCACCACATTGCGCTTGAGCTTCAGCGACGGCGTGATGTGGCCGGCCTCCTCGGTGAACTGCCCCGGCAGCACCCGGAACTTCCGTACCGACTCCGCCTTGGACACCGCGGCGTTGCCGTCGTCCACCGCCCGCTGGATCTCCGCAAGCAGCTGGGGGTCGTCCCGCAGCGTCGCCGCCGTCGACCCGGCCGGCTTGCCGTGCTCGGCCGCCCAGCGGCCCAGGAACTCCTCGTCCAGCGTGATCAGCGCGCCCACGAACGGCCGTCCGTCGCCCACCACCATGCACTCCGCGACCAGCGCGTGCGCCCGGATCCGGTCCTCGATCACCGCCGGGGCGACATTCTTGCCGCCCGCGGTGACCAGGATCTCCTTCTTCCGGCCGGTGATCGTCAGATAGCCGTCCTCGTCCAGGGAGCCGATGTCCCCGGTGTGGAACCAGCCGTCGGCCAGCGCCTCGGCGGTGGCCTCCGGGTTGTTCCAGTACCCCGAGAACAGATGCTCGCCGTGGAGCAGCACCTCGCCGTCGTCCGCGATCCGCACCACCGACCCCGGCAGGGGCTGGCCCACCGTGCCGATCTTCTGCCGGTCCGGCGGGTTGAAGGCGGTCGCCGCGCAGGACTCGGTGAGCCCGTACCCCTCAAGGACGGTGAAGCCGACGCCCCGGAAGAAGTGGCCCAGCCGCTCGCCCAGCGGCGCCCCGCCCGAGATGGCGTGCTCGATCCGGCCGCCGAGGACCGCGCGCAGCTTGCGGTAGACCAGCTTGTCGAAGACGGTGTGCTTCAGCCGCAGCCCCAGCGAGGGGCCCCGGGGGGTGTCCAGCGCCCGGCTGTAGTCGATCGCGGTCTGTGCCGCCCGGTCGAAGATCTTCCCCTTGCCGTCGGCCTGGGCCTTGGCACGGGCGCCGTTGTAGACCTTCTCGAAGACCCTCGGCACACCCAGGACCAGCGTCGGCTGGAAGCCGGTCAGATCATCGGTGAGATTCCGGATGTCCGGGACACAGCCCAGCTTGATCGGGGCCATGATGGAGCCCACCTCCACCAGCCGCCCGAAGACATGCGCGGCGGGCAGGAAGAGCAGCACCGAGCACTCACCGGTGCGGAAGAGCGGCTTCAGCCGCTCCACGGCGTTGCCGCACTCCGCGAAGAAGTTGCGGTGCGAGAGGACACACCCCTTGGGGCGGCCGGTGGTGCCCGAGGTGTAGACGATGGTCGCCGGGTCGTCCGCCTTGGCCACCGCGCTGCGCTCGGTCACCGTGGCGTCGGAGATCTCCGCCCCGGCGGCGACCAGCTCGTCCACCGCGCCCGCCTCGATCCGCCACAGCTCGCGCAGGGCGGGCAGCCGGTCCCGTACCGACTCCACGGCCTCGGCGTGGCCGTCGTTCTCCACGATCGCGGCGACCGCGCCCGAGTCGGAGAGGATCCAGGAGACCTGCTCGGGGGAGCTGGTCTCGTACACGGGGACGGTCACGGCGCCCGCGCTCCAGATGGCGAAGTCCAGCAGCACCCACTCGTAGCGGGTACGCGACATCAGGGCCACCCGGTCGCCGGGCTCGACCCCGGCGGCGATCAGGCCCTTGGCCGCCGCGACCACCTCGGCGAGGAACTCGGTGGCGGTGACATCGGTCCAGGTGTCCCCGGATTTCCGGCCCATGACCGCGACATCGGGATGCTGGGAGGCGTTGCGGCGGATCAGGTCCGTCAGGTTGCCGTCCGTGGGGACCTCATACAGGGCCGGAAGGCTGAACTCGCGCAAGACTGCTGCTCCTCATCGGGCGCCGGCGCCACGGCTCTGTGTGATGCACCGGTTGCGGTCCTCGGTCGGGCAGGTGCTCCTGGGCGCTGAGCACGACAGGACCGCCCGGACGTTACCCGCCGGTAGTGAGTTCCGGGTAGGGGTCCCGACCAGATGTTCGCTGCGTCACACGTATATGACAGTACTTCGCGCAGGGTAGTCCACGTGCCCGGTCAGTCGGAAGAACGACCGGTCCGGCCCCATTCGTCCTTCAGCGCCGGACCCGTGCCGCGCCCCCGCCGCACCCGTGCCGCGCCCGTGCCGCACCCGTGCCGTGCCCGTGTCCCGGCGCCGGTACGGGAGGGCTGCGGCCGGTACGGCAGGCGGTCCGGCGGGATCCGGGAGGCGGCCCGCCGGGATCCCGAAGAGAGGCCATAAGGTGGCCGCCATGCGAGGTACCCGAGTGAACGTGGTCAGCGACGTCCATGGCAACGCGCGCGATCTCGCCCTGGCCAAGGACGGCGCCGACGCCCTGATCTGCCTCGGCGACCTCGTCCTCTTCCTCGACTACGCCGACCACTCGCGCGGCATCTTCCCCGACCTCTTCGGGACCGGGAACGCGGACCGGATCGTCGAGCTGCGCACCGCCCGCCGCTTCGCCGAGGCCCGCGAGCTGGCCCGCCGCCTCTGGGCCGAACTGGAGGTCGACCGGGACACCGCCATCGAGTCCGCCGTGCGCAAGCAGTACGCCGAGCTGTTCGCCGCCTTCCCCACCCCGACGTACGCCACCTACGGCAATGTCGACATTCCGGCACTCTGGCCCGAATACGTCCGTCCCGGCACCACCGTCCTCGACGGTGAACACGCCGTGATCGGCGGCCGGGTCTTCGGCTTCGTCGGCGGCGGGCTGCGCTCCCCCTCCCGTACCCCGTACGAGATCTCCGACGAGGAGTACGCGGCCAAGGTCGAGGCCCTCGGCGAGGTCGATGTCCTCTGCTCGCACATCCCCCCGGACGTGCCCGAACTCCTCTACGACACCGTCGCCCGCCGGTTCGAGCGCGGCAGCCGGGCCCTCCTGGAGGCCATCCGCCGCACCCGCCCCCGCTACGCCCTCTTCGGCCATGTGCACCAGCCGCTCGTCCCCCGGATGCGCGTCGGGTCGACCGAATGCGTCAATGTCGGCCACTTCGCCTCCACCGGCCGTCCCTGGACCCTCCAGTGGTGAACCCCCGGCGGGCGCGACCCTGGAACGGAGCCCCCGCCCGGTCGCGATAGCCTGCACACCACACACCCGACCGGTCCGCACCCCGCAGTCCGTACCGCACTGTTCGAGGAGCCGCAGCGATGGCGGAACACACCAGCTCAAGCATCACCATCGAAGCGGCACCGGCCGAGGTCATGGCAGTGATCGCCGACTTCGGCCGCTACCCCGAGTGGACCGGCGAGGTCAAGCAGGCCGAGGTCCTCTCCCACGACGTCCAGGGCCGCGCCGAACAGGTCCGGCTGGTGCTCGACGCCGGGGCCATCAAGGACGACCACACCCTCGCCTACACCTGGCACGGCCCCACCGAGGTCAGCTGGACCCTGGTCAAGTCCCAGATGCTGCGCACCCTCGACGGCTCGTACACCCTCAGCGCCGTCGGCGGCGGCGGCAACCGCACCGAGGTCACCTACCGGCTGACCGTCGACGTACGGATCCCCATGCTCGGCATGATCAAGCGCAAGGCCGAGAAGGTCATCATCGACCGGGCCCTCGACGGACTGAAGAAGCGCGTCGAGAGCGGACCCGCCGCCTGATGCGTACGGTCCTCGTCACCGGCCTCGGCGGCGCGGGCCGTACCACCGTCGCCGCGGCGACCGCACTCGCCGCGGCGCGCGAAGGCCGGCGGGTGCTGCTGCTCACCGCCGACCGGGACACCCTCCTCGGCACCCCCCTCACCGGTACCCCGACACCGGTCGCCGAGGGCCTCCTGGCGGCTCGCGTCGACCCCGGGACCGCCTTCCGGACCGAGTTCCTCGCCCTCCAGGAGCGCGCCGGGGCCCTGCTCGACCTGCTCGGCGCCGTGCCCCTCGCCGACGAGGAGCTGACCGACCTCCCCGGCGCCGGACACCTCGCCCTCCTCCGGGCGGTCACCGAGGCCGCGCGGGGCGACCGGGAGCTGGCCGTCCTCGATCTGCCGCCCCTCGGCGACACCCTCGATCTGCTGGCCCTCCCCGAACGGCTCCGCCGCTATCTCCGCCGGATGCTGCCGCCCGAGCGCCAGGCCGCCCGCGCGCTGCGGCCCGTCCTCGCCCAGCTCGCCGGGGTCCCCATGCCCGCCCAGTGGCTGTACGAGACCGCCACCCGCTGGGACCGCGACCTCGCCGCCGTCCAGCGGGTGATCGAATCCCCGGACACCGTGCTGCGGATCGTCGCCGAACCCGGCCCCACCACGGCCGACGCCCTGCGCACCGCCCGCACCGGGCTCGCCCTCCACGGGCTGCGCGCCGACACCCTCGTCGCCAACCGGATCCTGCCCCGCCACTCCGCCGACACCTGGCTCGCCGGCCTCGCCGCGCAGCAGGAGAAGACCGTGCAGGAGTGGTACGGGGAGTGGGCGCCCGATACGGCGGTACGGGAGCTTCCGCATCTGGGCCGCGACCCCCGGGACGCCGATGACCTGGGGCTGCTCGCCACCGCGCTGAGCACTCCCGTACCTCCGGTCGCGGAGTCCGCCGAGGGGCCCGCCGGGGTGCCGCCGGGGCCCGGCCCGGTCGAGGACCGCCGTGCCGAGGACGGCACCCTGGTGTGGTCCTTCCGGCTGCCCGGCGCGGAGAAGAAGGACCTCGGCCTGGTACGCCGGGGCGATGAACTGCTGCTGCGTACCGGACGGTTCCGCAGGATCGTTCCGCTGCCCTCCGTGCTGCGCCGCTGCACCGTCTCCGGGGCGGCCCTCACCGACGGGACGCTGACCGTCCGCTTCACCCCCGACCCCGGTCTCTGGCCGCACACCCCCGGGGCCGGCACCCCGGAGCGCTGAACGGCCCGCGCCCGTTCGGGTACCGTCGACGTACGAGAGCCCTTCAGTGCAGGAGTACGCCATGAGCGACGCCACGCGTCCCGCAGCAGACGACGACCCCTGGGCCGAGGCGTGCGCCGAGGACCTCGCCGAGGAGCGGGCCCGCCACCGCGAGCGGCACGGCCCGCCGGCCGGCTCGGCCGCCGAGGAGCTGCGCAAGCTGGTCGGCGCGGTCGCCGACAAGGTCACCGAGTTCCAGAGCTCCCTGCCCGGGATGGCCGCGCAGACCGCCGTCCAGCAGCTGGTGAAGCAGGCCAAATCCGCCGTGGAACCCGTCATCGAGCGCAACCCCCAGGTCTTCGACCACCTCGCCGCCGCGGGCGGGGAGCTGCTCGCCGCCTATCGTTCCGCCGTCGCGGGCCAGGAGAGCCGCTGGACCCAGGGGCCGGAGCGGGCCGCCGGCGACAGCGCCCCGGAAGCCCCCGAAGCCTCCGCCGACCCCTCCGGCGACCCCTCCGACCGGCCCGGAAAGCGCCCCGACGACGGCGACCCGGGCCCCGGCGAACGCATCGACCTGGACTGACCCCGGTCGGACCCCTCGACGACGGCCGGTCCCCGCCGTGCCCCTCGGGTACGGTGGCCCTCGGCGGGGCACGACCGGAACCGAGGGGCACATGGGACTCACCATCGGCGTTGACATCGGCGGTACCAAGATCGCGGCGGGCGTGGTCGACGAGGAGGGCACCATCCTCGAAACCCACACGGTGGCCACGCCGGCCACCCCCGACGGCATCGTCGACGCGATCTGCGCCGCCGTCGACGGAGCGGGCGAGGGCCACCGGATCGACGCCGTCGGCATCGGCGCGGCGGGCTATGTCGACGACAAGCGCGCCACCGTGATCTTCGCCCCCAACATCGACTGGCGCCACGAACCCCTCAAGGACAAGGTCGAGCAGCGGGTCGGCCTGCCCGTCGTGGTGGAGAACGACGCCAACGCGGCGGCCTGGGGCGAGTACCGCTTCGGCGCGGGGCAGGGGCACGAAGACGTCATCTGCATCACGCTGGGCACCGGGCTCGGCGGCGGCATCATCATCGGCAACAAGCTGCGGCGCGGGCGCTTCGGCGTCGCCGCGGAGTTCGGCCATATCCGGGTGGTGCCGGACGGGCTGCTCTGCGGCTGCGGCAGCCAGGGCTGCTGGGAGCAGTACGCCTCCGGGCGCGCCCTGGTCCGCTACGCCCGCCAGCGGGCCGCCGCGACACCCGAGAACGCGCGGCTCCTGCTGGAGCTGGGGGACGGGACGCCCGAGGGCATCGAGGGCCGCCATGTCAGCGCGGCGGCGCGGCAGGGCGATCCGGTGGCCATCGACTCCTTCCGCGAGCTGGCCCGCTGGGCGGGGGCGGGGCTGGCGGATCTGGCCTCGCTCTTCGACCCCTCCGCGTTCATCGTCGGCGGGGGCGTCTCCGACGAGGGCGAGCTGGTCCTCGACCCCATCCGGAAGTCCTTCCGCCGCTGGCTGATCGGCGCGCAGTGGCGCCCGCACGCGCAGGTCCTCGCCGCCCGCCTCGGCAACCGCGCGGGCCTGGTGGGCGCGGCGGACCTCGCCCGCGAGAGCTGACCGGATCAGCCTCGCCGGCGTTTGAGGCGCGGGGTTCGGGGCTGGCCCCGACATCCGGCCGAGGTGACTCGGGGCTCGGTTCCGGGCGGCCTCGGGCCAGGGTCGGGGACCAGTCCCCGAACCTCTGCTCCTCAAACGCCGGAGGGGC